>JBEKDY010000042.1:0-24472 GCA_050014115.1 Candidatus Sulfotelmatobacter sp. | reverse complement strand
TCTCGTTACTTCCGGCGCTGCCGGGGCGCTGGTGGTGGGAACCGCAGCATGTATCACCATGGGAAATGAGCAGCCCATTCTGGATATTCCAACGGATATGTCTGGGCTTAAGAATGAGGTTATCGTTCAGAAAGCTCATCGTTACGACTATGACCATGCCCTGCGCAATTGCGGCATTCTCTTTGTGGAGGTGGAGACCCTTCAACAATACGAACAGGCGTTCACTGAGCGTACAGTGATGGCCCATTTTTTCAACGCAGGTGGCGGGAAAATCAGCCAGGAAGATTGGATTCGAGTGGCCCACAACCATGGCGTGCCCTGTTTCAATGACGCTGCCGCCGATGTCCCTCCAATTTCCAACCTATGGAAGTACACAGAGATGGGGTTTGATCTCGTAACGTTCTCCGGAGGAAAGGGACTCCGGGGACCGCAGTGCACCGGCTTGCTGTTGGGGAGAAAGGACCTGATCGACGCCGCCACGAAAAACAATTCACCAAACTCAAACACAGTCGGGCGCGGGATGAAAGTAGCGAAAGAGGAAATCGCGGGTCTGGTCGCAGCCGTGGACTGGTTCCTCAAGCAGGATGACGCTGCCATAGAAGCACAATGCCGGCAGCGGGCCGATCGTATCGCAAAATATCTGAGCGCGATTCCAACGGTACAGACTCAAGTCTTTATTCCTGAAGTTGCCAATCATGTTCCGCACCTGCTCGTCACTTACGACCAGAGTCGAGTCAAGATCACAGGCGCGGCGGTCATGCAAAAGATGCGGGAAGGAAAACCGCGGATTGAGCTGAATCCATCCACCGGAGGCGCCCCCGCGAGTGCGGGACTACCGGGAGGCCCGAATACCGTTGTCGTCGGAGTTTGGATGCTCCAGCCCGGCGAAGAAATGATAGTCGCGAAGCGTCTCCGTGACGTTCTGCAAGATGCTAGCCGGGGCTAGGCACGAGGGGCCGATCGTGGACATCAAGTCAAAATGGAGCAGAGGGGCGATCCAGATGCGCCGGTTCAGTATTGCTACATTCCTGAGCATCTTTTGTCTGGGTGTGTCTCTCACGGCACAGCAAACGGCTCCCGAGATGCCAATGCAAGCGACGTATGAAGACGGCGCTGAATTCCGATGGCTGAACAAGAAGGTCCTCGATTCGCGTCTGCTCGACAGCATGGAAGACCTCTCCACCTGGTCTTTCGCCGGCTTGGGAGAGATGACCTTGACCGATGCGCATGTCAAAGATGGCCAGCATTCATTGCGGATCCGTTCTACTACCAATGTCGCGCAAGTTGACGGTAGCGGCGAGTGGGAAGATCTTGTGGCGACGAGAAAGTTTCCAGGCGAAGACTGGAGCCGGTACAACCGCATCTCGCTCTGGGTCTACCCCGATGTCATTGGCGCGCCCGCGATTTCTTGTTCCCTGATGCTGCACAATGACGGCTCCCACAAATTGCCGGACCAATACAACGAGGGGCGACATGAATCGATCATTCTCAAGAACCATGTCTGGAATCATGTCGTGTGGGAAATCGCTCCCCTCGATCGCGATCGTGTCACTGCACTTGACTTTGCGTACAGCCTCCCTAAGAAACTTCCCGATCCCGGCGACCAAACGATCCTGGATATTGATCAACTGGAATTAGAAAGCGTGGTGGCCGATCACGTGGAAGGGTGGGATGTTGCAGCAGGGAAGATCGCATTCAGCCATAGCGGCTATACGTCAGGCTCCTCGAAATCCGCGATCGCTAGCGATCTGACAGCTCACGAATTCTCTGTCGTCGACACTCAAACCGGCCAGATCGTCTTGACCAAGCCGGTCAAGCAAACCACGACTCCGTTGGGCAGCTATCGAGTGCTGGATTTTTCTGAGATCCACGCGCCGGGAACCTATGCGATCAAAGCGGGAGATGAACTGACTCGCTCGTTTCGCATTGGAGACGACGCCTGGCTCGACAGCATCTGGAAGTCGATCAACTTCATGTACAGCGAGCGCTGCGGAACCGAAATTCCGGGCATTCACGGCAGGTGCCATCAGGATATTTACACAATTCATGACGACAAGCGCATCGTCGTCAATGGTGGATACCACGACGCCGGAGATCTCTCTGCGACCGGAAATACGCCGGGGATGGTGTATGCCGTGTTGTCGCTGGCAGATAGTCTAAGGCGGCATGGAGAAGACCCAGTTCTTTCCAATCGTCTGCTGGCCGAAGCGCGGTGGGGCTTGAGTTGGGTGCTCAAAACGCGATTTGGCGGCGGCTATCGCAGCACCGGCCAGTTGGTGAGTTACTGGACCGATGGAATTATGGGAACGTCCGACGATCGATTCGGACAAGCCGTCAATGATCCGGAATGGAACTTCCGCGTCAGCGGAGTGGAAGCCCTTGCGGCGCGTGTATTAAAGGACAGCGATCCAGAGTTGGCGAACCGAAGCCTCATGATCGCGGAAGAGGATTGGAAGTACGCCGTCGAGGGCCTGAAGACGGCGCCTCCACTCGCTGAAGTCTACGGAGCGAAAGACGAACTAGAGCGTATCTCATTTGGCGTGGTCGCGTCGGTCGAACTTTATCTGGCGACTGGAGACGATCAGTACGCGCAGGAAGCCATCATCTTGGGAGACATGGTGCTCAACTCTCAGGAACGCACTATGCAGCCGTGGACGATTCCGTTGACCGGTTATTTCTATACCAGCCCAAAGCGAGACAATCTGTTTCATCGTTTCCATATCGGTCAGGAACAAGAACCGATCGTCGCGCTCATCCGTCTGTGTGAAGCCTTCCCTGACCATGACAAGTGGATGAAGTGGTACTCGGCCGTCGCCTTGCACTCCCAGTACTATTTGAAACCAGCAGCTGTCGTCGATGAGCCTTATGCGGTTTTGCCGGCGGCTGTATATCGCGAGAGCGAAGCGCGTCTCATCCCCGAAGCCAAGAATTGGACGCCGCTTCGGGCCGCTGACCGCGATTCTTATGTGGGACAGCTGCGAGGCGATTTGGAAGCCGAAAACTTAGCCCAGAAACAGGCTCAATGGTTGGTCGGCCGCAATCCTTTTGCCGCCAGCGTGATGTACGGCGAGGGATACGACTGGACGCCACTCTACAGCGTTCGATCCGGTCAAATGGTTGGCGCGCTTCCTGTCGGCATCGAAACCAAAGGCTTCGACGACGCTCCCTATTGGCCCACCCAAATTTGCTGGACCTATAAAGAGGTCTGGACTCAACCGGTGGGGCAGTGGATATGGTTGATGGAAGATATCAGCGTGCCCGCCACCGTGCGGGGACAGGCCAATCCTGCCAGCCGCGAACCGGTCGCGTTCCGCGAACAAAAGAGTGGCCAGGTAACAACAGCGAGCCTGAGTTCGCGTGACGGCGACTTCGATATTCATTTGCCGGAAGGTCACTACGATGCGCGGCAGGGTTCAGCTCACACGAGCGTTACCGTTCTCCCCGGCGGATTCTATGATATTGATCTGCGTCCTGACCGCGTGCTCGACTTCAGTGTGGTCTCTCAGGATCTCGGGCACAATGAAATCGTATTGCGAGTCTCGGCCGAAGGCGCTGGTCGTCACACATTCACGTTACGCAGCGACAATCTCACCCTGAAGGAATCTGGCAAGCAGGAGATCGATCTGACTTTTGGGAGCGTTCGAGAGGCCGTCTGGCATGCCCATTTAGTCTCGCCGAAAACGCCTTGGGTGGCGGTCGTAATTCCCGATGGCGCACTCAATGAACGTCGCGAAGTCACAGGGAGCGAAATCGGCAAGCCTGCACCGGACACAATTCAAGGCGGTTCCAAAACTCCTTAAATCCTCGTCATTTATTTTGCGTCACGAGCATCTTGCTTCACGAGTTTGAGCAGACCAAACCGTTCTGGCGCATGGAAACTGTTGCTCATCGGGGCTTGCCATGCAATCTGGTGTCGGGCAGAAGCCGGCCCCTGGCTGCGAAATAGGTTGATGCGAAGAGTATTGCCCGCCGCGGCCGCACGAGTATCGATTGAAGAATACGGAATTCTCATTGCCCCATACCAAACGTGCGCCGCTTTATCGATTCGGGCCGAAACAGCGAGGCCAGAATTCCATTTCCATCCCTCTACGTTGCCTGGTTCGTGGAGATCGATATCGAGATCGACCCATTCCCCCTGCGGAGAAATCTCAAATTCTTTGTAACGCCGAATGTCATTGAAGTCGGCGCCAATAAAGGCCTCTGCCACATCCCAGTTCCAAAGCTCATTGGTTTCGGTAGATGTATCAGGATTGGGTTTCAAGTTGAGTTCTTCGTATGGGCACACGAACAAGAAGTAGAGGTTCTGCCTGGTCCACCGGGTTCGGATTTCCGTCCGATACTTGGGGTCGCGTTTGCCGTGAGTATCTCCGTCCATGAAGATCGGCAACGAGCCCCGCCAAAACGACGAGGTTAGATTCGTGTCGAGATGCGGATCAGACTCGGCCCATGCGCTCTGGATCGTCTGATCGCCAGCCAAGGCACTACTGGAGAAAGTGATGAGAACCAACATTCCAAGAAAGCCATTCATCGGGATGTTCCTTCGCTCGCACGCACTAAGCGGACTAGGGATTGCCGCTGGCAAGCGCAAGCCGGGTAAGGTGATAAGTCAACAACTGATCGGGGCGCAAAAGTGCTTGGCGAAATTCCGTACCCGCCTGCTCGGTGCGTCCCACGGCACGATCGAGTACGGCGGCGTTGTAGAACCACCATCCACTCCGCGAACTGATGTCGCCATCGCTCTTCGTGCCTTCGAGAACTCTCTCCAATTTCTGCTTTGTTGAGCCTTGATCGAAACCCGGTAGCTGTTGAGATGCTCTCCATGACCAAACGGCGTCTGCCAGATTCGATCGCTCAGTTGCCTGCATGAAACTGCTTCGAGCTTTGTCCGGGAAGCCACAGTTTTTATAAACATTTCCAATTAAGTAGCTGAACCGGGCCGAGCGCAGCAACGGCGCGAGTCCATCACGTGTAAACGGCAGATCTGGCACTGGGTCTGCAAGGTGATCCACAATCTTAACTCCATCAGAACAGTGTCCGCGTTGAGCCAATGAAATGGCGTGCAGCACTTGCACTTCGAGCCAGACCTCTCGCACATTGGTGCCGCCCTCCTCGCGTGGGAAGAAACAATTGAGGAACAAGGCGGCGGATTTCTCGAACTCTCCAGACTCGGCCAGATTCAGGATGAGTTCATAGACGAGATCGGTAGGCATACTGGCGCGATCGGGATAACTCTCAAGCGCCGCTATACGTTCCTGAGGTGAACGTTGCAGGATGCTGAGGGCTTCATCCATTCCCGTGTAGAGCTCGACGTTCCGCGGGTCAGCCCGCAGGCCCTCTTGAAACGCAGCCAACGCCTGCTCAGGATTGTCTTTCGCGTGCAGTAGAGCGCGCCCAAGACTAGCGTGCAGAGTCGGAATTTGCGGATTGAGCTTACGGGCCTTTTCCCATTCGGCGAGAGCCTCGTCGGTTAAGCCTCGTGAAAAGTAAAGCGTTCCAAGCAGGTAGTGTGCGCTGGCATCCTGCGAATTGACACCCAGCGCTGCAGTCAAAACCTCGATGTCTTCTGCGCGGCTAGGGAACACATAAATGGTGGAGAGCTTCGCTGCCGTGCCGAAATCGCCCGAGCCGATCTGTCCCAGCTTCTGCCGGCAATATCCGCGAAAGTAGGCCACCATCGGATGTTTGTCCGGAGGAAGCACTCCGGGTTCGCTTTCATCCGCAATCGCAGGAGGGTAGTTGCGTGACAGCACCTCGAGCGCCTGGCCGTACATTCCTAGACGCATGTACTCGGAGGCGACATTCAGCACACGCTCCGCGTCGTCGGCAAGATGATGCAGGTCAGGTCTGCCAACCTGTTCAAGCATGAAGTAATTTTGCGGGAATCGCGCCAGCCATTCCCGGGCAATGTTCTGAGACCGTTCCTTCTGCCCTTCCGCCATCAGGACGGCAGCCAGCTCTTCGGCGGAGCGAACGTCATCCGGAGCAGCCTTATTGGCTTCTTGCAGGTAAGCCTCTGCCTGCTTCAAATTCCTTTCGCGGGCAGAAAGCTCGGCCAATCGCAATGCCGCTGGCGCGCGGAAGTCAGGCAGCCGTGCAGCCGTTTCATAGGATTCGCGCGCGTCGCGGCTCTGGCCCAGGCCGTCATATGCAATTCCGAGATAATAGGAAACTCCGGCATCGGTGGTATTGCGGGCATATACCGGTTCTAGAAAGATCTTTGCTTGTTGGAAACGCAGCAAGCTGGCGCACAAGCGCCCGGCAGCTTTGCGACCTTGAACGCTTCCGGGAAACCTGGCCAAGGCCTCCTGATACGTTTGCAAGGCTGCCAACAAATTGCCATCGAGTTCGTGCTCGTTCCCCAGTTGGAGCCAGTCATCTTCTGTGCGATGCTCGGGATCCGGAATGTGATAAGACGGCTGCGGCCCGACACGAATTTGTTCGACCGGCGTCCAGTCGTATTGGTCCTCGGTTTGCCGCAGAAGAACCGACCCGCTGGCGTCGCGAAGCTCGAATGTGTATTTCTGTTCGGGGTCAGCTTTGTCGAGTTCGTGCGACCAGGTCTGCTGCGGATTGAGGTCGGCTTGCTCATGAAAAAGGACTTGATCTCCCGCCGAAATCCGCAGCGTCGCTCCCGGAAGCGCCTGATTCACGTTAAGTCCAGCCACGAGTGCGTTTCCTCGCCGGCTCAGATGAACCACGCCCGCCAGGTTGGCTCTGGAAATTCCACCAATGTCGCGCACCGGCATCCAGAATTCTGAGAAGCTGATCGTCTGCCGAGGCTCGAGAAAGGCGTATGTCTCCTGATTGCGGAAAAGTCCTGCCTGCACCTCGACGTAAGCACTGTTGTTATCCGACAGAGCCTTGCGCCAGTCCAGTCCATCCGCATCGCTGCCCCATGACCAGATCTTCTTTGCAGGGAGTTGCGCATGATCCGCGTAGTGCACGGTTCCGGTGTTGGTATGCGGATTCCAAACGCCCATAAAAGGCTCGCGACTGCCATAGGAAAACAGGGAGACCGGGCCCTTGGTCTGGTTCTTCAGAACGCTGAGATCGGTGCCGTCCGCCTCGAGCGGCCACGGCTCAATGTCTCGAAATCCGTGGCTCGCTGTAAACCGCATGGGATACTCGATTCGCGAATCATCCCACACCTGAATTCCCGCATTGTTCCACCAGTAGAAGCGGTGGCGAACGTCGCTGCGATTGTTGAGTGTGACCTTCTCCTCGAGAACAGTCGAATAAGGCCGCAGCACGAGTTCGACCGACCACTGCATTCCGTATACCCGGTCGATGTTGCCAATCTGGACGGAAGCGCTGCCGTCATCTTTCTGGCTGAACGCAAAATCAACCGGGGAAAGACTGACCCAATTGTGGGAAACCGGGAAATTAAACTCGATGCCGAACGCAGCCCAAGCGCCGCGATAAGATATGTCGGCCTTCTTGATGGATGGGTTCTCGTAAAACATTGGCTTGCCGCTGATCTTGTCTGTGCAGCTGTAGAGATGGCCTCCAATGTCCGGCAGCACGGAGCATTTCAAATATTCGTTCTCCAGGAACAGAGCGCGCCAAACATGATCGACCCTGCGATCCGTCAAATTATCGCGGAGCGTATACGGATAGTTGAAGCGGGTGCTTGTATATTGATCAAAGGGAGGGTTGGGATCCGGCGCGCCTTCCTCATATGTCGGTAGAGTCAATGTGCCTTGCCATACGTGCACTTGAGCTGCGGCCAAGGAAAACGACAAGAACAAGAAAGCGGCGAGAGCTTTTAGGGGCATCATTAGGTTGCGGATGTGCTCAACTCGCGTTGCACAAACAAAACGAACTCTTCCCGCTCCGATTCTAACTCCGAAGTGTCCTGCGCGGATTAGATCTCAGAGCAAGGCATGGGCTCCAAAGTCAAACGCTCTTACAATCAGACGCTATGGGCTCAGTTCGAAACCGAACTCACCAAGCGCACTACTGAGATCGAGCAACGCTACCACGACGAGCTTCTAACGGTCGGCGGGAGAATTAAAGAACTTGGGTCCGATGCACGAGTCGCCGAGGAATCATCACGTACTCGATGATTGCTGTCTTCGGACTCTTTGTGCCGTTGGATCGCTGCCGCCAGCGCTCCGAGTGGTGCGGAGACTTCTTCCACGCGTGAAGGAGCCATAAATCGGATTAGGCAACGCCAGTTGTGGTAGCGTTCCTAAACCGTTACGCGCGGAGTGAGCCAGCCCGCCCAATGGTCACGCGGTGACTCTTTCAACATGAACCCATAATGATCGAGCGAATCTTGGCTTTGCGCCAAGATGTGCGCCAACGAAACCTCACTCGACTATGCTTCTGGTTTGAGCGCCAACATGAGGATTACTAATGCCATCTTCGCTTCTGGTTTGTTCGGAGTATCGGTCTCGTTGCCGCTTTGGACTGGCGGTTCTGCTCTCGCTCATCCCGATGAGTGCCAGCATGGCACAACCTTCCAATCCTGAATTGGGGCAGAAGGCGCAGTTTCAAGTCATCGCTTTTTATTCTTCAAGGGCGGAGCCGGACCACGTCCAGTTCGCTGAGGACGCTCTGAAGTTCTTTTCCGCCCTCGCTGCAAGGGACAACTTTACATTCGACTCGACCGACGACTGGGCGAACCTAAACGCTTCGTACCTAAAGAAATATCAACTCGTCATCTGGCTCAACGAATCGCCCACCAAGCCGGAAGAGAGGCTCTCATTCCGACACTACATGGAAGGGGGAGGCGCATGGCTGGGATTTCATTCGTCCGGCTACAACGATAAGGACACGAACTGGCCGTGGTTCGTCGATTTTCTGGGGGGAGCGGTATTTTACATTAACAGTTGGCCACCCTTACCGGCGCGGCTTATCGTTGACGACCGAACCCATCCCGCAACCGCGAACCTCCCGGACGCTTTTGTCGCGCCTTCCAATGAATGGTACGTCTGGAAGCCGAGCCCGCGCCTCAATAAAGATGTAAGGGTCCTGGTGACCTTCGATCCGTCGAATTATCCGCTGGGGCTGAAGGACGTCCTCACAGGCGGCGACTTGCCCGTGGTATGGACAAACACGAAGTACAAGATGATCTACATGAACATGGGGCATGGTGACAAAATCTTCGCCAGTGCCATCCAGAACAAGCTGATTGAAGATGCGACAATTTCGCTTGGCACGCCATCAGTCCGGGCGGACCGCCCGCCGGCGACGGGATTGGAAATCAGTCCTCGCGGGATCGTGGTGAATTCTGCGACTCGCAGGGTGTACGCGGTGAACTCCGCAGGCGGCAGCGTGACTGTGATTGACGAAGCCGCGGGTTCTACAAAGACCGTGAAGGTGGGCACTGAGCCGGAAGCGATCGCGGTCAACCCGATCACGAACAGGATTTATGTGGGCAACTCGGGGAGCGGAACGGTGAGCGTAATCGACGGAGCGACGGATGCGGTCACGGCGACCGTGCCGGTCGGCGATCTGCCATACGTGGTCGCGGTGAATCCGGCAAACGACAAAGTTTACGTGTCGAAGACTTTCAGCAACACGACCACCGTGATTGACGGCAAGACCAATCGAACGAGCATCCTGAAAGCGGGAGTGCAGGCCGACGCGATCGCCATTGACGATGTGACGAACAGAATCTACATGACCAGCTATGAAGGCAGCAAAGTCACCGTCATCGACGGCAGGAACGATAACGTCACGACCATCGACGTGGATAGGCACATTTGGGGGATCGCGGCGAATACCGCGACTAAGAAAATCTACCTGACCGGCTCCGGCAGCGCGAAAGTGTGGGCGATCGACGAAAAAAGCAATACCGTGGCGTCGGTTGACACGGGCGAGATTCCTTGCGCGGTCGCGGTCGATCAAGCCGCCAACCGAGTCTATGTAGCGAATTACGGGAGCGATAGTGTAACCGTAATCGATGGAGCCACCAACTCGGTCCTCGCGACTGTACCCGTGGGTGAGCATCCTCAAGCCCTGGCGCTCAACTCGACGACTCACCGGGTCTACGTGGCGAACACACACGGTAACAACGTAACCGTGATCAATGGAACGCTCAATTCTGTAATCGCCACCGTGAATACTGGAAATGGTCCTTACGCGATCGCAATCGATGCCACCGCGAATGACGCTTACGTGGCAACCATGGCGGGTGAGAATCTCACCATGATTGATGGAAATGCGCTCACTGGAACTCCGGTAGCACCGCCGGCGAAGAAGCCATAGGGAAGCACTTCAAGGCACGAGCGACAACAGTTAACGAAGTCTCAATTGGAATCCTGGGTGGGGTGCAGCGGCTTTGCGAAACTACTTCGTGATCTGTCGCGCCAGCCCGAAAGGCGCGACATCGGAGGGCGCAGGATGAATCACCCGCGCTTCTATGCGCCACACAGCCCTTTGGGACACACGCGGATACGAGTACACTTGCAATTCGGACCCTCATCCACCAGGAAGCCACAACATGCCAACGGATAAAGAATCGAAAGATGTTTCGAGACGAAGTTTCATCCAGCGCACTGCGATGGGCGGCGCAGGACTTCTGATTGCTAAGGATGTTTTGGGTTCTGAGCTTTCCTCTGAACCTTCCTCCGAACTCTCCGCCAGCACGCCCAAGAGCACACCAAAGAGCGCGAACGCTACCATGATCGGCGTCCCATTCGAAGCCAGAGAACGCGTCCGCCTCGGAATCATCGGGGTCGGGGGACGCGGCACCAACCTGCTGGACGACTTGCTGGCCATCGACAAGGTTGAGGTCAAGGCGATCTGCGACCTGGTGCCGGAAAAAGTGGCGCGGGCGCAGAAGGCAGTGACCAAGGCAGGCCAGCCGGAGCCCGCTGGATTCAGTAAAGGCGAATTGGATTTCAAGAATTTGACCGAACTCGATCTCGACATTGTTTATATTGCGACCCCGTGGAACTGGCACGTTCCGATGGCGGTCGCCGCCATGAAGAATGGCAAGCATGCCGCCGTCGAAGTGCCGGCCTGCACCACGCTGCAGGAGTGCTGGGAAATCGTCGATACTTCCGAGTCCACGCGCAAGCATTGCGTCATTCTCGAGAACTGCTGTTACGGCTCGAACGAAATGATGGTCCTCGGCATGGTGCAGGATGGAGTCTTCGGCGAAATCACGCATGGCGAGGCCGCCTATCTGCACGACCTGCGCACTATTTTGACCTCCAGTGAAGGCGAGGGCCTGTGGCGCCGTTTTCCCCACATGAAGCTCAATGGCAATCTGTATCCCACGCACGGACTGGGCCCGGTGGCCCATTACATGGACATCCATCGCGGCGACCGGTTCGACTATATGGTTTCGGTGAGTTCGCCCGAGGCTTCGCTGAGCGCTTATGTGAAAGCGAACTTCCCTGACGGAGATCCAAAGCGCGCCGAAAAGTACATCTGCGGCGACATCAATACCAGCATCATAAAAACTGTGAAAGGCCGCACGATTCTTCTCCAGCATGACGTGGTGAACCCACGACCTTACAGCCGCCTCAACTCGATCTCAGGGACGAAGGGCATTTTCGCCGACTATCCAGCGCGCGTCTTTATCGATGGCGAAAAACAGGCCGATGGTTCCAGCAAAGAAGATTGGCAGAACATCGACGCCTTTCGCGGCAAATACGAGCACCCGCTCTGGAAGACAACGGGAGAACTCGCGCGTAAGATGGGCGGCCACGGCGGAATGGATTACGTCATGAATTACCGGCTTATGGATTGCCTGAAAAAAGGTCTGGTGCCCGACATCAATTGCTACGACGCCGCCGCCTGGAGCGCGTCGACTCCATTGAGCGAGGTGTCCGTTTCGCAGAATGGCGCTTCGCAGAAATTCCCCGACTTCACCCGCGGCAAGTGGAACGTCTCGGACGCTCCCGGCTTTGCGGTTCAGACTTAAGAGTTTTTGGGAAGGGCACGGCTTCGGCCGTGCCACCCAGAGGCTAGGAAATCCAGGCTTTAGCCTCTGAGGTTTCGCTCGGAGCAGCCGGCGGGGATTTATGAAATAGCCTTAGCCTCTAGCTCTTGCTGAGTTGGTCATAGTTGATCATGGGAGCCCTTTATGATCGAAAGCCCGCAAGTGGAAAGTCCCGCTTTAGAGCGGCCCGTGGCAGAACCCGTCCGCAAGCCGGAAGTCGCGACCCGCGTGGTCTCGCTGGATGTGCTCCGCGGGACCGTGATGTTCCTGATGCTCGCGGAAGCCATGCATCTGCATGCGGTGGCGAGCGGGTTTCCGCACAGCACGTTCTGGAGGATCATCGGCTTCAATACCGATCACGTCGACTGGCAGGGCTGCTCGCTGCATGACCTGATCCAGCCCGCCTTTTCTTTTCTGGTGGGCGCTGCGCTGCCGTTTTCGATCGCAAGCAGGAAGTTGAAAGGACAAACCTTCGGACCCATGCTGGCGCATGCCATCCGGCGCGCATTCATTCTGATTTTCCTGGGAATTTTTCTCCGCTCCCTGTTGTCGCATCAGACCTACTGGACCTTTGAGGACACGCTCACTCAAATTGGTTTGGGATACGTCTTCCTGTTCCTGCTGGGCTTCGCGCGGGTGCGAACTCAGGTGGTGACGCTGGTCCTCATCCTGATCTTTTTTTGGCTTGCTTTCGCGCTCTATCCGGCGCCGGGTCCGGGCTTTGACTACGCCAGAGTCGGGGTTCCCGCAGATTGGACCCACAACTACACTGGATTTCTTTCTCACTGGAACAAAAATTCCAATCTGTCGTGGGCCTTCGACGTCTGGTTCCTGAACCTTTTCCCACGCGAGCACCCCTTTGTATTCAATGAGGGCGGCTGGTCCACGCTGAGTTTCATTCCAACGCTGGGAACCATGATTATGGGCCTGCTGACCGGAGAATGGCTCAAGGGCAAAGGAACGAAGGACCAGAAACTACGCGGCCTCGTCATTGCGGGTGCAGGCCTGGTGCTGCTCGGCCTGATCTGTCAGTGGGCCGGCATTTGCCCCATCGTGAAAAGAGTCTGGACATCGTCGTACACCCTGTACAGCGGAGGCCTGGTGATCCTGATACTTGCCGGCTTCTACGTTCTAGTGGAGCTGAAAGGCTGGCAGCGCTGGGCGTTCCCGCTGCTGGTGATCGGAATGAACTCGATTGCCGTTTACGTGATGAGCTGGACCATGGAGCCCTTCGTCCGCGGCGCCGTCGACCGCCACTTCGGATGGGCGCTCTCGCATCTGTCAGGACCAACCTTCCAGCCCGTGGTTCAAGGCTTTGCCGTACTCCTGGTCTTTTGGCTCATCCTGTTCTGGATGTACCGCCGCAAGATTTTCTTAAGAATCTGATGAAGGATCTGAGCAATCGCGCAAGGCATGATGGCTGAGTGGCCCTTCTGCAATCGGGTCAACGAATGTCCCAGGTACACCCAGCCGCGGATAGAATACATCTCGTTCAACACTGATCACGCGCCGCCGGCAAGGACGGCGCTCTTCTTGCACGAATCTCGGAGCTTCCAAAACCGGGCCGAGTTCATCGAATCACGATTTGCGGAGGATGTCCCTGTCCATACCCATTGAAGACTACGCGATGATCGGCGACTGCCATACAGCCGGCCTGGTCTCAAGACAGGGCTCAATCGACTGGCTCTGCCTGCCGTACTTTGATTCGGGCGCTTGTTTTGCGGCACTCCTCGGAACTGCTGAACACGGGCATTGGTCGATCTCGCCGGCAGAGCCGATCCGAAACATTCGCCGCCGGTATCGGGATGGAACTCTGATTCTGGAAACTGAGTTTGAAACCGAAAGCGGATCAGCCAAGCTCATCGACTGCATGATGTCGCGCCAGGAGATGCCTGAGCTTCTGCGCGTCGTCGTCGGCACCCGAGGGCAGGTCCGGATGAAGCTGGAACTGGTGATTCGCTTCGATTACGGGTCCGTCGTGCCCTGGGTTCGTCGAATCGGAAATGGCATTTCCGCCATTGCCGGTCCAGATATGCTCCGGCTGCGGGCGGATGTGCCGCTTCACAGTAAGAACATGAAGACTGCAGCGGAGTTCACCGTCGCGGAAGGACAAAGAGTTGCGTTTGATTTGAGCTGGTATCCCTCAAACCAACATGAACCTGCGCCGGTGAACATTGAGGAGGCGATTCAGAACACCGAAAAGTGGTGGCGAACGTGGTCGGATCGCTGTTCTTATCAGGGGGAATGGCGGGACGCGGTGCTGCGGTCGCTGATCACGCTAAAAGCCCTAACATTTCTTCCCACGGGCGGCATCGTAGCAGCGCCAACCACTTCATTGCCCGAACTGTTGGGAGGCGTGCGCAATTGGGATTACCGTTTTTGCTGGGTGCGAGATGCGACCCTGACCCTGCAATCGCTGCTTAAGGCCGGATATTTAGACGAAGCGCGAGAGTGGCAGGAATGGCTTTTGCGCGCTGTCGCTGGCAGCCCCTCCGAACTTAACATTCTTTATGGCCTTCACGGCGAACGCAGACTCACGGAACTGGAACTGCCGTGGCTCCCCGGATATGAAAAATCTGTCCCTGTCCGAACCGGGAATGCCGCTTACAAGCAATATCAACTCGATATCTTTGGGGAGGTAGCCAACACACTTTTTGAGGCGCGCGAAGCCGGTCTGGCACCGCCCCAGCATGCGCGTCGCGAAGTCGCCCTGGCGATGCTGCAATTCCTGGAAACGGGCTGGGAGCAGCCGGATGAGGGCATCTGGGAGGTGCGCGGCCCGCGGCGGCATTTCGTCCACTCCAAGATGATGGCATGGGTCGCCGTCGATCGCCTGCTGAAAATGGCGGAACTGGGCAGGTTCGCCGTAGATATCCCCCGATGGAAAAAACTTCGTGATGCTATCCACGAGCAGGTTTGCCGCCAGGGATTCGATGCGAATCTGAACTCCTTTGTGCAGTATTACGGAGGCAAACACCTCGACGCCAGCATCCTGATGATGCCGCTGGTTGGCTTTCTTCCGCCGGACGATCCACGTGTAATCGGCACGGTGAAAGCCATCGAAACTCACCTCGTGGAGAATGGCTTCGTCGGGCGCTACACGCAAGATCCCGCCGTAGACGGCATGCCCCACGGAGAAGGAACGTTTCTGCCCTGCTCATTCTGGTTGGCAGACAACTACGAGTTGCAGGGCCGCCACGCAGAGGCAGTCGCGATGTTCGAACGGCTCTTGGACATTCGGAACGATGTCGGTCTCCTATCCGAAGAATATGATCCCATCGCAAAACGCCAGTTAGGCAATTTCCCTCAGGCCTTTTCTCACGTGGGATTGGTAAACACTGCCTTCAATCTGACCCGGCGATCGAGCCAGCCCGCTGGTGGATTCCCCGATCACAAGTGACATGAGCGCAGACACACCCAAATAGGCGAGGAACATCCCCGGGGGACTTGCCGAGCATGCGCAGGCCATAACGCAGGTCCTGAATCAGCCTCCTCATGCTGTCTCCTCTCTTTACGCCAAGGGTACGCGGGAGCAATCGTATCGCAAGAGACACGGGTCGCTCCAGCGGTTCCGACTATTGCGGACAAGCTTCACCTGGTCGTCCAGTGGAAACCACCGCACCGCTTTCGAATCCCGTCAACTTCTGCCGGAGAAATGTGGCATACCTTATTGGCTCTTGCCCGCACTGCAATCGCGGCAGAAATCTCCGGTTACTCCCTTGCCTTCTTCCACCGTCAGGATGCGGTCCACCGCGGACAGCTTGAGCTGTTCCACCGCGCCGCTGGGCCAATGGATCTCGACATGATCGACGGTGGCTGCGTCGCCCAGTCCGAAGTGCACGCGAAAGTCGTTGGAGGAAAGATAGCTGCCCCCGCTGAGCACGTCTCCACGCTGGCGTATACCGCCGCTGGTCAGGTAGACCGTGGCGCCCACCGCATCGCGCGGACTCTTGGGCCCTCCGATGAGCTTCAGTTCCACCCAGTGATGGTGATCTGGATTCACGTTGCGAAGCAACACCGGAGCATGATCGATACTGTTGATGACCACGTCGATCTTGCCGTCGTTAAACAAATCGCCAAATGCGGCTCCGCGGCCGACCGCAACAACCGCCAGCCCGGTGCCCTCGACTGCGGGCATCAGCTCGAACTTTCCGTTTTTCAGATTGTGGAAAAGCAGCGGTCGCTGGGCAAAGGACGTGCCCCAGCCCTTTGAATCCACTTCCGGGTAGACGTGGCCGTTCACAATCAGCAGATCTTTCCAGCCGTCGTTGTCGTAATCGAGGAACCCGTCGCCAAATCCCACGAATGGAAGCGTGGGAGCCGCAATCCCGACTTTGTAACTGACATCGGTGAAGTTTCCCGTTCCATCATTTTGAAAGACAACATCATAGTCGTCGGAGAATGTGGTGTTCACCAGGTCCATATGTCCGTTGTTCTCATAATCGCCAGCGGCGATACCCATGTTCGCCACCTCCCGGCCGTCCCCATTGAAAGCGTAGCCACTGGCATAACTCTGATTCTCGAACGTGCCGCCCTTATTGATGTAGAGGTAGTTTGGCGTGGAGTCATTGGCGACGGCCAGGTCGGGCTTGCCATCGTTGTTGACATCCACGAATAGAGCGCCAAGACCGTAGTTGCGGTCGGGATTACCTACCCCAAGTTTCTCGCTGACGTCGGTGAACGTTCCGTCGCCGTTGTTGTGGAAGAGATGGTGAAGTTCTCCCTGGAGTCCGTGGGGACCGCACATCACAGGCGCGCCGCGGAATTGGCAGGAACTATAGCTCACAGTTTTAGAGCCTGCGACGGGCGGCTGCTTGACGTCATAGTGAAGGTAAGCGGCGACGAAGAGATCGAGCCGTCCGTCGCCGTCGTAGTCGCCAAACGTTGCGCCGGTCGACCATCCGCCGAGAGCCACGCCCGCTTTCTCCGCTACGTCGGTGAAAGTGCCATCGTGATTGTTGTGATAGAGACGGTTCTTTCCATAGTTCGTAACGTAGAGATCAGGCCAGCCGTCGTTGTCGTAATCTGCCACGACCACGCCGAAGCCCCAGCGATCGTTGGTTACTCCGGCTTTGGCGGCAACATCGGTAAAGGTTCCATCATGGTTGTTACGGAAAAGCGCGGCATGAGGTGGAGTCGCTTTGCCGTCCAGGGCGTCGTAGGTCGAGCCATTGACCAGGTAAATGTCGAGCCACCCATCGTTGTCATAATCCAGAAGCGCAACGCCCGCTCCTTTGGCTTCTAGGATGAAGCGCTTTTCGGGAGTACCAGCCGTGTGGTGCCAGGTGGTGAGGCCGGCTTTTTCCGCGGTGTCTAGAAAGATCACCGGTCCCGTCTTTACGAAGCCACCGGCCGTAATCGGTCGATGCTCGCTGTCGTATTCCGCCTTTTGCGGAGCGCCGGCAGCGATGCCGCCTTGAGGAGGCGCCTTCTGTGACGCCGCCTCCTGAGGTGCAGACGCCGATGCTCCCTCGGCTGAGAGCATCTGCGCCGGCAACATCGTTGCGAGCAGAAGACTAACGAGCACCGCGCCGGACACGAAATTCCGCTGGCGGCTTTCTCCTCGCATCCATCCTCCTGGCCACACGAAGTGAAATTCGAATTCCGGAAGTCACGTCCGGGAGTTACGGAGGATCGGCCACAGCCGGGATGGCTTCCTTCTCGGGCAATTGATCGCGCCTCCGGGCCTGCTCCTGAAACTTATTTTGCTGTCTCTGATCCCGCGCCGTTTTCATTTTTCGGAAGGCAGCGAGTGCCTCCCCGGCTTCCTGAGTGCGATGGAGATTTCGATACAGCGTCGCCAGCTGATACCACGACATAATCCTGAGTTCTTCCGTTCCATGTGGATTGGTCGCCAGCCGGAAGTGTTCGATGGCCTCCTCATTCTTGCCTAACGCCGCCTGGCCTTTCCCCAGGTAGTAGTGCGCGTCGCTGATTGTCGCGTCGAGAGCCAGCGCCCGCTCCAGCAGCGGCACACCGCTGGCCGCATCATCGCGAGTTACACGCAGACTGCCCAGCTTGTACAGGGCAACGGCATTGGTGCTGTCGTTCTTGATCTCCTGAGCATACGCATCATCGGCGTCCTGGAACTTGCCCGCCGTCCAGCAGGAGTCGCCGAGCTCTTCATTTAGCCCCGGCTGGTGCGGCGCGGCGCGAATCGCGAGCTTGAAGTCCGCAATGGCGTCGTCGGGACGGTAAGCCTCGGCATCGGACTGTCCCAGCACTTCATAGACGCGCCACGAGTCTGGATTCAGCTTGAACATCGCCGAGTAGCTTTCTTTGGAAATCAGCAGATGGGCCCTGCCGCGATGGTAGAGAATGTCCAGGTTGGTGGGATCGAGCGCGACGGCTTTGTCCAGCGCGGCCGCGGCGGCATCGGCATGTTCCTGGGCTAACTCCACGACGCCCAGCCACATCCAGCCAGCCGCGTTCTTGGGTTCGAGCCGCGTCTCGCTCACCAGTTCGTCATGTGCCGCAGAAAGACGGTTCAGCTTGTAGTTCACGATGCCGGTGAACAACCGCGCCCCATGCAAGCCGGGTTGCAGCGCCGCCGCCTTGCGCAGCGCGGTGAGCGACTCGTCCAACTGGCCGGCCGACTGCAACGCAAGACCCAGGTTGAAGTAGCCTTCCGCGGAGTCGGGCTGTAATCGAAGGAATTCCTGAAAATCGCGAACGGCCGTGGCGGCATCGCCTTTTCGCAAAGCGTCGTTTCCCTGCTCGAAGAGGGACTTCGCGTCGCCATCTTGTCCGCTTCCAAGTTGGCAGCCGAGGGTCAGAGCCAGCGCAATCGTCAGGACCCGCAAGGAAAGACGAAACACAACCCTAAGCATAGCCGATCCATGAAAGACGCGGCAGGAAGGTGATGGCCAGATTTGAGGCTGCGCACTTGCGGGTTCACCGACTTGCGCACTTACGCCCACCGATGTCATCCCGCAGGATCGCGCCCAGCGCTCCGGAGGGACCTTACGAAACTGCGCCATCAGTTGTACGGACGCGAGGAGCGCCGGCACGGCAAGCGCCGGCACTCCACGGCATCACGCCGATTCAACTAAAAGTTAATCCGCAGCACGAACTGGCCATTCCTCGGTCCATTCAGCGTACTGCCGACCTGGCCAAAGCCCGTGTCCTGAACCCCAGAGTCGGGTTTGTTGAATATGTGCCGGTTGAACGCGTTGAAAAACTCTCCACGGAACTCCCCTTTCACCCGTTCTGTGATCGCGAAGGTCTTCGCCAGGCTGAAATCCTCGTCGTAGAACGGAAACGAACGTATATCCGCAGAGTTGCGCGGCATATTGCCGAACACATACGGAACGTTAACGCCGGGATTCGGGTTCGGATCCGCAAAGGCGCCACAGTTCCAGTATCCGGTGGTGCACGCTCCCGAAGTCGGGTCGTATCCAGTCGTACCGGTATTGGTGAACAACAGTGGGTTAAACGAACCCGCGCGGCGCACGCGCTGGCCCGCCACACGGTTCGGACGAATGCCATTGTCGAAGCCCGGAATGCCGTTGGCCCCGAAGAAGCTGATGGGCTGTCCGCTCAGGTATCGATTCACGCCGCTGATTCTCCAGCCCCCGATGATCGCGTTCACCGGCCTCGGAGCGCCTGCAAGAAAACGCTTGCCACGGCCAACCGGCAGCTCATAAATGTAGCTCGCGACAAAGTTGTTAGGAATATCCTGGTTGCTCACCGCTTTTTCAGCTCGAAGGTCATAGGGATTCTGCGTTCCCCCCTGGCTTTGCAGCGTGCTGTAGTAAGGCTGGATACTGTCCGCGTCGGTGATTGTCTTCGAGAATGTATAGGAGACAAGCACGTTCAGACCATTGTGGAAACGCCGCTCCAGCTTAGCTTCCAGCGCGTCATAACTGGATTGCCCCACATTCTGCAGATAGCTGTCCTCATTGATGTAGCCGACCTGCGGAAACGGACGCAGCGCCTGCTCCACTTCTTCCGAGATTCCATAGGTACAGCCCGATGCGCAGGAGAAGCCGACATAGGGCTGAATCGGAGGCGAACTAAACCCGTTCGGACAGGGTGCGACGGCCCACCACAACAGACATGTGCCCTGACTCAGAGCGCTCAGCGGGATGTCGTTCGGATAGTTGAGCAATCCATGCAGCCGCGTGGCATGGTTGCCGATGTACCCCAGCGAGAAATAGAGATCCGGTTTGAGTTGGACCTGCGTTTCCAGGTTCCACGAACTCACCATCGCCGGACGTCCGAACGTCGGCGCTATGTAGTCCACCCCCTGCCCATTCGACTGCGTCGGATCGAGGTCCGGAGTAGTCGGCAGCAGCGGAAGCCCCGCGTCGACATGCGGCCCCGACAGAGGATCTCCGGTAAACAGAGTCTGATTTGCCGTGAAACCTTGCAGTGTTCCCTGCCCGAAGTCGGCATACACCAGCGGCCCATAATAAATACCTCCGCTGCCGCGAAGAACGACCTTATCGTGCAGGAACGGAGGCGACCAGGCGAATCCCACGCGAGGTTCGAAATCCTTGTAGTACGTATTGGCCCAGGTTTCGCCAGCGTTGCCATTGCGGCCGGCTCCATTTCCGGCGAAGACCAACGCACCCGGGTAGCCGCTCGCACCCGGATTGGGCGTCGTCGGGCTAAATATGGCAGTGTCCCCGTCCGCCTCGTGGCGCGGCGTGTCATAACTCCACCGCAGTCCGAGGTTGAGGGTGAGGTTGCGCTTCACCTTCCAGTCGTCCTGCACAAAAAGCGCCGCCGTGTGAGTAATCCAGCGCGGCGCATGAATCTGATTCAACGCGTTTGCCGTTCCCGATTGACCCAGCAGGAAGGCGGCAAAGGCGTTGCCATCACGCCCCCAATAAGTGGTGTCCGATGCCGTCTGGTTGGCCCAGAAAGTGAAGCATCCAGACGTGCCACTGCACGTACCCCCAATTTTGCTGACGAAAGAATATTGGTGATACTGCACTTCCCCACCGAAATTAAAGCTGTGCGCCCCATGTTGCCAGTGAACCACGTCGTTCAGTGCAAGGGTATTGTCCACATCCTGGGCATCGTCGTTCTCGCCGAAGCTCGGATAAGGGCTGGCGACGAAAACGAACCCCGGAAAGACCGGACCCGAGCCGTTGGCAATTCCCAGCTTGCTATCCCAGTCCGTCCCCATGCGCGCGGCTGCCGACAGGTTGTAGTTGTTGGAGCGGTTGGCGCCGAACGTCAGCGAATTCACCAGCGTCGGGGTTGCCACCCAATCCCATCCCACGCGCGTCAGCTTGCCATACTGATCCACTCCGCCGCCGCCGGCCGAGGTCAGCGGTGGAGGCAGGTTGGCGCCGTTGCCATGGTCGGAGTTTTCTCGGGCGCTGAAGAATCCCCAGATCTTGTGCTTCTG
This sequence comes from Candidatus Sulfotelmatobacter sp., assembly GCA_050014115.1. GTDB lineage: Bacteria > Acidobacteriota > Terriglobia > Terriglobales > Acidobacteriaceae > Sulfotelmatobacter. The sequence continues at coordinate 3,212 of JBEKDY010000042.1, read as the reverse complement.
TCCGAGGTTTTGGTCGATCCGCCCGCTGAACACCGTCTGCGTGATGCTGTCGTTCGTGCTGTAGACAAAATTGTTGGTCCCGCCGGTTAGATTCGGGGCGGGCATGTATTGCAGCACGGCCTTAGCCACCGCGCTCTCGCGGCCGATCGGGATCTGGTTATTGGGGAACGGAGTGTCGTTGCAACTGTTCGACTCGGCGGCGGGATCGAAGATTTCACCGTAGTACACCGGTATCGAGTTACCGCACCCCCCGTAAAGTTGGTTCCCGTTGCTGTCGAGGATCGGGCCGCCCAGCGTCGACGAAAAATCAAAGTATTGCCCGTTACTGCCCAGCTCCGCAGGAGTTGGAATATTCGAGGTGACCGAAGCGCCCGTATGATAGAGCAACTGCTCGAAGCTGAACAGAAAGAAAGTCTTGTCGTGACCGTCGTACAAGCCCGGAATCCGCAGCGGACCGCCAAACGAAACACCGTAGTTGTTCTTGGTGTCGGGTGGCCGCTTGAGCAACTCGCTATCCGTGGGATTGAGCGCCAGGTAGCCGTTGTTGAACCAGTTGTTGCCGTCGAGCACCGCATTCTTGTAGTAGTCAAAGACCGTTCCGTGATAGGCGTTGGTTCCGGAGCGCGTCTTGTAATTCGCCAGCCCGCCTGTAGTTCTACCGAATTCCGCCGACATCCCGGAAATGTCAACGTGAAACTCCTGAATCGATTCCACCGAGGGTGCGACGATGTCAAACGAGCCCGACCCATTCTCCTGCCGGTTGGTCGTGATCCCATCCACCAGGTAGTCCGTTCCTTCCGTCTGACCGCCGGCGATCTTGGTCATTTGGAAGGCGGACCCGCCGGAAGATGTTCCCGGACCAACTGCGCCCGGCACCAGAAACTCCAGCGAGGAAATCGAACGCAGGTTGCCCGTCACCGCCAGCGGAAGATCGTAGACTTGGTCCTTGGTAATATTGGCGTCGATCTCCGAACTTTCTGTCTCTAACGTCAACGTATCGGCCGTCACGCTGATCGTCTCCGATACCGCCCCTACCGCAAGCACAATGTCCCGGCCAACATGCGAAGCCACAGTCACGAAAACACCTGAGTAGATCGCAGTCTTGAAGCCTGCCGAGGGCTCCGCCTTCACCTCATAGGTGCCGGTCCGTACCGACGGGAAAACGTAATATCCCGTGGCGGAGCTGACCGTTTTGTAAGTTGTACCGCTGCTGGCTTCCTTCGCGGTAATCGCGACATCCTTCACCGCGCTTCCGGAAGGATCGGTGACGGTGCCGCTGATCGACCCTGTGTCCAATTGCGCCAAAGCAGGCAATCCGGCCAGGAGCAAAGTAAATAGGGTCACTCCCACGACCCAACCTCGGCTCCGGGCGAGAGCGCGAGCATAGAAGAACGAACCAAAATTTCTGCAAATAGACTTTTGCACGTCTCGTGTCATCAGAGTCTCCATGAAGCTCAGAGTGCTCACATTGTTCTGGGACGAATTTAGACAGCTTCGAGCTCGTCACTGATCACCGATCACTGATCACCGATCACTGGACACCGATCACTGGACACTGATCACTGATCAGCAACCCCGTTTTTCTCAGACGCCCCTTCCACTGCCAGCGGTCAGCCTTCGCAGCTGGCTATTGCGTACAAGCCTGCAAACAAAGACCTAATCACTCTTCAATGGCGCGCGGTGTTGGGAACCGGGGACGGTCGAGGTTCCGATCACCGGCCAATCGTTCGTCCAGGTCAGCGATCTCACAAACAAGTAATCCAGCCCATTCTGCGAAAGCTGCAGCGCATGAAAAACAATCAGATCGCCATCGGTCGCATCGATGTATGCGGTTTGCCCGCCCGGCCCGGCCCAGGTTGCGTCTCCCTGCAACAGGATCGTTCCACCGCCCGCCGCCATATCCACGCCACTCTGGTCGAGAAATGGTCCATTCGGGCTGCTCCCCCGGCCCACCACGATTTTGTAATCGCTTTGCGAGGGATCCACCGCGCAGCAGTAATCCCACGAAACGAAGAGATAGTAGTACCCGTTCTCATAAACCAGCGAAGAGCCTTCGATCGGATCGTTGGGAACATCCGATGCGCGCTCGGCCAAATGGTAGGTCGCTGAGCCGGATTGGATTTGCCCGGTCGCCGGATCAATCTGCTGCTGGTAAATCCCAGTCCAGAAACTTCCGTAGGTTAGCCAGACGGATCCACCCGCATCGATGAGAATATTGGGGTCGATCGCGTTGAAGTCGTCGGAAGACGAAGATTGCAAAATAAGGCCCTGATCGACCCAGTTGTAATTAGGATCCGTAGAATCCAGCGTGCTGTTGGTCACCAGCCCGATTGCCGAAGTATTCGATCCAAAAGAAGAAACTGCGTAATAAACGTGGTAGCTGCCGTTGAAATAGGAGACGTCGGGCGCCCATATTTCCGTTGCCTGCGGAACGGCCCCGGAAATCCACGACGGCAAGGTGCTGAAGACATAACCGCAGGCGGTCCAGGCAATCTTGTCGGTTGAGCAGCGAATGGGAATAAATCCGCCTTGACTCGAAGAGGCATCAGTGGAGAAGACATAGTACGTCGATCCCTGCCGAATGATACTTGGATCGTGCACCGGCGAGGTGTCACCGGTGAATTCGTAACTGGTCAATGGACCGGCAGCCGCTATGACGAGACTGAGACTCGTGGTAGCCGAAGCCTGCGACGAATCCGTAACCTCGGCGGTGAAATTGAAGGTCCCTGTTGCGGTCGGCGTGCCTGAGAGAATGCCGCTGTCAGCCAGGGTTATTCCTGCCGGCAGCGTCCCAGCCGACACGCTCCATGCATACCCGCTGCCGGTCCCACCCGTCGCAGCCAGCGTCGCCGAGTACGACACCGTTACCGTGCCGCCCGCAAGAGAAGTCGTTGTGATGGCCAGCGGTGAGGGGGACGAAGTCGAGGAGCCACCGCCGCAGCCTTGCAGGGGATAGAGTGCGAACACACACTGAAGCGCCACCAGCCACTTGCGGGTCCGGACGGATCGGCAAGGGCTGCGGCGAACATAGCTGCGGCCAACATGGCTGCAGCGAACATGGGCGAGCCGGAAGCGGGCCTTTTTCATTACTTGCTCGGTTCGGACAGGGACTCCGAGTAAACGTTTGCTTTGCGAACCCGGACTCATATGAAGCCCCGCCACTCCTTCTTTTCGAGTAACACACGGTATGCATACGGTATGTTACCGTTCAC
>JBEKDY010000041.1:0-21529 GCA_050014115.1 Candidatus Sulfotelmatobacter sp. | reverse complement strand
GGCGTTACCTCCACCGCTACGCAGACTAACAGCTACACTCTCCGTCTTCGCCAGGCGTGGGCCCAAGCCAAGTTTGACAATGGATGGAAATTCCTGGGCGGCCAGATGTGGAGCCTGGTGACCGAGGGCAAGGCGGGAATCGCGCCCAGCGACGACATAGGCAGGGTGAACGACGCCCGGCCCACGACCATTGATCCGGGTTACAACGTCGGGTTTACTTTTGCGCGCCAGTACGGGATTCGCCTGACCAAGGACTTCAGCGATAAGGTGTCAGTCGCATTCGCCGTGGAGAACGCGCAAGGCACGCTTACCACGCATGGCAACGCGGCTAATTTCCTGCTCGGCGAGGCCGGAGCCAGCAACTCGTATAACACTACCTCCAACTACACGGCCAATCCTTCGCCCGATCTTATCGCCAAGATCGCTTTCGATCCCGGCTTCGGGCATTACGAAGTCTACGGCCTGGCAGACCGGTTCTCCGACCGCGTGTTCCCTTGCTACGATTTCGATAGCCCGGGCTGCCCTGGCGGCCTGACCGCGCCCAGCGTGATCGGCGCCTACAACGTCTCGAAAGAAGGCGGAGGCGTCGGCGCCAACGCACGCTGGACGGTTGCGAATAAGCACATCGTTTTCGGCTTGCACGCCTTTGGCGGCAGTGGAGTGGGCCGTTATGGAGCGGCACAGCTTTCCGATCTGTCGATCAATGGCGACGGAACGGTTCACTTGATCAAAGAGTCCCAGGGTCTGGGTACGCTCGAGTGGCACGGCAAGAAACTCGATATCTATGGCTACGTGGGTGGGGAGTACGCCGACCGCACCTATAGCAAAGATCCTTACTTCGTATCGCAGAACGCGACGACGGGGTTGTGGTCAGTATCGGCAACGCCGGTGACTGTCGGCTACGGCGCTCCGAACTTCAATAATACTGGTTGCTACACCGAAACCGTTCCTACATCCAACTCCGGCTTTGCTCCGGGAGCACTCGGCAAGTGCACGGGCGACACACGGGCAATCGCGGAGGCTACGACTGGCTTCTGGTACACCTTCTACACCGGGCCCAAGGGCAGGTTCCGGTTCGGAACGCAGTACTCCTACGTGACGCGGGACACCTGGTCGGGTACGGGCGGCGAGCCGCACGGACTGGACTCGATGGTGTTCACCTCGTTCCGCTACTACCTGCCGTAAACCGAAAATGGTCCCGCGTCTGTGTTCGACGCGGGCCATGCAAGGATTCAACAATTCTCAACCTTCTGAGGGGCGCCTTCCCTTCAGAATCGCCGCCGGCCCGGTTTTGGCTACTCTCCTTTTCCGGGCCGGTGGCGTTCACATTTTCGCGCGGGAAGTTTTCTCGATCACGGCGGGCGCGCGTTGCCGATTTGCAGGTGATGGCATCAGAAAAAAACCGCATCCGTGGGGATGCGGCTTTTCTTTTTGCGGAGCAGTTGACTACGGCAAGTAATAACGGAAGGAAGTGAAGATCATGAAGTCCAGTCCGTGGGGCGAGTTACTAACTCCCGCCGGAGCTGTTCCCGACCACGCGTAACGGGTTACGTAGGAGAACTGCGGTCCCCACTGGATGCGGCCGCGGTTCACTTTATCCCTTGATCCGTCGTAAGGCTTGAACCACATGCCGAGAGTGCCTTCGAGAAGGACTCGGGTGTCCGCCGTGCAGCTGCCCAGGCTGCCGGGCAGGAATCCGGCTCCGTTCGCGGGACCGGTCTCGGTGTAGCAACCGGAATTGCTGAAGAACGGCGACCCGTATCCCACATACTTGAGCGTAACCGGATCCAGAGTCGCTGCCCGGCCGGCATACTCCGCGCCGGCGTTCGCATAAATGTCGAGTTTTGGTCCGTGCCACTCCAACGTTGTCAAACCCTGGAGGCTCTTGACCAAATAGAGAGATCCGTCGGCCTTCACCGATGCATCGGGAAGACCAGCGGTGCCGTAGCGGCCTTCTCCGCTGCCGCCGAAACCATGCAAGCCAAAGTCGAGGTGCTTGTCAGCAAACGACCAGCGGGCGTTGGCTCCAAAGCCCCCGCCGTCTTTGGTGGAGTTGAAAGCCCCGGATGCATTGGGTGCCACTGCAGTCGCCCCGCCGCAGGGCGCGCCCGCGAAGTAGTCTTCGCAGGGAAACACGCGGTCACGGAAGCTGCTGAATATCCCGAAGACCTCGTAGTGTCCAAAGCCCGGCTCAAAGGCCAGCTTGGCAATGAAGTCTGGCGAGGGGTTGAAGGAATAGCTGGCTGCCGGACTGCAGGTGGTGACCCCGCTGGAGCTGGTGCTGCAAGTGGTGATTGCACCGTTGTAGAGGCCGCCGCCGGCGCCGGCGGAACCCAGCAGGAAATTGGCGGCGTTGTTGTGGGTGGTGATCGTGGCCTGCGAGTTCTCCATTGATGCGCCAAACCAAACCTTGTTGTTGAAGTTTTTTACCAGGCGCAGTCCATACTGCCGTGCCCAACTAAAGCCGACGTGGTACTGCGGGTCGATGGTCATGGGCGTAGCTTCGGTGCGGTTGTCCATGCCGTGTTTGGTTTCGGTGACCAGGCTCCACATCTGGCCGCCCGTAATACTCCAGCCGCTGTCGAAGGCGGCCTGACCCCACGCCTGCCGTTGCCGGAGAGTGTAGCTGTTGCTTTCGTTGTTATTCGAGGTGATGCCGGCGGAAAGAAAGTCAGCCTCGTAGTAGCCGGAGAGCTTGGCGCTCCTCAGCTTGCCCTCGACCAGCATGGAAATCCGCGACTGGCGACCGGTTCCAAAGAACTCTGACATGTTGCTTTGAGAAGCGCCGGGCATGGTCAGAGAATTAAAGGGTGTGTTGATATCGGAACCGAGCGCGCGAGATCGCCGCACAAATTCAGCCGCCAGGAAGCCGCCCGGAGTAATGGTGACCCCCTTGTAGCGCAGGGCCATGGGGCTGTCCTGCGCGGCATTCACGGTCTTCTGCGTTTCCTGCAGACTGAGCGCGGTATTGGTGACGTTGGTCTTGAGATCGGCAACGTCGCTCTTTACCTCCGCGACCGCCTGCTGCTGTTGCGCTGCCTGCGCCTGAGCCGCGTCGGCTTTGCCGGAAGCGTCGGCTGCTGCGGTCTCGGCCTGCTTCACCGCTTGATCCTTGCCGTGAAGTTCCTCCCGCAGTTCCCGGATCTGCTGCTCCTGCCGCGCCAGGGCGGCTTGTTGCGCGGCAATGGCGTCCTTTAATGCCTGCACGTCTGCCGCGGTCACGGTGGCAGCCTTGGTTTTCTTGGGTTTGGACGTCGCATCGGTTTGCGCCACCAGCGACGTTGCCAGAAACAGAATTACGCATGACATCCACGCGAATTTCATCAGACTCTCCTTAATTTGTCGACCAGATTGCATCGCCTCAATGCAGTTACGGAATCCAGCTACGCTCGTTGCTTTGCCTTTTTCGTTACTTGTTTAAGGACCTCTTTCACGTTCGGATGACGAACACAATTCCGCTTAACGACGGCTCGATACCCGTTGAAATAGATGTTCTGGTTCTAGCGTCGCCGTGTTACAGGACCATTACAAACTGGTGAATTTCTGATGAACGATCGGATAGGAGGAAGGGAGCAACATGCAGATATTGCCGAAGGTATTGCGGCGTGGCAGATGCGGTCTGGACTCGACCTCTTACGTTTCAAATCCCAGGGGAGAAACGCGGCCGTTCGTCGGGGCCGAGGGCAACTCCTGTTTCGTGGTTGCTACTGTCCGACGGAACCATTCCTGTGGACGCGGCCGCCTTGAAAGAAGCGATGTTGGACCATGCTGTGGCCAAGCAGCAGGAAGAGGACTGCTAAAAAGACCGCGAACAGCAACTTTGCGATTCCGAAGGAAGGAGGCTGCGGTCCCGCTGGAGGTGTCGTATTCGAATCAGCTGTCATCTGGGCTACCTCTTTTCCAAGCCGGGTCGCAGCTGTAGACCTACAATCCTATGATGCGCCATTTCCGGGCGCTGTTCAACTTGGCTTCAGAACGGAAAGCGGATCGACTGAGTCGGAATGGGTGGGCGGGATGGAAAGAAGCCGTGGCGATTTCAAACCCGCCACGAAGTTTTGATGAACCCCAAGGCATGTTGGGCTCTCGACTGAGCCCGCCGCGAAACGATCAGAAGGTAAAACGACCGCCGATGGTCGGAGCAAAGTTGTTGTTGTAGTTATAGGGAACGCCGGGGCCGTGAGGAATGGCGATGGCCAGACCGCCGCTCACCCAGGAATACGCAATTCCGGCAAAGCCGTCGAAACGCCTGGTGAAGTGATGATTCACATAGAGCGACCCCTCGTTGAGGGTGCCCGCGCAGGAAGCGCGGAAACTTTGGGGCGTGCAGGCCGGCGGAGAACGGAAGTCGTTCTGCCGCTGTTGATACCACGAGAAAGTGAAATCGGTTTTGCTGTGGTAGGTGTACTTCACGCCGGTCCACCAGATGTTCACCAACTTTTCGGAATCAAGATTGTTGTCTTCGACTCCGCTCATGAAATAACCGCCCTGGTCCGAGGCGCCAACGCCTAATGGGTTCTTCGGATTGTTCTGCCAGACGTATTCGTAGCCGGCAAAAAACTTGAACGGGTCCCACGAATACTTGGCGGCGACCATAATTCCGTAGTTGTCGGTCACGATGCCATAGACGGTGTCGTTCGGGTCGATCAAATTAGTTCCGGTAATTTGGGTTGTATCGATGCTGTCAGTGGTCGACTGATAGGGCGCCGACAAACTCTGTGGCCCAAGCAAAGGGTTCAAGACGCTGATCGCCTGGTTGTAATGTTGAGGGACAATGTCGGCGGAGAACTTGCCGAAGTTCGCACCGAGATCGAATCCATAGGCGTTGTTATGTGCCGATTCCGGCGTACAAGTGGTGGCACTCCATGTCGAGCCCGAAGCTGCCGCGGCCGAGTAGCAGCCGGCAGAACCATCGGCAAATTTATACATCGCGCCGAAATGGACCGGACCAACGGTGAGGCGATACTTCAAAGCGGTGTCCCAACGGCTGTTTTCGGTGTCGCCGCCGCCAGCCATGGTGCCGTTATACCCGATGTAGGAAAAGGCATAGGAGCCGCCGGCTGGATCGTAAAGCAGCATCGCATCGGTGCCGAGAGAGCGCTGACGACCGAAGGTCAACGTGCCGAAATGCGTGGACGACACACCGGCATAGTATTCGTCATTGAAGGGTTGGCCCGCGCGCGCGCCGTCGATCGCTATCGAATAGCTGCTCCTGGGAAGGCCGTTGTTTATGATGTCGGTCTTTGACGCGTTGGCGAGCAGCCCGGACTGCGGATTGATGCCACTGGAAGCGTTGAACACAACCGACCAGCCAGGCAGAAACTCTTCCTTGCCCCTGATGCCGAAACCGGTCTGCGAAAGGTTGTTCGGCGCGACGAGGAATCGATGTTGATAGCCGTTTCGATTCACCAGAGATTCGCCTTCGTAGTTATAGCCGTTCTCCGGTAAGCCGTGGCTGACGTAGCCGATGCCGACGTCATACGCACCGTACAGCGTGATGCCGTGCCAGGTCAGCGCGCAATCAGTGGTGGCGAACTCGTGGCCGCTCGCACAGGCGTCGGGGGTCTTCATCTGCATCTTGATGTCGACCGTGGCGTCCTGGCCAACCGCCAGGCTGATTCCCATGCGCGTTTCATCGCCGAAGCCTTGTTTTGCCGCGCGAATCTCGAAGAGCCCCGGACGCAGGCCGGACGCCTGATAGTGCCCCCCGCCGTCCGTCGAGATCGTGCGCGTTGCCCCTGTGTCTACGTTCCTGATGGTCACCGCGACATCGCGAAGGGCTGCGCCGGCCTGGTCCGTCACCACGCCGGAGAGGTTCGCTCCAGTTTGCGCCATCGCCGGGAACGTAGAAAGACAGAAAATGATTACGGCAAAAAACAAAGCAGCCTTGCGCAAGAGATCCTCCGAAGTGTCGAGATTGGCCCCGGGAACCGAAAAGTGTACATCACATATGGTTATGTTGTCTAAGTCTATATAGATATCACCAGTGAACGCCGGAGTAAGGGATCGGGACCGGGAACTCAGCAGGTTGACCTTAACTTTGTGTTGACTGTAGGATTTCGTTCGAATGCCCAGGAACGCCAAATCCGAACGCAAAAACGACGAATTGCTGAAGCTTCGTGACGCGGCGTTACAGCTGGGCATCAGTTTTCCCACGATCAAGCAGTGGATTTACCGGAAGAAGATTCGCAGCGTGCAGACCGTGGGGGGACATCACCGCATACCGCAAACTGAACTGGACCGGTTGTTGTTCAGGACGCGAGGCAGAACCGAGAAAGAACGCAAGCTGGTGATACGCCGCGTCAGCGGACGGAATCAACTGGTGGGACGGATCGATTCCGTTCGGATTAGCGGTCTGATGGCGGAAGTGAGGATTTCAATCGGCGACCAGCAAATTACCTCGATTATAACTGCGGGCTCTGCACGGGAAATGCAGCTGAAGGCAGGGCAGACCGCCGCTGCACTGATTAAAGCCACTGAAGTGATGATTCTTCGCGTCTGATAAGCGCTTGGCTGTTCTTTCTTTCGAGCCCTTCCTGCCGTCGAGCGGAGAAACTCGCACTTAGGCTTCACTCCGGTCGCGCGCCAGCAGCAAGTCCAGAAGTGCAACTATCCTCATCGAGAGCCTCGCGGGCGCGTGCGGCCGAACGAGGATATCGTCTGGCCCTTCGGAGGCCAAGAGAGTAGGATTACGCAGCAGCAAAGAAGCGGGTCCCCGCCCGGCTTGCAGTCTTTGCTCACTTTCACAAACGCCTTGTTTGAGGGGCATGTTGATTTCATCTAAGATTCGCCAACGATCCGGCAGTTCGCCCAGGCGCGGGCTCGGTGTTGTTCTGTCCGCGAGGGTGCTTCTGACGTTGGTCCTTTTCGCTCCGAGTATTCTCTGCTGCAGTGGAGTTGCCCGAGCACAGGCGGCGGCGCAACCGTCCGCTCAATCGCCTGCCCCCGTAGCCGCTCAGCCTCCAGTGCCGGCATCCACTCCTGTGGCTCAGCCTGCAGTGGCTCAACCTTCCGCACAAGCGAACACTGCGGAGATGAACTCCCGCGACGAGCCGACCACTTTCAAGGTGAATGTCCGGCTGGTGCTGGTGCGAGTGGTGGCCCGCGACGCCAAGGGACACGCGGTCGGAAATCTGCATAAGGAAGACTTCCAGCTGTTCGACAAAGGCAAGCCCCAGGTGATCAGCCAATTTTCCATGGAGCAGCCCGGGGCGAAGGTGGCGCTGGCGAGCAAGAGCAGCGAGCCGATCGCGGGAGAAGCTGCGACGGATGCTTCAACGATCAAGGGCAAGACGCCCGACGTGCCTGAGCGCTTCATCGCCTTCGTTTTTGACGATGTGCACTTGAAGTTCGGAGATCTGGCGCAGGTGCGCGCCGCTGCCGACCGTCATTTGGCGACGCTGCTGCCCACCGATCGAGTTGCCATCTTCTCGACCTCGGGGCAGACCACGCTGGATTTCACCGACGACCGCGCGCAGCTGCACGCGACGTTGCTGCGCTTGCAGCCGCGTCCCGTTACTAATAGCGGGATCACGGAATGTCCTGATGTCAACTATTACCTGGCAGACCTGATTCAGAACAAGAACGACTCGCAGGCCATCGCCGTGGCCACACAGGACGCGCTGTATTGCATGTTTAACGGAGATCAAAGGTCTCTCCCACAAGCGCAGGCGATGGCAAAGTCTGCAGCCAGCCAGGCTTTGGTGGCGGGCGAAACCGAAAGCCGTCTCGCGCTCGGAGTATTGAAGGACATTGTTCGCAGGACGGCCCTCATGCCGGGGCAGCGAAACATTGTCCTGGTGTCTCCGGGGTTCCTCACTCCAGAGATGGAAACTGATTACATGGAACTGATCGATCGCGCCGTGCGATCTCAGGTGATTATCAACGCTCTGGATGCTCGCGGGCTTTATACTCTCGTTCCTGGCGGTGATGCCTCCGTTGCCGGATCCGCGAACATTGGCGCTCAATTTATCGGCCTCAAAATGCAGTATCAGAGCGCGAGCGCCGCGGCAGAGTCTGACGTGATGGCTACGCTGGCCGACGGCACCGGTGGAACATTTTTCCAAAACAACAACGATCTCGACGAGGGCCTTCGGCGAGTCAGCACCGCACCGGAATATTATTACGTGCTCGGCTTCACGCCGCAGAACCTGAAACTCGACGGCAACTTTCACAGCTTGAAGGTCACGGTGAAGACTCCGGAAAAGCTGACCATCCAGGCGCGGCGCGGCTATTTTGCTCCCAAGCACGTGCCGGACCCCGCGCAGGAAGCCAAAGATGAGATTGACGATGCCCTGTTCTCCCAGGAGGAATTGCACGATCTCCCGGTGGGGCTGCACACTCAGTTCTTTAAGTCCAGTGACGCCGATGCCAAGCTGACCGTGCTCGCGCACGTCGACGTAAAGCAATTGCGTTTTCGGAAAGCGGAAGGACGAAACTGGAACGACCTGACCGTAGTTTCTGCGCTGTTCGATCGCAATGGAACCTTTCTTCAGGGAAGCGAGAAAACCCTGCAAATGCGTTTGAAAGATGAAACGCTGCAAAACAAGCTGGGCTCGGGAATCACAATGAGGGCCAGTTTTGATGTTAAACCGGGGAGTTACCTGGTGCGCCTGGTAGTGCGGGATTCCGAAGGACGGCTGATGTCGGCCGAAAACGGCGCGGTAGAGATTCCATGAGGCGTGAACCTGATTTCCGTAAAAGTTCGGTAAACGAGATTCCGTAGAGTCTGTGGAGGGGAGTATGCGAGTTCGACGGCTGATTTTCATGGTGGCAGTGATTTGTCTTACCAGCGGGTGGCTGATGTGGCAGCAGGCTGCGCCCGCCTCGGCCGCGCCGGCGCCACAGCAGCCCGCCAGCGATGCCAGCGCAATCCACGTAGAGACTCGATTGGTGCTCGTGGATACGGTGGTCACCGACAGGAAGGGCGATTACGTCCGCGACCTGGCCGCCAAGGATTTCAAAGTATGGGAAAACGGCAAGGAGCAGGCCATCACCACGTTTTCGTTCGAGGAGGATTCCGCCTCGCCTGCGAAAAACCAGAAGCGCTACATGGTGCTGTTCTTCGACAACTCCACCATGGATATGGGCGACCAGGTACGGGCGCGGCAAGCAGCCGCGCAATTCATTGACGCCAACGCCGGTCCCAACCGCCTGATGGCCGTGATCGACTTTGGCGGCAGCGTGCATATCGCGCAAAACTTCACCGCCGATGCGGAGCGCTTGAAACAAGTGGTGAGCGGCGTGAAAGGATCGTCGGTTTCTCCCAACGCCGCCCCGGTGGAAGTTGCCTCACTGGGTGCGCCACCCGTGCCATCCTTGCTGGGGATGAACAACCCGGAAGCGGATTTTGGCGCGCACACCGTCATGCTCGCGCTGCGCAGCCTGGCCAAGAATCTGGGCAGTATTCCCGGCCGCAAGACCCTCGTCATGCTGACCTCCGGCTTTCCCTTGACGGCGGATCGGCAATCGGAATTGACCGCGGTGATTGACACCTGCAACAAAGCCAACGTCGCGGTCTATCCCATCGACGTGCGAGGTTTGGTGGTGCCTGAGATGACGGCGCCGCATTCCATGCTCCGGCATTCCTCTTCCGAGTCGGCTCGCATCATACCGGCCGCGCTGAGTTATGGGGATCCGGCTCCAGCTTATCCGTTCTTGCGGTTCGCGCCCTTTGTCGCCGCGTGGGCTGACCCGCCGCAGCATGGCGGAGGAGGCGGCGGAGGAGGCGGCGGAGGTGGGGGCGGGCACGGCGGAGGCGGCACGGGCGGTGGTGGCACAGGTACCGGCGGCACCGGCAGCGGCGGTGGTCACGGTGGTACCGGCGGCACTGGAGGCACTGGAACAGGTGGAACAGGTGGAACCGGCGGACACGGTGGAACGGGTGGCACCGGCGGCGGTGGCACCGGCGCCGGCGGTCTGGGCGCAACATCTCTTTACAACCAGCCGCGACAGATCGTTCCTCAGTTCCCTGAGTCGGCAACCACAAACCAGCAAGTGCTCTACCAACTGGCGGATGGAACTGGCGGCTTCGTCATCGTCAACACCAACGATTTGCTTGGCGGCCTGCAGAAGATCGCCAAAGATCAATCGCAATATTACGTTCTCGGGTACAAACCGGCTGAATCGCAAGAAGGGAATTGCTACACGCTACGCGTCAAAGTGGACCGCGGCGGAACCAATGTCCGTTCCCGCAGCGGCTACTGCAACGTTCGCCCCAAGGATCTGCTGGCCGGAAATCCCATCGAGAAGGATCTGGAGAGTCACGCCGCCGGCGAGCTGGCGGGGAACGTGACTGCTGCGATGCGGGCTCCGTTCTTCTACACGTCGCCGAACACGGCGCGGATCGACCTGGTCGTCGACATCCCCGCCGACGCTATCAAGTTCGAGAAGATAAAGGGGAAGCAGCATTCCGCGCTCAACGTCCTGGGGATCGCCTACAAGCCGGATGGCACGGTCGGAGCGCGTTTCAGCGATACCGTGAACCTCGATTTCGACGGCAAAAAAGAAGTGGAGGAATTTCAGAAGCGGCCCTTCCATTACGAAAACCAGTTCGAAGTGGCCTCGGGCCAGTACAACCTGAAAGTTGTGTTCAACTCCGGCAGCCAGAGTTTCGGGAAGCTGCAGATGCCAGTAGTGATTGATCCTTATGATGGCAAGCAGTTCAGCTTGAGCGGCTTGGCGCTTACCAACGAAGCCCATCGGGTTTCTGATTCGCCGCCGACGGGGATGGACGGCCTCTTGCTCGACGACAAGAAACCGCTGGTGGCTTCCGGCATGCAAATCGTTCCCTCGGCCACCAACCATTTCAAGAAGACAGACAATGCCGGCGTCTATTTGGAAATCTATGCGCCGTTGCTGGTCGGCGCCGCTCCCCCCATGGTTGGGCTTGAACTCAAAGTTGTGGATCCAAAAACCAAAGAACAGAAGATGACGACGGGCTTCGTCAACATGGCGGCCGCGATGCAACCGGGCAGTCCTTTGATCCCGATCGCGCTCAGGCTCCCGGTCGCTACTCTTGCCCCTGGCTCTTATCAGGTGGAGCTGAAAGCCATGGATTCCGCAGGGAACTCGACCAACGTTCGCTCGGCGGATTTTGAAGTGGAATAGATTTCCAGAAAGGTGAGCGCGGCAAACGCCTCGTGCATCCGTAGCCGGCGCTCCCCGTAGTGTCATCCGGAGCAAAGCTAGAGCGCCACACAGGACTCTCGCTTTGCTCGGACCGAGTTGTCACCCTTCGCTGGGAATCCACTACTCCTGTGGAGAAGTCGCGACCCGCTGTGCACGCCTTCCATCCAGCCAAACCATCACGAACAATCCCGCCAGGAAGGACAACAGCCAGATCACCCGGCTCTGGAAGCGGTCTTCCACCATGGACAACGGTCCGGTGACCAATGCATTCGCCACAACCGTGGAAACGATCACCACGCTGAGTCCGACAAGGCGCGCGGACCGCTTACGCCACAGAAACGGAGCGCCCGCGCAAATCATCAGGATTGAAACCAGGATTGTCCAGTTTCCGACGGATGTGAAGAACTCGAGCGGCAGAGTGTTCTGGGCCTGCCGGCTTTGCAGGTAATGCGGCCGCCCGCCCGGGAACACGCTATTGTATTCGTCCGAGACGACGTCGCTGGCGTCCAGGTCATACAAGCCAAAGACCGCCAGTTGTTGCCAGAACGCGATGGCGGACTTGGTCAACTGCTGGCGGGGATACGCGCGCAGAGTGGCCAGCACGAACGGCATTTCTTCCTGGCGCAGCCGTTGCGCGGAATCATCGTCGGTGTTTTGCCAGATTCCATTCGTTCCCCAAAGAAAGACATCAGGATCACCGGGAAGATCATGCACATGGTCGCAGATGGCGAACTTCACTTCCGGGCAATGCTGCTCCAGATACCATCGTCCCGGGCCGTCGGCGATGATGCGGGCCATCAGAAACGGCGGTCGATCGCCGTTCAAGCTGGGTTCGCCATAAAGATAATCGTTGAGTGCCAACTGGGCGGCGGCAGCGAGCACAACGATGAGAGCAACTTCGCCCACGGCTTTCCAGCGTGCCTGCATGAACGGGCGCCGAAGAACTAGCAGCATCGCAAGCAGGATGCACAGTCCGCCCGCCAACATCAGGTGCGTCGCGTGCGATGCCACCCCCCACCAGGCGATAAGAAATACCGCGACGTGGTCCGCGCGGGTGAGATCGTCCCGGGCAAACACGAGCAGGTAGATGCAGAGATACAACACCGGGCCGAGAATGTCCGGCATGATCAGGCTGGAATACCAACTCAGGCTCGTGAACAGGCTAAGCAACGCGAGCAGAACCAAATAGCGCTTCGCCGTCTGGCGTTGCACGAGTGACCGTACAACGAGCCAGAGAACGTAAGCCGTAAGCAGTGACTGAAAAGCGACCACGGGCCACGGAGTCACGTTCCAATGCCACGGCAAAATGCCCAGGCTATAGATCAGCGACCGCATTCCGTAGTACTCGGAAAGCTGATGCAGAAACACTGCCCGCGCGACCGCGCGTCCGTCGCCCAGGTATGTCATCGAATCTGGATAGAACAACGGATAGCGGTTATACAGCGCTGGCCAAGCCAGTAGGAGCGCTCCCCCGCATACCACGGCGACGTGCTCGAAAGAAAACCGGCTGCCCTGATGATTCGCTACGTCATTCGAAACACCACGGCTCATCGCTTCTTATCTTAACCGCGCAGGGTGGATCGCGCTGCATTTACGCATCGGCGACGGATTACTAGCGACAGTTCGCGAACGACGGATCGCGAACGACGGATCATTTCCGAAGCAATTACGGCAGAACGCCCGTCCCCGTCATCACCAGCGGCGTGGGATCCACGGATCCCGTCAACTGCAGTTGGATATCTGCCACGTGCACGCCTTTGGCCAGCGGAGTGAAAGTCACGCTGATGTTGCATTGAGCTCCCCCCGCAATGCTGCCGCCGCACGTATCCGTCTCATGAAATGCCTTTACTCCGCTGCCGTAGATCGCAACCTTCGAGATGGTCACACTTGTGGAAGTCGTGTTGGTTGCCGTAATCACCAGCGGCGAACTGGTGGTATTTACCGTCTGGGGGTTCAGGAAGTTCAACACCGTGTTGGGATTCATGATCACGTGGCTGCCGACCGTGAGGCTGAAATTGAGGGTGGCGTCGGAGGCCAGCGGAGCGGCGAGCGGAATCGTTTCCGTGGCCGTGTCCAGTCCCACGGGCGGCGGAACTTCACTCACCATAATGTAATAAGGAGTGCCTGCGACCGCTCCAAAATTCACGTACGAGGACTCCACTCCAGTCCCGGTGGTAGGCGCATCGTCGTTGCACGCGACCGTTGTCGGAGACGATGGAGAGCCCGTGAATACATATACGCCCGTATCGTAACGGCTGCCCGCGGTGCTGACCGCGTAGTTCTCGCTGATCGTCGGCGTGAACTCGTACCAGACGCTGCGAAACACATTCGCACCGGAAGGCCAGGATCCAGCGCAAGGCGTGCCGGCATTGGCCTGGGCTGGATCTTTGGGAGTCGGATCATTCTGAGGAGTTATTTCGCCTCCCGCGTCACTGCCGGTAAGTTGTTCCGTCGGGTTGGTTGCCGAAGTATCCAGGAAGCTCTTGAACGGCACTTTCTTGATCGTGATGGCATTGGCAAAAAGATCGTTCGTAGCCGCCAGTGCCTTCTTCAGAGTCAGACCGCCGGCGGTCAAAACATTGTTCGAGGAGTCAGTCACCACCGCCAGAAAATTGGCGGCAACAAACGAGGCCGCCTTCAGCACATTCGAGTTGGGATACTTATCGATCTTGGAAAATTCCGAAGGGTAGCCTGCCACCGCGATCGCCAGCGTTCCCGAGCTAAACTGGCTGAAGTCCCAGCGCGTGGTCGTCGTATCCGCCAGGTCGATCGGCGTGGGCTCAATCGCCACTTGACCCGCGCCCAATGCATCCAGGGTGTTGTCGACCGCGACGCAATACGGTATGCCGGTGCCAAACTCGGCTGGAACGCAGGGCACGTACGTGGCGGCATTGAGCTTTGCCCCGATCACGAGAGACTGCAGAGTCATCCCGGCCTCTCCACTGAACTGCACCTGGAAAACCGTGTACTTTTCCGCCGCATTCGAAGTAGTTCCCAGGCCAATGCCCCACAGCGCAGGAGTCACCGTTACCGTGAATCCCGTGCCCGAAAGGGTCACCGAGAGATCGGGATAAGGGTTCGGCGGGTTCGGCTTGTTCGGATCGCTGGTCGGAGTGCAGCCTGCGGGCGGAGACTGAGTGCCATCCAGCTGCGCGAAGAAGGGCGTCGCAGTTGAGGTCGGGCAGAGCTCGGCCGGCACACCCACCACCTCTCCATTTTGCGAACTGGGAACATCTGGCCGGCGAACTGCATAGAGAGGCAGCACGGCCAGAATGCAAGAAAATACCGAAGCACTGACCATAACTTTGAGTTTGAGCATGCGAGTAGCCTTCCTTGAAAGTAATGCGCGCCAGGGCCGGGCGGTTGGGGGGACGACGTAAAGCAGTTTCTTCGCTTTGCCCGGTTTCGTCAAGCGAATTTGGGTGGGGTCAATTGGCTGACGTGAATTTGACTCGATCAGGCGGCCGGCGGAGCTGCCCCCTGATAACGATCTTCACACCTGATCATGCCCCGCCTGGCTGATCAGCAGCTTGAACCCGGCTCGCTCAGCGCGTTTGCGGATGGAAGAAAGCGCCTGGGTGCGCGATGCTAGCGAAGTGCGTTGGTCGGTCTCGAGTTTCAGCAGAAGCAGCTCCGCTTCGAGCTCCGCAAAATTGCGCCCGTGCTGCTTCGCATCCGCGGGAAGAGTGCGGATTTGTTCGAGTGCCTCAGTCTTGTGACCCGTGGCCGCGAGATACTCCGCGAGGCTCATGCGATTTTCGAAATTCGTGTCCGGATCCTCACTGGCAATCTTTCGAATGCGGTCCGCATACCCTTCGGCCTCCGGCAACCTATGTTCGTCTACGAGGATTCTCAGCAGAATCGAATCCGCAGTCGCCTCGAGATTGGCGTCCGGGGCTTCCTTTAGCTTTTGAATCGCATCGAGAGCCTGTTGTTCGGCTTCCGGCAGCCGATGCCGTTCCAGGTTGATCTGCGCCAGCGACATCGATCCGAGGGCAACTCCGGGCTTGTCTTTTTGCTCGGTGCTGATCTTGATGGCCTCGCGGTAGGAGGTTTCTGCGGCATCAAGTTCACCGCGGCGAAACTGAACGTCCCCCATATTAAAGAGGCAGGTCGCGACTTCCGTGGGATTGCCGTTTGCCCTCCGCAACTTCAATACTTTTTCATAAGCTGCCAGCGCGCTCCCGGAGTCGGTTTCCGACTGAATTTCCGCCAGATTGCTCAAGGCCGTGGCCTCAATCACTGTGTTCCCCAGGTTCTGCGCCAGGGCCAGAGCCTCACGAAGCTCCTGCCCGGCCTCCACTGGATGGCCTCCTGAGGAGAGCACCTCTCCCTTGAGAATGTGTGCTTCTGCTTCGTCTTCCTCGTCGCGAATAGAACCGGCGACTTGCAATGCGGTGTCGATGTAGTCCTGCGCTTCCTGGGGCTTGCCCATACGGACCAGAACTCCGGCCATATTCACGTTCGCTCCCACCAGATCTTTTTGAGCGCCCGCCTTTCGCTGAATTTGGATTACGCGTTCGAACTGCTCTTTCGCCTCAGCGTAGCGGCCACGATCCCGCAGCCAGGTGGCAACGTCGTTGAGGGCAACGGCGGCATTGGCGCTGTCGCCGAATGCCGAAAAAAGAGCCTCCGCCTGGTTGCAGGCTGCGATCGCATCCTCCACGTGACCCAGGTTGCGATGCGCCCAGCAAAGCTCACGCTCCGCGCTGGCCTGCATCAATTTCGCGTTGCCCTTCTGTGCCTCGCTGAGGGCCAGTTGAGCTGATTGCAGTTCATTCGCGAAATCGTTCATCGTTGCATAGACCTTCGCCCTGGCGATCTCAATGCGGGGATCGCTGTTCATCGGCGGCCGCAATCCCGCGAGCTGGTTCAAGGTATCGAGCGCGGCCTTGGGCTTCGATCCTTCAGCTTGAACTTTGGCCAGCTGCAGTCCATAGTTCAGTTGCGGATAATGCGGGAACAGCAAGCTGTAGTCCTTGATCGCAGCTTCCCAATCCTGCGTCATTTCTTCGGCCCGCGCCCGCGCGAGCACGATGTCTTCGAAGGGAAGCGGCGTTTTTCCGGCGAGATCCGCGGCCTTCTTCGCTTCCTCGGCAGCCTCGGGATCATGCTTCAACAAAGACCACGTATCAGCCAGCGCCGAGTGTATGGCGACGTTGTCCGGTTCCTCTTGCTCAGCTTTTTTCAGCAGGTCCAGCGCAGCCGTCGCGTCCAGCGAACGCAGCTTGTCGAGCGCCTCGAAATACAGCTTCCGTGCTTCAGGCTTGCTCGGATAAAGATTCTGCACTTGAGATGCTTCCCCCGCGGGTAGTCCAGCTTTTCCGAGTTTGTCCCTGACCTCGGCCGCAATCTCAGTGACCAGCTTGCCGTAATCCGTCTCACTCCCGCTTTGGTGAAACGTGCTCAGAGTTTTTTCTGCAGAATCTTCAAGGCGTAAATCGATTGTGAGATTCTTCTCCGGCGACTCAGCATCTATGTGGTAGGTGCCGAGCAGAACGTAGTTGGCGCCAACGGCCTGGCGCACTTTGGAAAGATTCCCGCTGTCGAGATTCTGTGGCGGAGCGATGGAGAATTCAGTGCGGACCCGGGCCAGTTCGTCCGTGGGCACTGTCTGCACGCCGCCAGACCCTCCCACATCAGAGGCGCCCAGGTCGGCCGTGAGCGATTCACTTAAATCCGTGGCCAGCCAGTCGTACGCCGAGTCCCCGGAATTGTTCTTAAAACCGGCGACCACTACCAGCGGCTGCACGGCAGGGTGCAGAGTTCGCCACTCGTAAATCCCCATGGCAGCCAGCGCAATGAGAATGAGAATCAGTGCGCCCGAAATTTTTGCGACCGCGGAACGGCTGGTCTTCGCACTCAGCTGGACGCCGTGGGCTTCAGGGACGACGTGCCGCGGGCTAATGGTCGACGCAGTGATAGGCTGCGGGAGATTCTCCGCCAGCGCCGTCGTCACATCGCGCGCACTCGCGAAACGATCCGCCGGGTCGCGCGCCAGGCAACGAAGGATTACCGATTCACAAGCCGGGCTCAAATCAGGAGCAAAGTCGCGCGGAGGGCGTGG
The DNA here is from genome assembly GCA_050014115.1 of Candidatus Sulfotelmatobacter sp. GTDB lineage: Bacteria > Acidobacteriota > Terriglobia > Terriglobales > Acidobacteriaceae > Sulfotelmatobacter. Next base: position 4,335 of record JBEKDY010000041.1, on the reverse strand, counting down.
AGGCTCGCTCAGCCGTTTGAAGGCGGACGATAGCGGGTTATCGCCCGCGAAAGCCCTGCCGCCAGTGATCATCTCGTAGATCACCAGCCCCAGCGCGTAAATGTCGGACGCGTTCGTCGCCGGCCGGCCTTCCAGTTGCTCCGGCGCCATATATGCCGGCGTTCCCAAAATTCCCTGGCCCGTCGACACCGAGACACCTTCATCCGACGCCAGCGATTGCAGGGCGAGCCCGAAATCGGTGACCACTGCACGCTCTGCGGCCGTCCCGGATCCCGCCACCAGAACCACGTTTCCCGGCTTAAAGTCGCGATGCACAATTCCCACGTCGTGCGCCGCCGCCAGAGCCGACGCCATCTGCCCCACCAGCGGCAGCGCCTCGCTCATGCTCATCCCAGTGCCGTCCTTCATGCGGGCGGCCAGAGTTTTTCCCCGCAGCAACTCCATGCTGATGAAAACAATTTCTTCCTTCACGCTGCCGTCGTCGGGTTTATGCCGGAACAGGTCGAAAATCCGGCAGACGTTGGGATGAGTTACTTTTCGAGCCAGGTAAACTTCGCGCTTGAAGCGCGCCATGGCGTTAGGCTGCACCAGAATATCCGGCCGGATCGTTTTTACCGCGACTCGCTCGCGCAGTTCCTGATCTTCCGCCTCATACACCTCGCCCATGCCCCCACCGGCGATGTAACGGACGATGCGGAATCGTCCAGCCAGCACCTGAGACTCCGAAAGTTGCTGGTTCCTGGCCGCAGGCTCCGGAATGAAATCGCCCAGCGACACCGTAGGGAGCTCCGCGGGCAGAAATAATGATGCGGCCTCGTCGTATTCCGCGAGCAGTCGCGCCACTTCAGCGCACACGCTCGCGTCCGGGCAGCGCGCCTTCAGGAACGAGGATCGGTTCGCCGCGTCCTCTTCCAGGGCAGCCTTAAACAGCGCTTTCACTGCCTCCCAATTGTCCTGCTGTGTGGCCATGGATCGCTTTCATCTCTCCGTGGAGTCGGGCCTTGGCCATGCTCCAATCCCGGTTCACCGATGCCATCAACTGGGACGCCATTCTAACCCAGTTCCAGCCGCACGCCGTATCCTTCGCCCAAACAGGCAGCCGGTCCGCTCGACAATGGAGAAGAAGAATCATCAACCACGGGGCGAGGCAAGCTGTACTTGATGGTGAAAGTCCTCAAAGCTCCACGTACAACGTCCGCTATAATTTACAAATCTTCTTTACTATGCGAACCCGGTGGGGCGTTTGTTTGGGGCTGTTGCTGGCGCCGTTTTCGCTGGCGCAGATTGCTCCTCCCAAGCTTCCTCTGGCACCATCTCCCCCGTCATCTTTCGTTCCCCGATTCGAGGACATCGCCCAGAAGGCCGGCCTCACCGTCCCTCACATTTCTTCGGCGGACAAGAAATATATTGTCGAATCCATGAGCGGCGGCGTGGGCCTCATCGACTGCGATAACGACGGCAAACTCGACATCCTCACCGTGAACGGATCCACGGTGGAGCGCTACAAGCAAGGCGGCGATCTGATGGTCACGCTCTATCATCAGGATGCAGACTCAGGCGGAAATGGTTCGACCGGGAATGACCCCAAGTTTACTGACATCACCAGCGCCGCGGGCCTCACCCGCAAAGGTTGGGGCATGGGTGTTGCCGTGGCCGATTATGACAACGATGGCCTCGACGATATTTACGTCACCGGATTTGGCGGCAACGTGCTCTATCACAACCTGGGCAATTGCAAGTTTGAGGATGTGACCGAAAAAGCCGGAGTGCGCGGCGGCGGCTTCAGCACCGGCGCGGCCTGGGGTGATTACGATCGCGACGGCCATGTCGACCTGTTCGTCTCGCGCTACGTCCACGTCGAAGTCGACAAGTTGCCGGAGTTCGGCAATGATCCGCGCTTCTGCCGGTTTAAGGGAGTGCTGGTGCAGTGCGGCCCGTGGGGTCTGCCGGGCGAATCTGATTTGCTGTTTCACAACAAAGGCGATGGAACGTTTGAAGAAGTTTCGAAGAAAGCCGGAGTCGACGATCCGCATCATTACTACGGATTGGGCGCGACCTGGGGAGACTACGACAACGACGGCTGGCCAGATCTCTACGTGGCCAACGATGCCGGACCGAACTTTCTCTATAAGAATAAACACGATGGCACGTTCGAAGATATCGGCTTGCTTTCGGGCGTTGCACTGAGCGGAGACGGCGTGCAGCAAGGGTCGATGGGCGTGACCTGGGGAGATTACTTGCACGAAGGCCGCCTTTCCATGTTCGTCACAAATTTTGTGGAGCAAGGGTCGGCGCTCTATCACAATCTGGGAAACGACAGTTTTGCGGACGTGAGCGTGCGGGCCAAGGTGATGAAGCCGACTTATCCGTATGTGAGTTGGGGAACTTCGTTTTTCGATATGGATAACGACGGCTGGCTCGATCTATTCGTGGCCAATGGCCATGTTTATCCGCAGGTGGATACCATCCCCGGCGGCACGCACTACCGCCAGCCGATGAATTTGTTTCGCAACCATCGCGATGGCACGTTTGAAGATGTATCTTCCGCGCTGGCGGCGATGCCTCCGCAATCGCGGCGGGGCGCGGCGTTCGGAGACATCAACAACGACGGCAACGTGGACATTGTGGTGCTCAACGCGGGAGAGCCGCCGTCATTGCTGATGAATCGCAATAATGGTTCGAATCACCGTGTTCTGTTCAAGTTGATTGGAACCAGGAGCAACAAAGCTGCGATCGGCGCGCGCGTGACGGTGAAGGCCGGGACGTTCGTGCAGTTCGACGAAGTGCGCGGTGGGGCGAGTTACATTTCGCAGAATGATTTGCGGCTGCACTTTGGGCTGGCTGCGAATGACAAGATGCAGGAGGTTACGATTCGCTGGCCGAATGGCGGAAGTGAAGTGCTGCACGACGTTCCCGCGGATTTCATCTACACCATCGTCGAGGGAGCAGGAATTCAGAAGAAAGTGGCGCTTCCGCCCTTGTCGCAACACTGAGCCCGGGAATTCCAATTCCTATTCGATCCCCAGTTGTTTCTGGATTTGCTCCAGCGGCACACCTTTCGTTTCCGGAACCATTGTCTTTACCCAAACGAGTTGAAGAACCATCATGCCGGCGAAAAACGAGAAAACGTAGCCGGGTGGGAAAGACGAAACCATCCTCGGGAAGAACGTTGTGAGCAGGGCGGCGAAGATCCAGTGCGTGAAGCTGCCCAACGTCTGTCCTTCCGCGCGATGACGGTTGGGAAATATCTCGGAAATAAAAACCCAAATGACCGCGCCCTGGCCGACCGCATGGGCAGCGATGAAGGCGAAGATGCAAGCCGGCACGATCGAGAAGTGTTGTGAAAAAAATGCCCATGCGACCAGACCGAGCGAGGCGATGTAGCCGAACGAGCCGATATAGAGAAGGGTGCGGCGTCCCAGGCGGTCAATCAGCCAGAGACCGACGAAAGTAAAAACGAGATTGGTGACGCCGATCCCGATCGATTGCAGCAGCGCGGCCTTTGCGCCGAGTCCGGTCAGTTCGAAGATGCGCGGGGCGAAGTACAAAATCGCATTTATGCCGGAGAGTTGATTGAAGAAGGCAATCAAGATTGCGAGCAGGATTGGTTTCTGAAGACGCCTCGTCCAGAAATGTCCTGACGATACTTGCTCGGAGGACGCCGCGGTAATCGCGTCGGCTTGGGCTGCAATTTCGGTTTTTGGAACGTCAGGCTCAATGCGTTGCAGCACTTCGAGCGCGGCCTCGCGGTCGCCCTTCCTGCTGAGCAGCCAGCGAGGACTTTCGGGAAGGCCGAGGCAGAACAAGGCGTAAAGCAGCGACGGGAATGCGGCCACGCCCAGCATCCAGCGCCAGGCATTCTCGCCGATGCCTGCCAGCAGGGCGTTCGAAACGAATGCGATCAGGATGCCGAAAACAATGTTGAACTGGAACATACCAGCTAGTCGTCCTCGATACTTCGGCGGCGCGATCTCGGAGATGTACATGGGGGCAACCACGGTCGAGATGCCGATGCCCAATCCCCCGATGACGCGCGCGATAATAAAAATGGTAACGTTGGGCGCCAGGCCGGAGCCTACCGCGCCGACGAAATAAAGAACGCCGATCCACAGCAGCGTAGCCTTGCGTCCGAACCGGTCGGCGGGCCAGCCCCCGAGCAGCGAGCCAACCACGGTGCCATAAAGCGCCGAGGCCATGGCGATGCCGTGCAGGTCGGGGCTTAGTCCCCAGAGCGCCTGAATTGTTTTCTCAGCGCCGGAAATGACGACCGTGTCGAAACCGAAAAGAAATCCGGCGAGTGCCGACGTCAGCGACCAGAAGAAAATGCGAGCGTTC
>JBEKDY010000040.1:0-21806 GCA_050014115.1 Candidatus Sulfotelmatobacter sp. | reverse complement strand
AAATGCTTCATAGCAGGAGGCTTTGGTTTAACAGGAATAGGAGCAGGAGGACGAATGATTAGCGAACTGGACATCCTGAATGAGTGGATCCCGGAGCAGATGCAGCCCGGCACAGTCTTCGTGCTCGAAAACGCGGGTGAGATCGGCGAAAAGGAAGATCCCTATTGGGCCGTACTCTCCTGCCCGTCCTGCGGCATGCTGGGACTCATCACCCGCAAACAGATCAACGGCTTGATCCCCGTGATTTGCGGTTCCGAAGCCTGCTCGGCGCAGTTTTTTATTCGTGACAACGAAGTCGTAGTCCGCAAACCGTTCTAATATGTCGGGGCTGCACTTGCCCTTACTGACCCCTGACCCCTGTTCTTACTTCACCCTCTTCGCACTTAACTCCACCGGAACCTGCTCCACAATCTCAATTCCAAATCCCTCCAGCGCCGCCACTTTCTTCGGCCGATTCGTCAGCAATCGAATATGCCGCAGATTCAGGTCCGACAAAATCTGCGCTCCGATGCCGATCTCACGCTGCGTCTGCCGTTCATTGTCCAGCAGCGCAGGTAATTTCCGTCCGCGGTGGAAGCTCAGCGCGCTACGCTCCCCTATTTTCTCAATCGAAAATCCCTGCGAAGTCTGATGCAGATAAATCAGCGCCCCGCGGCCTTCGTCGCCGATTCTCCGCAGAGCGCCTTCCAGCGTGGCGTGGCATTCGCATCCCGTCGCCCCGAAAACGTCGCCCAGCAGGCAGTGCGCGTGCATGCGCACCAGCACCGGAGTCGCGCTGCCCTCAATGTCCCCGCGAATCAGGGCCACGTGCGATTCCCCGCCGTCGACCTCGCTTTCATAGGCAATCAGGCGGAACTCGCCGAAGCGCGTGTCGACCAGCGCTTCGCCCACGCGGTGCACGTAACGCTCGTGCGCCATGCGATGACGAATAATCTCGGCTACGGTCAACATCTTCAAATTGTGTTCGCGGCAAAATTCAATCAGGTCGGGCACGCGCGCCATGCTGCCATCGTCCTTCATGATTTCGCAGATGATTCCGGCCGGCACCATCCCCGCCAACCGTGCCAGATCCACGGAAGCTTCAGTCTGCCCGGCCCGCACCAGCACTCCACCCTTGCGCGCGCGCAGCGGAAACACGTGCCCCGGCCGCGCCAGATCGCTGGGCTTGGTCGCCGGATCAATCGCCACCTGGATCGTCCGCGCCCGGTCATAAGCGGAAATTCCCGTCGTCACTCCAGTGCGCGCGTCGATCGCCTCACAAAATGCGGTGCCATATTGTGAAGTATTCTCCGCGGTCATTGGCCCGATGCGCAGATGGTCGAGCCGCTCCTCAGTCATCGCCAGGCACACCAGGCCGCGCCCGTACTTGGCCATAAAGTTGATGGCCTCGGGGGTAACTTTTTCTGCGGCAAGAGTCAGGTCGCCTTCGTTTTCGCGGTCTTCGTCGTCGACCACAACAATCATTCGTCCCGCGCGGATTTCCTCAAGCGCATCGGGAACGTCGCTAAATGGCGGCTGGAAGCTCATATCAAGGCGATTGTAGCAAAGCCCTCCATACCAACGAAACCAACAGAAAAGCCGAAGGTCGCAACGAAGCCCAGGGCTTTTCTTTGCGACCTTCGCGGCATTCCTTCGCGATCTCTGCGGTTAAAGGCTTTCCTGTCCGTCTTGCCCGCCCCCAGCAGCGAAGTCGCCGTTGCAGTCCGAAACCAACGGCGCCACTATCCATCGCACCCGCACAGTTTATTCGGGCAAGGTTGTATATTGGTGTGCCTGTTTTGGTGAATCCAGTGTATTGGCTTGAGAAAGGGTAACTCAGTGCGACGCTTCTCTCGAGGTTGGATGGCTCTGTTGGCGGTGTTTGTCCTATTTGTTCTCACAGGTGTTTCGCTCCGGGCGCAAGGCACTTCCGGGGAACGGATTTTATTTCACGCGAAAATATTCACCGGCAACCCAGACAATCCCTACGCCGAAGCGGTGGCGATTCGCGGCGACAGGATCATCGCGGTGGGCAGCCTGGCGGAAGTTGTGAAGTCCGCGTCCGCGAGCGCCGAACGCATCGATCTGCAAGGCAAGACTCTTTTCCCCGGCTTGATCGATTCGCATAGCCACTCAATCGATGGCGGACTCGGCCTGGTTGGCGCCGACGCCAGCGACAAAGTAGACACCATCGAGCAGCTCGCGCCCTTTGTTGACGCCGCGAAAAAGTCCGGCAGGGGCATGCGCGGCGACGTCCTTGAGATCTACGGCATGCCGCTTGAGTTCTGGTCGCATACCGATGCGCTCAACGCCCAGTTCAGCACCGGGACATACGAGAAGCAAAGCGTCCTTCTGCGCGGCATGGATGGCCACACGGCGTGGGCAAATCGCGCCCTGTTGCGGCGCGCCGGCATCACGGCTGACTTCCTGAAAAAGCTTTCCGCCGGAGAACGCAGCTACTATGGTTTCGACAACGTCAGAGACATGCAGCCAAACGGATTCCTGGTGGATGCCGGCACCGAGAAAATCGAGCCGCTCTTGCCGCAGCGCACTTCCGCCGAGTTGCTCGCCGCGGGTCGCGCCGCGCTCGAATATAACTACAGCCTTGGCATCACCGCGTGGCTCGATCCGCTGGCCTCTGACGATGTGTTGCAGGCGTACAAGCTTCTGGCCGATCACGGCGAGCTGGTTTCGCAAGTGGTAGCGTTTCCCCAGGTGTTCGCGAAAGATCCAGCGGCCGAACTCGCCGGAGTGCAGAAGACGCGCGAACTTTACAAGAACGTTCCCAATCTGCACGTAACCGGCATCAAAGTCTTCGCCGATGGCGTGGTCGAGTATCCCTCGCAAACTGCGAATCTCACCAAGCCCTACAAGAACACGGGGCGCAACGGCGACTTGCTGTTTGACCCGAAAAAGTTTTCCGACCTGTGCGTTGCAGCCGACAAGCAAGGATTGATCATTCACGTGCATGCGATCGGCGACGGCGCAGTGAAAGCTGCGCTGGACGGAATTGCGGCGGCCCGCAAGGCCAACGGAAATTCCGGCTTGCCGCACACCATCACCCACGAACAATTCGTGCAGCCGGAAGATTTTCCTCGGTTCCGGGAACTGGGCGTGGTCAGCGCGTTGCAGCTTCTCTGGGCCGAGGCCAGTCCCGATACCATCGAAATTGTGAAGCCTTATCTGGACCCCGAGATTTACCAGTGGCAATATCCGGCGCGTTCGATTCTCGACAATGGCGGCATCATTTCCGGCGCCAGCGACTGGCCGGTTTCCACCGCGAATGTGTTCCACGGGATTTATCAGGCGGAGACCCGCAAGGGCTCGGAAGGCGTTCTGGACGCTTCGCAGGACATGCCCCGCGAAGCGATGTTCTACGCCTACACCCGCAACTCCGCGCGCGCCATGAATCTCGATTCCATCGGAACCATCGCCCCCGGCAAGCGCGCAGATTTAGTTCTGTTAGACCGCGACGTCCTGACCATCTCTCCCGAAGAAATGCGCGACACAAAAGTATTATGGACAATGGTCGCCGGAAAAACCGTCTACCAGTCAAAGTAAACCGCAGCTCAAGCCGCCAGTTCGCGCTCCGCCCCGCGGAACAGCGCGCGCAGCGCTCGCACCACCCAACGGGTCAGCGCCGCAATGATCACGACCATCACGGCAACCAGCGTCGCAGCGATGTAAGGATGTCGCGTAGCCAGCCAGGCCAGCCCCACGGCCAAAACGTCTTCGCCCAGACTCAGGGAAATATTCGAAAGCGGCTCCGGCGAGGGAGTAACCGCAGCTCGCACTGCAGTTTTGCCGCCGTGGGCGGCGAGAGCGACAACGGCTCCCAACAAAGTGGCGAACAGTTGCTGTTCCGGCGAAAGCGGCTTGGTGGCTTCGTAAGCGATGAGAGCGGCCGCGGGTACCCGCACAAACGTGTGCAGCGCATTCCATACCAAATCGAACGCCGGAACCTTATCGGCGAAAAACTCAACGAAAAAAAGCGCGCTGCTGGCACCGATAACAAACCAGTTCTCCAGCACATGCAGTCCAGAAGGCAACGGCATATGCCCGAAACGTCCGAGCAACCCCAGAAACGCCACCGTTGCATAAACATTCAGCCCGGCAGCGAACGCGATCGCCGCCAGGAAGGCAAACAATTCAGCTGCCGGGATTTGCACGAAGTCGAGCAAACGTTAGCCTATGCGCTCGCACTGACCACTGGCAACTGGCCACTGACAACTGGGGTAAATACAAAGGGCCGCTCTGCGAGCGACCCTCGAACTTCCAGCGAAGCTTCTAAACCTCAAGTCCTTGCTGACGCTTGGTTTACAGCGTGGACTCGATCTCGAATCCCCAGGCTTCCAGAAGGGGCTCGGGAATGTACTTGGAATTCTTGTTGCGGCGCGCCCACTCGCGCAGGCGCGTGGAGCGCAAGTATTGGTCGGGGGAGAGCTTATATTCACGCACAACCTGCTCAAACTCGGTGATGGTGGGGACAATGGGGCCGATCGGCTCCGGCTTGCCCCAGTTGGGATTTCCGCGTCTCTTGGCCATGAAAAGTGCCTTTCTGCCTCGGGGGAATCAACTGCCACAAATGCGTAATACGCCTAACTATATGATTCTCCACGCTCTCCTCTGGATTCAAACAGAGCAGAACCCGCCCAGGGACAACTAGACACGGCTAGGTATCCCGCTGTCTGACCCAGGCACTGAAGTGGAGACTCAGTATCTTACGGCGATTTTGCGCCGAAAGTCAACGGAATTTCTGCGGGCGCGGTTGAATGAAATCATTGTAAATGATTGTAAACAGGATGGTTCTGGGCTGACGACGGTGCCGATTCGGGAACGGCCGTGGTGTCTAGTCAATTTCGGAACCAGAACTTCGACGGCGCAGGCATAGAGTATCGCGGCTTAATGGAGCTGGCGATGACCAGGCTGGCGCCAGCTGGCGGGCACGTTCCGGATGCGGCCCCAGCATGAGTTACGGTCGTAACTCATAGGGGCTGCGGGCCATTGCCCACGAGATACGGGAAGCCGTAAAGTTCAATGAGGACTTCTTCCTCGACTGGATCACAAGCTGTTCCCGACCTGTGAACGTTTGGGGCGGGGACAGAGCGAGCCATGACTCTGAAATCGCTGGTGCTTTGCTCCGATGACAAGATCGTGCGAGTGCTGCGCCGGACCCTGGGCGACCTCGAGATTGGCGTGGAACTGTGTGCCGACGCCGACAGCGCCTTGCGCAAGCTGACCCGCGAGCGGTTTGAGGCGATCATTGTGGATTGCGCCGATCCGCGCTCAGCAGAGGTCCTGCGCAGCGCCCGGAGCGCACTCTGCAACAAGCGAGCCGTTGCGGTTGCAGTGGTAGACGCGGCGACCGGACTGCGGTCCGTGTTCGATCTGGGAGCGCATTTCGTTCTCTACAAACCGGTTTCGACCGAACGCGCCAAATCAAGTTTTCGGGCGGCGCGCGCGTTGATGAAGCGTGAGCGCCGGCGAAATTTCCGCATTCCCGTACAAATTCCTGTGATCATCCGCAAGGTGGATTCCGACGCCACCCTGCGCGTGACCACCACCGACCTCAGCGAGGGCGGGATGGCGGTGCGGATTCCAGGCCGCCAGCGGCCCACCGGAGTGTGGAAGGTGGCATTTACCCTTCCCGGGACTCAGACCTCGTTCGAATTGTCGTCGGAGTTCGCTTGGGAAGGAAACATGGCCCAGGCTGGTTTGCGCTTTGTGGATGTTGCTCCGGAGGCGTCGCGGCAATTGTGCGACTGGCTCAAGCGCAACTCGCCCGAGACCGAGCAGGATGATCCGCCGGTCCGCTGCCAGCTGACCGATCTGAGCCTGGGCGGTTGCTATCTGGATATTTCGTCGCCGTTCCCAGTGTCCACGCGCGTGACTCTTTCGATGCGCGCGGGCAGCGCGGAAATGCGGGCCGAAGGTGTGGTGAGAGTGATGCACCCGGAAAAAGGCATGGGTGTGGAATTCTCGCAGACCACTCCCGAACATCGCCAGGCGGTGGAGAAATTCCTCGGCGTGCTCACGCAGAACCGGGACGTTTTGCCGGAGCTGATGGTAGAGCCCGAAGGTTTGGAATCCGACACCGAGCCCGGCCAAAAGGGAAGCGGCGAAATGGCGGAGTCCGAAGATCCGCTGCTGAATCTCTTCCGCAAGCAGGGTACGGTTCCCAGCGATTCATTCCACGAAGAATTACGAAAGCAGCGGGGACTCGCAGCCACTGCGGGTTCGGCGTAGGCCATCTCGGCCTCTCTCCACGATCCACCTCACAACCACAATAAGCCAACGTCAAGTGCGTCGGACATGAGTGTCCGACCTACAGAGCGTGCGGGCGCTTTTGATTCGGGGGAGCGCAGAAAGTGTGTGGGATAGAATGGGCGCGAGCCGGGATGGCGAAATTGGCAGACGCAGCGGACTTAAAATCCGCAGGTCCGAAAGGACTGTGGGGGTTCGATTCCCCCTCCCGGCACCACCAAGATCAATCCAACTGCCACCCTCGCTCCGACACGCCCGAAATACCTCGCCACAACCCCACAATTCCACGGGACGACATCGACGCTGCAAATTCGCAACAAAAAGCATTACATCGTCCTTGACAAGAAAACTTGTCAATGCTACCGTCTCCTCGTGCTCGACCTCCAGGTCATCGATGATCCGGCAGCGGCCACAGCGGCTTTGGATCCCATGCGGGGTCGACTCCTATCCGAACTGGTCGTGCCCGCGTCGGCGGCGACGCTGGCCACGCGAGTTGGCCTGACTCGGCAGAAAGTCAACTACTACCTGCACGCGCTGGAGGCCCACGGGCTGGTGCGGCTCTCCGAGGAACGCAAGTGGGGCGGCCTGACGGAGCGGCTGCTCGTGGCGACGGCCGCTTCCTACGTGGTTTCGCCGAGCGCCCTGGGTCCCGTCGCCGCGGATCCCAATCGCGAAATCGACCGGCTGTCCGCGAGCTATCTCATCGCGCTGGGCGCGCGGGTCGTCCGCGAGGTGGGCGATCTTGTCCGTCGCGCGAAAGAGACGGGCAAACGCCTCGCGACCCTGGCGGTCGATACCGAGGTTCGCTTCCGCTCGCCGTCCGACCGTGCGGCCTTCAGCAACGAACTCGCCGAGGCCATCACGAAACTGGTTTCGAAGTACCACGATGAATCCGCCCCCGGCGGCCGCGCGCATCGCCTGGTAATCGTGGCGCACCCTCTGCCGCAGAAATCTAATCCCAGGTCCGAATCAAATAAGCCCGGACCTGATAAGTCCGATCATCCCAAGTCCGATTCCAAGGAGCCATCATGAGCGTGAAGAAAGAAGCTTCCGGACGCCGTTTCGTCCAAGTCGAAGTCGAGGTGCCGGGCACGCCGGAGGAAGTCTGGCAAGCCATCGCCACGGGGCCGGGCATTTCGTCCTGGTTCGTGCCCACTGAGTTCGAGGAGCGCGATGGCAAGCCCGTTGCGGTGACGTTGAACTTCGGCCCCGGCATGGAGTCCCGTTCCGTCGTGACGGCCTGGGATCCGCCGCGGAGGTTTGCCGCCCAGGGCGAGGGCTGGGGCGGCTCGCCGCCCATCGCGGACGAGTGGAGCGTCGAAGCGCGCGGCGGAGGCATCTGCGTCGTCCGCATCGTGCATAGCCTCTTCGCCAGCACGGACGACTGGGACAACCAGCTCGAAGGCACCGAATCCGGTTGGCCTGCCTTCTTCCGCATCCTGAAGATCTATCTCACGCACTTCCGCGGCCAACGCTCCGCGATGATGCAGTGGCTAGCCCCCGCCGCGGGAACCGAAGCCGAGGCCTGGGAAACGCTGACCGCGGCCTTGGCGCTGAAAGGCGTGAGCGCCGGCCAGCGTTGGACCACGCCTGCAGGCATCCCGAGTCTCAGCGGCGTGGTGGAGCACGTCAGCCAGAGTCCGTACAACGCCCTGCTGCGCCTCGACCAGCCGGGCCCGGGCACCGCCGCGCTAGGCGCCGTCAACTTCGGCGGCCAGAGCATGGTCACGTTAAATTTCTACCTCTACGGCGATCAGTCGGCCGCGACCGTCGCCCGCGAGACCCCGCTCTGGCAAGCCTGGATTCAAAACCGCTTCCCGCCGCCGCCGGAGACGAGCACGAGTGAAAGTAAGAGTGAGAGTGACAATGAAAATAAATGACCGCGTAGTCGATGAACGTCGAAGATTAGGAAGCAAAGATTAGGAAGCAAAGATTAGGAAGCAAAGATTAGGAAGCAAAGATTAGGAAGCAAAGATTAGGAAGCAAAGACAGGAAAGAGTCATCGCGAGGCATCCTTTCGCAATCGCTCCTCTCATCCAACGGCTCAAATCATCTATCCCCTGACCCCTGACCCCTGTCTTCCAAACTAACCCGCGCTTGCCTTCATGATGTCGTTCACGTCCGCCGCTGGCCGAATTTCGAAGATGCTGCCGTACTTCAGCGCCGGATGCTGCGCGATGAGCTGTACCGCATGGTTCATGTCCCGCGCCTCGAGGACGAGAATGCCGCCGAGTTGTTCCTTGGTTTCCACAAAGGGACCGTCCGTGGTTGCGACTTTGCCGTTCTTCCAATATAGGGTCAGGGCGGTGTCCGCGGGCTGCATCGCTTCTCCACCAGCCCAATGCCCGTTGGCGCGAAGATGGTCGTCATATTCAGAGCATGTCTCGAGCATTGCCCGTAGCTCGCCCTCGGTCATGCGGTCGTTCTTGGCTTTCTCGTAGTATCCGAGACAGATGTATCTCAATTGTTCTCCTCCTTCGGGTGAAGGTGGCCCACTCAAGCGCGCCGTTGGCTTGAGTGGGGATTGGGCTGGCCCAGCCTCGCCTTCTTACGTGCGCTAACACCGCTGGGGCTGCCCCACCCATCGTTCTTTGATGGGTGGGAGGCACGGACCCCGACCTCGACCCTGAATTCGCCACGGGGCTGAGTTCAGTAGTGGCTCAATTTGAATTTCTTTGCGTACTCTGCGGCCCTTCTCCGCGTACTCTGCGGTTAAAGTCTTTTCGATTCGCACCACAAGAAGACCTTTTAAGCGCAAAACTCGCAGAGCAAAACCGCAAAGCTCGCGAAGAAATTCAAATTGAGCCACCACCCTGAGTTCGCTTGACTGGACATTGCCACCAGCCCGGCTGTCAGAGATTTTTCCGTTACTGTTTCAAGTAACGAAGCGCGACATATCCTGATTCAAAAACCTTCGACTCGACAAGTTTTAATCGCAATTTCTCCGGCAGACTGACCCCCTCGCACAATCGTCTCCCCTCTCCTGCGATGACGGGCACAACCACAAAACGATATTCATCCACCAGGCCAAGCTCTATCAGTTGTGAAGGAATGCTCACACCGCCGACTAAAATATCCCTGCCTGGTTCTTGCTTCAATTTAAGTATTTCGTCGCGAAGGTTCGTACGAACAATTCTCGTATTTTTATCTTCAGCGCTCTCCAAGGTTCGTGAGAAAACAACTTTGTCTTTGGAGACAAATGCTTCCGCAAAGTCGATCGATCCTTTCGTCTCAGACGGGTCTTTTGCGACATCCGGCCAATAAGGAACCATCAATTGATAGGTTTTGCGCCCATAGACGAACAGGCCAACCTCTCGTATGAGGTTCGTATAGTGTTCCAGCATTCCTTCATCGACACTCATTTTGGTGTGGTCGCAGCAGCCATCCAGGCTAATGTTGATTGCGTAGATCAAGTTTCTCATTGGATTGTCCTGCCCCCTTTTGTGCACCAGTGCTCACAAGTACGGCTATTTGCTAGCGGTCTGATTCGGCAGCTGAGCCCGTTTCGCTACCTTGTGCTGGATCTGCTCTTCGGACAGGATGGGTGCGAAGTCTTCCATCTCAAAGACCTGGCGGATTTCGACTTCGTAGTCGCCGCCGGGGTTGCAGTTGGGGCCACGCTTGACCCACTCGATGGCCTCTTCGAGGGACTTGACCTGCAAGATCGAGAAGCCGGCGATGAGCTCCTTGGCCTCGGTGAAGGGGCCGTCGATGACAGTACGAGACTTGCCCGAGAATTTAACGCGTGCGCCTTTGGAACTGGGATGGAGGCCATCGAGAGCGAGCAGCACGCCAGCCTTGCTGAGCTCTTCGTTGTACTTGCCCATCTCGAGCAACAGTTGTGGATCGGGGAGGGCGCCTTCTTTTTCTGACTCTGGGGTTGATTTGACGATAACCATGAATCGCATTGCGAAATCTCCTTTGGGTTGAGCGATGGTTGGTGGCTTGTTTTCGGATTTTTTTTACTACTGGCGCATCTCAGCGGCGACGTCGTCGCCGAACTTCTCTTGGATATACTTCTGCGCCTCGGGATCGAAGTCGGTCATGTCAAACATCCGGCGAACTTCGACCATTTCGTTATCCTTTCCGGGGATCCGCGAGGCCCATTCGAGCGCCTCTTCGCGCGACTTCACCTGGATGATCCAGTAGCCACCGACCACTTCCTTGGCTTCGGTAAACGGACCGTCGGTCACTTTTGATTTTCCGCTTTTGAAGGTGACGCGCGCGCTCATTGTCGCGGGCGGGGTCAGCCCGTCGAGCGCGAGCAGCACGCCGGCTTTCCCTAGTTCCTCGTTGTACTTGCCCATTGCCTCCATGCTTTTGAGGTCGGGCGCCCAGCCGGGTTTTGCGTTTTCGTACTCTTTCGGAAACATGATCATCATGAAGCGCATGGTGTTCTCCTTGTGTAATGAGTAACGGGTATCGAGTATTGAATGTGTGCGGACACCGTATCCGGGCCGCTGCTTTTACAGAAGAGCCTGGACCGCCCTGGGCACAGAAAGTTGCAGTTGCGAGGCGCCCAGTGCGCGGTGCTGCTCCACTCACTAGTCGAACGGGTGACCGGAATTCGACAACTCGTCCAAGATTTTTTTTGCGGAGAGCTTATCATGCGATCGTGCGCACGCGCAGTTCAGATCTCCCCGCTCCATTGACCAATGCCGAATAGGAGATGGACCGAGAGGTCGGGTCTGTGGTACCCAATCGTCGAAAACCGCGACGAGTGGGGCAGCCAATCGTTCGAATGGCGCGAGCGAAATAGAATCTACGAAAGGGGCCAGCCCTCTGAGCGAAGTCGAAGGGTGGGGCTTTTCGCGTGAGCGACGAGGCCTACCCGCCTCCGGCAGATTGATCCGGCGCAGGGTAAATGGTTAACGCAGTGAATCCTGCGCCCGGAAGTAGACGCCGAGTTGATTGATGGAGGTGAAGTAGCCGGTGCTTCCGGGCTGGCCGATGATGCGCACGCCATCTCCCCAGGTGTTCGGCAGGTTGAAGGTGTAGGTAGTAAAGCTGCCTGCGTCCGCCGTATAGGGATACGGGGGGATAACGGTGACGCCCGGAACATCCACCCATTCAAAGTTCCGCCGCACTTGAACGCGCAGCTTCGCCTCATACCAGCCGCCGTTCGGGAACATGGTCCCGGTGGTGTAGACCACCTGGTTGATGTTGTAGGCCTGGGGCCAGATGTAGCCCCACCAGTCCGACGTTTTCACCTGCTCGTCGTAATCGTCTTCGCTCACGGTCGCATCTCCACTATTCAGCTGGTCGGAGCAGCCACGGCCGCAGAGACTTCCGAAATGTGTGCTCTTGCTGGTGGCGCGCGTACCGGGAGCGAGAGCCAGATTATCGGTCGATGGGCCATTGCTGGGCGAGGAGCGCTCGGCGGGCTGAAGGTAAACTCTGCGCAAAGAAAACCGGTAAGAGTCGCCACCGCAGCAGACATTGCTCTGCAACCACAGAGTTTTCCCATCAGCACTGATGAACTTCGACGGGATGCTCGTGCCGTATTGCCCTCTGTTCGACTTCAGACGAAGCGGGCCGAAGTCGGTCGACTGAAAATGCTTCCACGGACCCCACGGCTGACTTGCTTCATAGAGCTCATGCGTGCTGCAGGACCATGACGCAAAAATGTACTTCTGCAAAGGTGCGTCGTAGGTGACGCCGCCCTGCGCAATCACCTGCTGGTAGGGCGGGCAATCCGGTCCGAACATGACGGGATAGAGCAGGCGCGTGTCGGTGAGCACGGGCATTTTCTGGGTGATGTCCGCGGTCCAGACGGGCGCTCCATCTCCACTCGTGCCCGCATAAAACTCCCAGGCGTTGCGCGCCTGCACTTTGTCGGCGGGTACGCGGCCGAGAAACATCGCCTCCTGCGAACGCCAGTTGTTATCGAGGCCGTAGGCATAGACGTAGCCATCGATCGCGTTCGCAGAGTCTTCGCCATAATCGAGGAAGAAGATCGTGGTGAACTTGTAGGCTTTTGGGCTCGCGGCGTTCGCGGGCGTGCCGAACATAGGCGCGTTTGCATCCCAGGCCCAGGTGACTCCGTTATCGACGGATTTGGCGATCGAAGCAGCCGGCGCGTCGTCGAAGGTGGATTCATTCAGATTCTGAAACGCAAGATAGATAGCCCCCCCTCGGCAGAGCATCCCCGTGGGTTTGCGGGTATAGACGTCGCCGCTCCAGTTCGTGCCGACGTTGGTCGCGATCGTGGTACCGGTCAAAGCTCTCGGCGTGCCGCTGATGCGACTTACCGCCATGTCGGTGTAAACCCTGCCAAAGCCTGTACCATCGCCGTTGGCTGCATACAGGTTGTTGTCACCTGCCCAGCACGAGGGCCAGAGATCGCCATTCCCCGTCATCTGGTAGCTGGAGAAACGTTCTTCGGCTATGGTGGAGAAAAATTTGCTCGCCGGCGGAGTTTGCGCCAGGCACGATGGAAGTAGCAGCAGGCCCAAAAAAAAGAAGTAAAAAGTGCGCACAACGAAGTTACAACGCATGGTGAGGTTCTCCCGAGAATGCAGACAGAATAGCCTGCCGCATGGTGGATTCAATCCTATAGGAAAAGAGAAAAACGGCCGAGTTTCAGCGGGCGGGTGGCCCACATCTCCCATTCGCGACGTATCCTCCAGTGGGGAGGGTGGTCGGCCGGAATCCACCCCCGACTTGTTCTGACGAGTCTTTATTTCAACTGGCGGATCCGCTCTTGCAGGAATTGGCGCTCTGGTTCCTGTTGGGTCAGGGCCAGCGCCTTCTCATACGAAGCACGGGCCTCAGTTGTCCTGCCGAGCCTGCGGTACATATCGGCGCGGGCGGAATGCGCCAGGTAATAATTTGCCAGTTCGCCATGTTCCAACGCCGCGTCGATATGCGTCAGGCCGGCCTCTGGACCATCGCGCATGGCAATGGCCACGGCACGATTGAGCTCTACAACTGGCGAAGGCTGAGTTCGTAGCAATTGGTCGTAAAGCGCAACAATCTGCCGCCAGTCGGTCGCAGCGACCGATTCCGCCTCGGCATGAACGGCCGCAATCGCAGCCTGCAGTGTGTAGGCGCCGAAGCGGCGGGACTTCTGCCGGGACTTATCAGGGTACCCCAGGGCTTTCTCCAGCAATGCCACTCCCTCCGCGATCTGCTCTTTGTTCCAGAGCGAGCGGTCTTGATTCTCCAGCAAAATCAGCTCTCCGGTCGGAGAGGTTCTCGCGGCGCGACGGGATTCCTGAAGCAACATCAGGGCAAGCAGCCCCATGATTTCTGAACCCATCACTTCCCAACCCATGACTTCCGGTTCCGGCTGGAGTTCGGTCAGCAACCGGCACAGTCGAATCGCCTCGCCGGTTAGCTCGGCGCGCGTTACCTCCGCTCCCGCCGCAGCCGAATAACCCTCGTTAAAGACGAGATAGATGACCTGAAGCACCGCGCCCAGCCGCTCCGGCAATTCCTTCGGCGTCGGCACCTCGTAGGGAATCCGTTCCTCTTGAATCTTTGCCTTGGCGCGCACAATGCGCTGCGCCAGCGTACGCGGAGTGGTGAGGAAGGCCTTTGCGATCTCCTCGGTGGTCAGCCCGCACACCTCACGCAAGGTGAGCGCAACGCGCGCTTCCGGCGCCAGAGATGGATGACAGCAGGTAAAAATCAGGCGCAGCCGATCGTCTTCCAGGCGGTCGTCTTCAAGGGAGCCCTCTTGATCGGACCGTTCCGCCGAACTCCCTTGCGCTTCGAGATAGCGCACGAGCTCGTCTTGCGACGCATCAAATCTTGCCCGTCGACGCAGAGTATCAATGGCTTTGAATCGGGCCGTCGAAATCAGCCATGGTCGCGGGTTGCCGGGTACTCCAGTGCTCGGCCACAGGCTCAGCGCAGCCGCAAAGGCTTCGTGCATCGCCTCCTCGGCAAGATCAAAATCACCAAGCAAGCGGATCAGAGTCGCCAGGATTCGTCCCGAATCCACGCGATAAAGGGAGTCGAGCAAGTCGCGTAGCTGATCATGGATCTGCTCGGGGGAAAGCTGGGACATGACACGCTGGGACATGACAGGCTCGGACATGACGAGGACCTTAGCAAACCAGTCTGCCCCGAATCAATCTGGCAAACGGGGGATCGATGCTGGTTGATCGATGCGGCGAACAGGGCTGAATAAAACCGCGACCAGTTGAGGCTTATCGCCAACCAGGCCTGCAACGACGCCGACTCGTCCCTCCAGGAAGCCACCGGGGAGGATAACGTGCACAAGCGACTCAAGCGACACCACCCGGAGTTCAATATCAAAGGAAAAATCCTGATCACCGACACCGATGAGTACTACATCGAAAATATCGCCGAAATGGGTGATCAGGGCAGTCTGAGCCAATAGGTTGCCGGCACAGGTGCTGGACTCGATCTGTTTAAGCGCGACTCTCCTGCAGTGGCACTTGATTGTTTTCCGCCGCAGCGACTCCTATAATTCTTGCCTCGAGATGGTGAGGGTTCAATGGCTGCTTCGAATCGACTTCCGTCGACCGTGTTTAGCCCTCTGGCCGCGGGCAAACCGAGCTCGGGCGATGCGAACTCGCGTGACGCAAGCTCGGGCTCGACCGTCACCAGAAAGTATGGCGGGGCGGATCTTCGCGTCTATCTCGAGCTGAAGAACGTTATTCATCACTACCTGCTGAATAAGGTGGATCTGGAAAGCATTGCTGCCGCCCCGGACGAGCGAACGCGGGCGCAGGTGTTTGCGGTGGTCCAGGACGCAGTATCGCGGCTTAAGGCGCCGCTCAGTGGTCCGGACAAGGAGCAGTTATCGCTTGAGATCCTGGACGAAATGTTCGGCCTGGGGCCGCTTGAGCCGCTGCTGCAAGACCCGACTGTCAGCGACATTCTGGTGAACGGCGCGAAATTAGTTTACGTGGAGCGCGCCGGCATTCTGGAAGAGACCAGGATCACGTTCAAGGATGACGCACACCTGATGCGCCTCATCCATAAGATTGTCTCCGCGATCGGACGGCGCGTGGATGAATCGTCGCCCATGGTGGACGCTCGGCTGGCCGACGGATCCCGCATCCATGTGATTATTCCGCCTCTGGCGATCGATGGTCCTCATCTTTCGATCCGGCGCTTCGGCCACACTCCGATCACTGAAGAGAACCTGCTGGCGAATCAGACGCTGACTGCTCCGATGCTGGCCTTGTTGAAGGCTGCCGTGGCGGCGCGTCTCAACATTGTGATTTCCGGCGGGACGGGTTCCGGCAAGACCACCTTACTGAATGTGCTCTCTGGTTACATTTCGTCGAAAGAACGCATCGTCACGATTGAAGATTCGGCGGAACTGCAGCTGAAGCAACGCCACGTCGTCCGCCTGGAATGCCGGCCCGCCGATGCGCAAGGCAAGGGCGCGGTGCAGGCGCGGCAACTCGTGATCAACAGCCTGCGCATGCGGCCGAACCGCATTGTGGTCGGCGAGGTGCGCGGCGAGGAAGCTCTCGACATGCTGCAGGCGATGAACACCGGCCATGACGGATCGATGACCACGATTCACGCCAACAGCCCTCGCGATGCGATCGCCCGCATGGAGACCATGGCCATGATGGCGAACCTGAACCTGCCCGAAAAGGCGATTCGAAAACAGATTGCGTCGGCGGTTTGCTTGGTGCTTCAGATTGCGCGCTTCAGCGATGGGACGCGCCGTCTCACGCAGATTGCCGAAATCACTGGCATGGAGAGTGACGTGGTCAGCATGCAGGATCTGTTCGTATTCGAGAAGCAAGGAGTTTCCTCCGAGGGCCGAGTGCTGGGAACTTTCAACGCCTCCGGCGTAAGGCCCAGGTTCGCTGAAAGGCTCAAAGCCGCCGGCTTTGACCTGCCGTCAAACATGTTCGACCAAACCAGCCGGCACTTGAACAGGGGCTAACGAAGGGTCGGACTAGTCTCTCCCTCCGAGACTTTCGAAATCAGGACTGAAAACTTCAAGGCCGTGGAACGCCGAACCGTGAAATTCGATGGTCTGATTCGGCATCGTTCTGCCATGCTCGAACGCGATTGTTGAAAAACCCTTGATTTCCGAAGGCGGTTGATCACCGGTCAATCGCAGGGAATGGAACGTAAGTAACTTTGTCCAAGCCGGAAGATGGGAAAAAGTAGCAATACGGGAATTGAACCACGGTACTTTGACCCGTCCCCACCCGGCCCCTAGGATTATCACGGAGCAATAAGCAGTATCCCCCAGCGTGACCCTCCGCGTAGTGGCGGAATGCGTCCGATCGGCGGTATGCGCCGTTTTGTCGTCGTTTGTCGTCCCGTCCCGCAAGAGCGATCTATGGCCTCGAGAAAAAATACCGGTTTCAGCATGATGGAGTTGGTGGTCACGGTCGCTATCGTCTTGACCATGGCGGGCGTGACTTTCATGGCGCTGACTCCTCTGCTTAACGCGAGCCATGTGGACGCTGCCTACGACACCACGTTCTCGGTGATCAGCAACTACAGGAGCCTGGCGATCACGCAGACGCGGCGCTACATTCTCCTGTTCTCGGCTCCGGGAACGATCACGGTGCAGTATTGGTCAGGGAATGCGTCGCCGGTTCCCACAACCGTGGCCACGTACACGCTGCCTACCGACATGCAATTCGCAGTGCAAGCGGGTTTTCCTAATCCCGGGCCGGAGAGCGTGAGCAGCGGAACGGAGGCGGTCGCGTTTAATCCGTGCACGGCAGTCGAGTCTGGCCAGTCTTGCCTGATTTTCTTTCCCGATGGGTCTGCCCAGGACGATATGGGCAACTACAACAGCGGCGTTATTTACCTCACTCGTCCCAGCGACATGTACAGCTCGCGGGCGGTTTCGGTGATTGGGCCGAGCGGAAAAATTCGAGGGTGGCGGCTCTATAACCAGAGCGGAAACGTGTGGGTGCAGCAATAGCTCGAGGGTAACTTGATGCCGCTTAAACGGGCGGCTAGATTGCAATTTTGAATGCTTTTCGCGGGAGAAGATTATGCCGGGTTGGAATTCGCTCAAGTGGCTGCTGTGGATTAGCTTATACCTGATCCCAGTCGTGTTTTTGCCGTGGGCGATCTCGCGCACGTGGGTTTATCAACACGGCAAGGAGCTTCATCTCAAGCCGCAGCAGCTTTTCCAGCGCGGGGAGCTGGGGCTTCCGAGCCTGGTGCTGGCCTGCTCGGTGATCTGGAATCTTCTTCAGTCTCAGCTCACGCCGCACACTATCGCGCTGGGCTCAGTCATCATGGGTTTGAGCGGAATCATGGCGGTCAGCGTGTGGGTGGAGACTTATTGCCGGCAATCCAGCGGGGGCGACCAGCGTCTCGAGCGAGGCTGGCGGGACTCGCGGAACCTGGCGCTTCTGGTCTTCAGTATGGCCGCGGTGCTGGAAATTCTCTTGGACCGTTTCGCAAAGGTGGTGGGCCAATGAGCGCTCCGGCTCCAGCTCTGGCGGCTCCGGCGAAAACGCCGCGCAAGATTGCAGTCGTGCGCATGGCGGATGCCTCCGGAGCGGTGGCGATTCTTTCCTTAGTGTTTGGCCTGCTGCTGGTGTTTTTTCCGGAATCGTTCCCGCGGATGATCGTGCGAAGCTGGCAACATGCGCAGCTGATGCCGATCATGATGGTATTTACATTTCTGCTCGACACCTGTCTCTATCTGCGAGTGGCGTACCTGCAATCGGCAAAACCGAGGCCGGCGGCGGCGGCTTGTTTGGGGTCGCTTCCCATCCTGGTGGTTGGAGGACTCAGCATTCTTCTGCGCAGTGCCTTGAGTCACACGCTCGCGGCGGGCATGCCGAATCTGCAGGCTCGGCTGGCCGAAGAGATACTGGCCCACACTTATCTTGGGTTGGTTTCTGCTGTGTTTCTGCCATTCCTGGCGATCCGGCTTCTGCAACAGCTCAAAGCGGCAAACGCGTAAGCGGGCTTGCGATGCGGCGCGATAATGAAGCGAGCCAAACGCGCGATTATTTGCGTCGCAAAGACCGCGCCGCAACGCGCGGCTCGCCCAGATTCCTCACTGCGCAAAGAACGCTTCTTCGGAATGACAATCAAATTGCATCACTGCCCCGCGGAAGATCGGTAGTCCTGCCAGAGGTATTCGAGGGCTTCGGGAAGAGTTTGCTGTTTCGTTGCCCGGTCCACGTGCCCGGCGTTGCGGGCGAAGACGAACTGGTAGTGATAGCCCTTGGCGGCGAGCACCTTCGCCATATTCTCGTTGGCGACAACCCAGTCGTGCATGTTGTCGCGCATCACGTTGGGATTGAAAAGATCCCGGTCGCCAACTTCCATCCAGATTCGTAGCGGCTTTGCGGGGCTGTTGGGGATGAGATGCTCATGAAATTCCCAGGCGCCGTGCGGAGTTTGCGGATTGTAAGGCCACTGCTGGTTGATGAATGTTCCGGAGTAAGTGAGAACGCGGTGGTATAGCTCTGGGTGATACCACGCCATGATCAAGGCGCAGGAGCCTCCTGAGCTGCCGCCCATAGTTGCTCGGGCGTCGGGATCTTTCGTGAGTTTCACGTGAGCCTGGGTTTCGACGAGAGGCAAAACTTCTTTTTCCACAAACTCGGCGTAGACGCCGGACATGGTGTCGTACTCAAGACCGCGCTCACTTCCTTGTGCGTCTCCGCTTCCGTTTCCGATAGAAATGGCGATCATCACCGGGACCTTGTGTTGCGCGATCACCGTGTCGAGAGCGGAAAAGAGCAGGCCGTCAGGTCCGTCAGCTCCGACGATGAAAGGCGCCACGCTGCCGGGTACATACTGGTTCGGAACATAGACGGCTACTTTTCGCGTGTAGGGAGCGGGATGGCTGGTGGTCACCACGAGCTTGGCGGGGTCGGCCGGGTCGGCGGTTCCGAACGTATTGGCGTCACGCGCGATGCCGGGATAGATCTTGCTGTCGGACGAGTTCATGGTGAACTCAATCACGGTTCCTTTGGGGACGCCGTTAGGGATCGTCATCTCCGGAGGGCCAGGATGGGTCGGGCCAATGATGAAGTTGCCGTCCACATTCGCGGGAGGGACTGACCCGTCGGGCAATTCCTTCGCGGTGACATAGCCGGGACTGTTCGGGTCGCGCGTGGGTGGAGCGGGGCGTTCGGTGTGTTGTGCTGGCGGAGCAGACTGGCCGAATGCCGGATTGATAAACGCGGTCACCAGA
This sequence comes from Candidatus Sulfotelmatobacter sp., assembly GCA_050014115.1. Lineage (GTDB taxonomy): Bacteria > Acidobacteriota > Terriglobia > Terriglobales > Acidobacteriaceae > Sulfotelmatobacter. The sequence continues at coordinate 2,434 of JBEKDY010000040.1, read as the reverse complement.
AGTGCGATTCTCAGACAGCGGGGGATTGCAGTGAAGCGGTTACTTTGCGGCATTTTGAAAGTTCCTGATTGTGTTTGTGGCGGAGTCAAGAGGCCGGACAGCATGATAACCGCTATTCAGATCCCGCGCTGATCACACTGAAAATTTCGGGTCGCCTTCGAGAATCTGCATCTGGAGTCTTGGGGCCTCACCATTTTTCCAAAGGCTGGTGCGAAATTTGGCGCGATAGCTGAGAGCGCCTCCATCGGCACGGTCGCTACGTTCGAGCGGGCGGGGAATGCAGACAAATTCCGTCTCGAGGAATTCGCTGGTGGCGTGAACCACGGAGTAGCCGTGACCTCCCATATCGACAAACGAAAGATGCGGCGAGAGGTCGGGATTCGACAGGGCTCGCGCCTTCGCGATGTCTCCGCTTTGCGTGTACTCGAGACAGGAGCGCACGCCATGACGAATGAGCATGTTCAACGTGGGCTGCGGAGTGGGATCGCCCGGTCCCTGGCCGACGTAGAGTGATCGCAGCGGATGGTCTTTGGGGAAAGAGTGTTCCAGCGCTTCGACGATCCCCGGGGCGGAGATGGAGCCGGTCACAAACGCGATGCCAACCGGAACAAAAGGTTTTGGCGGCAGAGACGTCGCGGCGAGTCCCGCCCAGAAGCTGTGACGATCGCCGGCGATCGTGGCGAAACCGGTGATGCCGTTGGCCCGGACGAAGTCGTAAATCTCGCCGCGCTCTACGTAGGCCGTGCCGTGATCTCCCAGCGGGGAAGTGGCGTAGCCGTTCATCGGCCACGGCTTGCCTGTTCCCTGGGGGAGGTTTTGCAGATCGGCGCGCATGTCGAGCGTGGCGGTGGTGTTGCCCCAAATCTTCCAGGTCGCTGTCGAGTTGCGCAGGCGCTCCAGAAACCATGCTTTCTGCTCGGCGCCAAGAATTGTTTGAGCGGGGCGGTCTTTCCAAGAGTTCTCCATCTCGACATTGCCGAAACGGATGGACGCCGGCGGCCGTCCGCGGTTGTAGGTTCGCCCGGCATCGAGAATTTCCATGGCTTCTTCCGGAATGAACTCGGGGAAGTCGTCGCTCGAAAGCGGGTTTGACTCGGGCTGATCGGTCGGCGTTTCGGAACGATAGCTGCGCTGGTCGGTAACGATCAACTCGACGTTCCGGCCCCATCGCAAGGCGCGGTAACCCTTGAGGCTGCCGATGGCGGCAAGGTTGTTCGGTTCCTGGCCGAGGCCGTGTTCGTCAAAACGAGTGACCGGCGCATCCACCACCGGCGGAGGATCGAAGCGATCGAGCGATGGCCCGCTGGGTTTCGTGATCCGTGCCGGCTGGTATTCGAAGAACGCCTGGTTGGCCGCAACTTTGCGGGTCTGCGCGGGCAGATTTTTTCCTCCAAACCTTTGCAGCGACTGCCAGCCTAGCCAACTGAATTCGTGGTTGTCCCACATGTTGACGAAGGGCCAGCGCGCGCGTGCGTCCTGCAGATCGGGATCGCTCAGATACCCGCGATAGACGGCGCGATAATCTTCCACGGTGGTTGGGATATGAAAGTCGCGAATCTTTTCGCCATGCGGGTAGCGGACAATATCGCGCAGGCGGCGGTCGTACATTCCCTGCGGACGGTCCTCGGGATACCAGACAATTTCATAGATGAAATCGCCGAGGTGCAGCACGAAGCCGATCTGCTCCGCCGCGGGAGCGTGCTCATCTTCGAAAATCATTCTGCGGTACGCGTTCTGCGCGCCCTGGTTCGCATTCTGGCAGCTCACAAAAACGAAACGAACCGGTCTTGCGTTGTCGACATCGGGCGCGGTGATGGTGCGGCCCACGCGGCTGCCGAGACCTTCGGAATCGGTGAAGCGGTACCAATACACGCGGCTGGGCTTAAGTCCACCCACCAGCACGCGGCAGGTCCAGTCGGATGCCGCGGACACCGTAGCCGCGGCGGTTGCTACAACGCGGGTGAACTGCTCATCTTCGGCGACTTCGACGTTCAGTTTTATGACGCTTGGCTTCAGAGATGGGTTTTCGCCGGACTTTTCACTGGACTTGTCACCCATGGGTGGCCGGCGGGTCCACAGCAGAACGCTGTTGCTGTCGGGGTCTCCGGACGCGACTCCCTCGGGAAAAAGATCGCGGTGTTCGCGCCATGCGACGCGGGACTTCGATCCGAGCGGACTGCCCCAGGCGGCCGTGGCCCCAATCGCGGCGGCCATTTCCAGAAAAGATCGTCGAGTGATGGTCGACATCGGGTTTATTTCCCTGACAGAGAAGTTGATCCCGGCAAATGATCGCCCGACTCGGCGCTTCGCCGCAAGCCCGAATCACGCGGCACCAGTTTTGTCAGTCGGAAAACAAGGCTCCAGTGCCGAGCCAGAATGCTGCGAGGGACTTGAGATTCCTCTTGTAAGTGCGGGTGACCGTGTATTCTTTCCC
>JBEKDY010000039.1:0-22007 GCA_050014115.1 Candidatus Sulfotelmatobacter sp. | reverse complement strand
GCCACGCACGGCAAAGGCGCGTGGAAAAAGAAAATCATGATCAACGACCGCATCGCTGATTCGATCTTCCAGCAGGTGGTGACGCGGGCGGACGAATATTCAGTGCTGGCATGCCCCAACCTGAACGGCGACTACATTTCCGACGCCTGCGCGGCGCAGGTGGGCGGCCTCGGGATCGCGCCGGGTGCGAATATTGGGGACGGCTACGCCATCTTCGAAGCCACCCACGGCACGGCGCCGAAATATGCGGACAAAGACGTCATCAATCCCGGCTCAGTGATCTTGTCAGGCGTGATGATGTTCCGCCACCTGGGCTGGAACGAAGCCGCCGATCTGATCGAGCAAAGTATGGAGCGAACCATCGAGCAGAAAAAAGTGACCTACGACTTCGAACGCCTGATGCCCGGCGCCACCAAAGTAAAAACCAGCGAGTTCGCGGGATTCATGATCGAGAACATGGAGTCAGGAGTGCTGGCGGGAGCAAGATAGACCCTCAACCACAGAAGACACGAATAACACGGAAGTAGAGTTTTGTGTTCGGGCCTTTTCTCTGTGGGACTCTGTGTCCTCTGTGGTTAAGACTTTTCATTCATTTCTACTAAAGAGGAAATCATGCGTAAGAAAGTCACCATCGTAGGTTCCGGCAACGTGGGTGCAACCGCCGCTCACTGGATCGCTTCCAAAGAACTCGCCGACGTAGTGCTCATCGACATCATCGAAGGCGTGCCCCAAGGCAAGGGCCTCGATTTACTCGAAGCTATGCCCATTGAGAAGCGGGATTCCTACATCACTGGCACCAACGACTACAAAGACACCGCTAATTCGGACATCGTCGTAATCACCGCGGGCATCCCGCGCAAACCTGGGATGAGTCGCGACGATTTGCTCAACACGAATTACGGCATCATGAAAGCGGTCGTCGGCGAAGTCGTCAAGCATTCACCCAACTGCATCCTGATCATCGTCTCGAACCCGCTGGATGCCATGGCACAAGCGGCCTACAAGCTGAGCGGATTCCCTCGCGAACGCGTAATTGGCATGGCCGGAGTGCTCGACTCCGCACGCTTCCGCGCCTTCATCGCCGACGAATTGAAAGTCAGCGTGGAGAATGTCACGGCCTTCGTGCTCGGCGGCCACGGCGATACCATGGTTCCGCTGCCGCGCTATTCCACGGTCGCCGGCATCCCGATCACCGAGTTGATCGAGAAATCGCGGCTCGAAGCTTTGGTGCAGCGCACGCGCGATGGTGGCGCAGAAATCGTGAAGTACCTGAAAACCGGCTCCGCATACTACGCGCCCTCGGCGGCAGCCACCGAGATGGTCGAAGCTATTCTCAAAGATAAGAAAAAAATCCTGCCCTGTGCCGCGTATTTGCAAGGTGAGTATGGCATCACCGGCCTTTATGTCGGTGTGCCGGTAAAGCTAGGAACAAAGGGAATCGAGCAGATCATCGAAATCAAGCTGACCGCGGAAGAGAAAGCGGGACTCGACAAGAGCGCCGCTGCGGTGAAGGAACTGTGCGGCGTCATCAATGTGTAAGGGGAGGAGAATCGCGAATTCATTTGCTGGGTTCCGACTAGAACACCCACTTTATTTCGCCAACCGTCGGGTTAATTTTCTGCATGATGGCATTTTGAGAGGAGAAATCGCCGTCGGGGGCCACCGCAGACCCTTCTTCCTTCGTCACGGGGTTGCCGGAACAGGTTAGCCTCAGGATAACGTGGCCTTGCGCTCCGCTGAGATCAGGCGCGAGGATCCCGTCCGCCCAGGACAGGACTGTTCCCGCATAGTCCCAACCGAGACCAGAGAGATGGAACGGTTTACCGTTAAGGCCCTCCAGCCGTTTGAGGGACATTCCCAGGGAGATATTGTGCTCCGTTTTCCATCGGCTCGCACATCCGCGAATCGTCAAAGAGTCAGGCGCAGTTTTCTTGTCCGGATCCTTCCACAAGATGTCAATCGAACGCTTCGGGTCCCTGGGAAAAACAGTAGTTACGGTTTCCATGTCTCCCTCGCCTACGTCTGCCTCCTCATCAACCACGTTCGCCGCGCCATACATGCGGACCAGATCCGCTCGCGTTGTGTGCGCGTTAATGGCGCTTTTCTCGCCGCTGGCAAGAATCAGCCAGGGATCGGGCGCGGCTTGGCTAAGGCCGAGCATCGACCCCAGTAAAAAGGACCCGGCAAGGATGCAGGCGGTACGGGCACCTTTCATACGATATTGTGTCTCCTTAAGGCTTGACCCTTTGTTCGATTCTGCGAGGCAATCAAACGACAGGCAAGTTACGGGAGATTATTGTTGTTCTAGATTGAGAATGGTGTAGACGATCCTTGAAGGAAGGCGGTATCTCGCTGAGGAGTTTGGTAGCCGTGATCGGAGTCTAAGCAAGGTCTTTACACTGCTACGCCCGCTGAACCGCGAGGCAGAGTTGCTCCCGAAGCAGCTTCGCCAAGTTTCCAGGTCTCATCGGGATTCGTGGAGAGCAGCGGCCATCCTTTCGAGAGTACAAACCGCAGCCATGCTCCCGCCATCTGCGAGGTGACCACCGCGGTGATGACCAGGCTGGTGTAGAAGGCAGCGTTGATGATGCCCGCGTCGTAAGCCACGCTGGCGAGCACAATGCCCGGGCCACCGCGCGCGTTTGTCGTGAGGGCGATGTTGACGATGTCGAGCCCGCGGAAGCCGCCCAGCCACGCCGCGAGTCCGGCTGAGAGCACGGCAATCAGCGACGAACCCACGAGAAATACGAGCAGGATTGCGAACGAGAATTGGCGCCCAAACACCAGCCGGTAGCCAATAATGGCAAAGTAGATCGGCACAAAGACGCCGAAGGCAACTTTGGAGATGGCGTCGACCGGCGTGGCGAAACGCTCACGCTGGCTTCCCGAGAGGCCGCCAACAATGCCGTACCCGGCCAGCAGCGCGGCGAATTGCAGGTTTACTTCGAAGGCCGCGGCGGTCGCGCAGTAAGCCATCAACACGGACATGACGTAGCCGACCGGAGACGCTTTGCAGAGAATATTCCAACCCGCATTGCTGACCCGCTTCAGCAGACCCGGAGCCACCATCAATCCAATCAACGTGTAGATCATCGTGCCGATCACATGCGAGGACACCGTGCTTGTAACATGCTGTTGCGCCAGCGTTGCCGACGTGGCCAGGGCAGTCGCAAACGCCAGCACAATCCACAGCGCGAGATCTTCGAGCAACGCATAGCCGAGGATCAGGCTGACAAAGCGCGTCTTCATGATTCCAAGATCCCAGAAGATGCGCGAGATCACGGGAATGGAACAGACTGCCGTGGCAATTGCCGCGATGAGCAGAGTTGAAATCGGCTGTCCCGCGGTCCCGGTCAGCAGCTGCAACGGCAGCAGATGCGCGAAGCCCAACCCCAGGACCAACGCGAAGCTGGCCAGGTCAGAGACAACAAGCAGCAGGAAGGTGTTGCGACGGTTCTCTTTGGCCAACAGCCGTCGCGTCTCGGCTCCGGAACAGAACATCAGCAGGATCAGGCCCAGCTGATATAAGAATCCCATAACCATGCCGGCGCTCGGCGAAAACGAGAAAAGCTTTGCATAGGCCGAGGGCACCAGCAGTTTTAGTACGAACGGACCAAGTAGGATACCGGCGAGAATCTCGCCCACAATGCGCGGCTGCTTGAGCCGTTCGGCAAGGTACCCCAGGCCATGAACCGCAATCAGAAGTATGGCAATGGTAAGGACGAAGTGGCCAAAATCGATAACTGACAAATCTCCCCCCGAAGCGCCGATCTTAGGTGAGCGGGAGAGGGATTTGGTTGCTCGGGCGATCGTTTTTGCAGGATCTAGGGAAGAATCGTAGATTGACCATGGTCATTGACCATGGTACAAATGATGCATGAAGGAAATCGCCATCTCGGTGTTCAAAGCCAAGTGCCTCGGCATCCTGGAAGAAGTTCGCAAGACGCGCAAGCCGATTCGGGTCACCCGCTTCGGCAAGCCGGTGGCGGAAGTGATTCCTCCATCTCCGGTGGAGGGAACGGGAAGGCGGCTCGGCTCCATGGCCGGAACGATGAAGATTGTTGGCGACATTGTGGGCCCGACCGGCAGCTTCGATGATTGGGACGCATGGCGAAAATGAAATTACTTCTGGATACCCACATCTGGCTTTGGAGTATCGGTGAACCTCACCGACTTTCACGGCGTGTCGCCAAAGAGTTGGACTCTCCAGAGAATCAACTCTGGCTTTCCGCCGTCAGCATCTGGGAAGCGCTCCTGCTGTGCCGCAAAGGCCGGATTACGCTATCGAAAGATTTCCCGAGCTGGCTCGTTGACGCGCTGAAAGCTATCCCGCTCAATGATGCGCCTCTGACCTTTGAGGTTGGAAAGGCCCTTTCAACCGTCCAATTGTCACATGCCGATCCGGCCGATCTATTCCTCGCGGCAACGGCGAAGGCCTTCGGACTGACGCTGGTGACGTCGGACCGAAATCTGATCCGGGCAGAGGGAATCTCGGTTATCGCGAATTGATAGTGCTCCCGATTCCCGCTACACCTTCTCGATCGTCACTTTCTTCAGCACCACGTCCTTGTTCGGTTTGTTCTGGCGGTTCTGCGGAACCCGCGTAATCTTTTCCGCGATGTCCTGGCCCTCGACGACCTCGCCAAAAATCGTGTGCTTGCCGGTCAGCCAAGTGGTGGGCACTGTAGTGATGAAGAACTGCGATCCATTCGTGTTCGGACCGGCGTTCGCCATAGCCAGTTTGCCCGGCTTGTCGAACTTGTGAGGCGAGTCCTTCGTCTCATCTTCGAACTGGTAGCCGGGGCCGCCCGTGCCAGTACCTTGCGGATCTCCGCCCTGCACCATGAAGTCGGGAATCACGCGATGGAAAATCGTCCCGTCATAAAGCCGATCCTTCGACTTCTTGCGCGTCGAGGGGTGCGTCCACTCACGCTTGCCCTCGGCCAGTTCCACGAAGTTGGCGACAGTTTTCGGCGCCTCTTTTTCGAACAAGCGGCAAACAATGGTTCCTTCCGATGTGTCAAAAATGGCGTAAGTTCCCGCGGGGCGGTTCATGGATATATTTTCTCCTTAGGTGAATGGCTTCTGATTCTATCAGGGTGAGCGAAGAAAACTGGCTGCGGAGGATCACGAACTATTTGAGATCGCCCGGCCGCAAGTATTGCGTGAAGAAGGCCTGCGTCTCCAGAGCGAGGCGTTTGCGCGCTTCCGGCGTCCGGAAAGTATGAGCATCGTCGACTGTCACAAACTTTACCGAAGCTCCCGCCTGCTGCAGTTTCTCGGCGAGTTCCTGCGATTGCGCAATCGGCACGTCCGCATCCTGCGTGCCATGCATTATAAGAAACGGCGACACATTCTTCGAGACGTGAAATGCGGGCGAGGCGTCCTGCCAGACCTTAGAACGCTGGGCATAGTCGCCGCCGAAGAATGTGGCAAGAAAGGCGTCGTCATCGGCATCGCGATGAATCGTGAAATCGCTGGGACCGCTGACCTCGACCACGGCCTGTACCCTGCTGGAGTATTTGGCCAGCGCTGCATCAGAATTGTCGCGAGTGTCTTCCATCCCCAGCAGAGAAGCCAGCTGCGCGCCCGCCGAATGCCCAAATGCGCCAATATGATCGGGATCGACCCGATATTTTGCAGCGTTGGCGCGAACCCAGCGCACCGCGCGCTGCACGTCGTCCAGCTGTGCGGGCCAGATATTTTCGCTTCCATGCATGAGCCGGTAGTCGACCGCGAACGCAACAAAGCCGCAACGGGCAAGAAACATTCCCATAGTGTGCATGGTCGATTTGTCAAAACTCGTCCAGCCCCCTCCATGGATCAGGACTACTGCCGGGCGCAGAGCGGAAGACTGTTCACTCGGCTGGTAAATGTCCAGCAGCAGCGGATGGCCGCCGGCTGTGCCATAGGGAATGTCCTGCTGAACCGAACTTAGAGAATTCGCCGGAGCGTCCGTCGGCGTCTGAGCAGGCGTATCGCGTGGCGGCACAGGAAGTGTCTGCGCACAAACGCCAGGAGCCATGCCCAACATCACAACGGTCAAAACGAAAGCCCACTTGGTCATGCCAAAAGCCATTCTGGATCTCGGAGAATCTCTCTATGATGCCGTGGAAAAGCTAGTTTGGATTGCCCGGCGCTGCGGCCGCCGGTTTTTTTACATTCGCGCCCGCTGGTTTGGCTGGCGTGGCCGAACTGCCACGCACAATCCTGATGTGGATGATCTTCACCGTGCGGAATGGCTTGTCATTGCTGGGGTCGCGGGCCATGTGCGCGATCTGCTTCACCAACTCAACCGCGGCATCGTCGCATTGACCAAAGATGGTGTAGCCACCATTTAGGTGCGGCGTGGCTACCTCGGTAATGAAAAATTGCGAGCCGTTGGTGTTGGGACCCGAGTTTGCGTAGGCCAGTCGGCCGGGCTTGTCGAACAACAGGTCGGGAGATGCTTCGTTCCTGAACTCGTAGCCAGGAGTGCCGCTTCCATTGCCCGCCGGATCGCCGCCCTGGATCATGAACCCAGGAATCACGCGATGGAAAATTGTGCCGTCGTAGAGCGGGACGCCATGCTTGGTCGCGCCGCTGACTGGATTCTTCCAGTCTTTCGTACCATTGGCCAGCCCAATGAAATTCGCGACGCCAAGGGGAGCTTTGTCGGGGAAGAGCGTGCAATTCAAGTTGCCTACCGAGGTTTCGATCACAGCGGTGGTCACAGCCGCGGCGTGATGAACCGCCGGCTTGGTCGCCGCGCCCGATTGGGCCGCAGTGGTGGGTTTGGTAGCCGGCGCGGTTTGCGCGCTCGATCCCGACTGCGCCCATCCGAGCGCGGCCATAAAGACGAAAGCTATGAGTGCCAAAGTTTTCCGCATGGATGCTCCTCGAAATCTATGAATCTCATGGCCGGCAAGCTGGAACCGCCTCTGAAACCGACGTTGCATTGTACGACACCTGGGCTGGCGTTTCCTGTGCCACCAACTTCCGTCGCGAAACAATTTCGCCGTCAGGACGCAACCTGGTACGCGGCAACTTTGAACATACCGCCTTCCGCCTTGCACTAGATTTCGCGATCTTCGAAAGATCAATGAAAAAGGCTTTTGATTGCAAAGTACAACATGATTGCCCCGAACGCGAGCAAGGGCAGACCGGTTGCCCGGTGCTGCAAGCGTGAGCAGCGCTCAAGAGTGAATCGCTGCTCAAAGCCGGATTTGCGAAAGTGCCAGTTGCGAATATCCACGTAAAGGGACGGGCTGAAGAGTATAAGGTAGCCGAAGCCGAGAAACATTACGGCCACGATGCAGATAGAAGTAAGCACGTACACGCTCTCGGCAAACATGGTTAAGGTGCCTAAGTACATTCGAATGCGCAATGCACATCGAGACGGGAAATGTCGCCCCGAATCAACGGGTGGTTTTCGGTTGTGCCGCCTGCATCTCGTGGCTCACGCGCTCCACTTCACGAAACACGCGCAGAATATTCCCGCCGAGAATCTTCTTGATGTCGCCAGCGCTGTAGCCGCGATCGAGCAGAGCCTGCGTAATCTTCGGCAGATCCGCGGCGGAGTCAATCCCCTGCGGCGTGGCTCCGCTCACGCCATCGAAATCCGACCCCAGGCCGACGTGATCGATTCCCGCAACTTTCGCAACGTGATCAATGTGATCGATGAGCGCCTTCAGAGGCGGCCGCGGAATCTTGGCCATCCACTCACGCTCGATGCGATCGACTTCGATGTAGTTGACTTCCTTGCCTTCAGCTTTGCGCTGCGCCATGTAGGCGTTCACGGCGGCGGCCTGGTCGTTGGCCTGCGCCTTCTCGGCATCGAGAAAGTTCTGGTCAATGAAGCCATTGAAAAAATTGACCTGCACAACTCCGCCGTTCTTGGCCACCGCTTGCAGCATTTCGTCGGTCATGTTGCGAGGCGCGTTAGTAAGCGCCCGCGCGGATGAATGCGACGCGATCACCGGGGCTTTCGTGGTAGCAATCGCGTCCCAGAAAGTCTTATCGGCAACGTGAGAAATGTCTACCATCATTCCAAGCCGGTTCATCTCGATCACAACCTGTTTGCCGAAGTCGGTCAAACCGTTGTGGTGCTGCACCTTGGAATCATTGATGTCGCCCGAAGAGTCCGCCCACTCGTTGGTGTTCGACCAGCTCAGCGTCATGTAGCGCACACCCAGACGGTAGTAGTCGTGCAGCAGGTGCATGTCGTTTTCGATCGAGTGCCCGCCCTCTATGCCCATCAGCGCAGCCAGCTTGTGTTCCTTATGCGCGCGCTCAATATCGTCCACGGAGAACGCCATCATCATGCGGTCGGGATGCCGCGCCGCCTGCTCGTAGACGGAGTCGATCAGATCAAAAGTGTGCCGGGCGAAATGCCCCTGATTTGTTTCGGGATCAACCCAGATGGAAAAGAATTCCGCGCCCAGATTGCCCCGCCGCGCCTTGTCGAGGCTGATGTGCCCGATGTCGTTCGGGTCAGTAGAGCCCAGATCGAAGTTCTCGTCGAGAAAACGCTGCGGCGTGTCGGCATGCGTATCCACGACAAGGGCGGAGTCGTGCAGAGCGCGCGCCCGCGCCGTGACCACCACGTCGCCGGAGTTCGGGGGTGGGGCTTGGGCCTGGGTCTGAGCGGAGACGAAGAGAAGCGGAGCGGACAAAATCAGGATCGAAACCAGAAGCGTTCGGAGTCGAATCATAGGAAGCTTGCCGTAATCGGCTAAGTCACCGATTGTATAAGCAGAGGCGACGGAAAGGATAGAGTTCAGCGCGGGCGGGGTGGTGGTTCAATTTGAGTTTCTCCGCGCACTTTGCAGTTTTTCTTTGCGTACTTCGCGGCTTTTCCTTTGAGAATTTTGCGGTTAAAGGGTTTTGCTCTTGTCCGAATCAAGGGACTTTAACCGGCCAAGTTCGCAAAGGAAAAGCCGCAAAGGACGCAAAGAAATTCATGTTGAGCCATTTCGGGGCGGGAGTGTTCTGAGGGCAGTCGTTGGACGCTACCGGACCGGGGGCTACGCCGCATCGGCGGCTGCGGGCTGCGTGGTCTTGCGTGCCTGGCGCTGCGTTCCGTGACGAGTTACGTCCCCGGGCTTAGGCGCGAGTTTGTGCGGAGTCTGCACTGCTTGCAGGGTAGAGAGCGCCGTCACCGCGTTGCGGAACTTCGCTCCGGTTACATTGTGGAGCGCGGCCACCAGCGAAGACTCATGCACGTCACCGAGGCGCTTGGCCGCGGTGTGGGTCAAGGTGAACCAATCGTGCCAGTCGCCCGCCGCGTCCTGCATCCGTTTGAGCTGGGCTACGAATTCCGTAGCCTCGGCAGACGGCGGAGCCAACTCGGCAATATAGCGCGCCCGCTTGCCGATAATGCGGTAATGGTGGAGCAAATCTTCGGTCAGGGTGCCTCGGGAATCGGGGTGCGGTGGTTGGCCAAGCATTTTTCTGGCGACGGAGAGTGGATCGCCGACTGTTGCTGATCGCAGGTCCTTCGCGGCGCGTTTCAGGCGCCTTCGAATCTCACGAACGGCTTTTTTATTCAACGCTTTACGGAGCTTTTTCTCGTGCTCCGCGCGAAGCTCAATCAGGCTATTCATCAGCTGACTTTTGCGGCGCGGTTCTTGTGGAATCTTCAGGCTACGCAATGCCGCGAGTTGCACGTCCAGGTCGCGCAGTCTGCCGGCTCGTTTGCGAATTCGTCCCAATGCCTTCAGCAGCTTGTGCTGGGCACGCTCTTGTTTCGGGAGTAGTTCTTCCAGCAGAGTTTCAAGCCGGCGAGCAGCGCTGCGGAAGCGGTGCACACTTTCGGCATTCTGCTTGGAGGAAACTTTCACCAGGTCCCGTTCAAGCTTGTGAAAAACAGACTGGATAGGGTCTTTCGCCATTCGAAATTTGACTCAGTCCGATGTTGGGAGACGAACTATAGAACTTTGCGAAAAAAAACAATCCTAAGGAGGTGCCGCCTTACTTCTTTCGTTATCCCACTTTTTCGTTGAACCACGACGTGACCCGTGCGCCTTCACGCCGTGACTCGTACCCAGCGCAAGAGAATCCGAGAAAGCAGCGCAATTTTAACACTTTTGTAACAACCATCTGCTACGGTAAGGTTGCGAATGGCCAATCCCGCATTCCATCGGCCTGATATGCCCGGACTGCAACCCATTGCAGAGACAAAGGTTAACACCACTTCTGTTCTCCGGCCGGAGCCCCTGCTGCGGGTTTCCGACGGGGAAACCCCCGACCGCATTTTCAAGTACGCCATGGTGGTCTGCGGAATGGCGGTTCTGGGGCTGCTGGCGCTTATCATCTACGAACTGGTGGTGCGCTCGAATCTTTCCTGGCACGCCTTTGGATTCAAGTTCTTCGGAACCAGCAACTGGGACCCTGTAAACGAGCAGTTTGGCGCGTTTCCGTTTATCTATGGGACATTGGTTTCGTCGATTCTGGCGCTGATCATCGCGGTTCCGCTGGCGGTTGGAGTCGCGGTCTTTACCACCGAAATGTGCCCTCGCGCCCTGCGTGGACCGCTTTCATTCTTTGTGGAGTTACTGGCGGCAATTCCCAGCGTAATTTACGGGTTGTGGGCGATCTTCGTGCTCCTTCCGCTCTTGAGCGACTACGTCGAGCCGTTTCTCGCAAAAACCCTCGGCCTGCCAAAAATTCTGGGCTGGACTGGACTGTTCGCCGGACCGTCGCTAGGCGCGGGCATGCTCGCGGCTGGGATTATTCTTGCGGTCATGATCATCCCCATCATTTCGTCGATTGCTCGCGAAGTGCTGATGGTTGTGCCGCAGCATCAGCGCGAAGCGGTGCTGGCGTTGGGCGCCACGCGCTGGGAGATGATCCGCATCGGGGTGCTGCGCAACGCGCGCGCCGGAATCGTAGGCGGCATCATTCTGGGGCTGGGGCGCGCTCTCGGGGAAACCATGGCCGTGACCATGGTGATCGGAAACAGCCCGGATATTTCGCGCTCGCTTTTCGCGCCGGGATACACCATGGCGAGCGTCCTGGCAAACGAATTTGCCGAGGCTACGAGCAACATACACTTGTCGGCGCTGGTTGAAATTGGACTGGCTCTGTTTCTGGTGACGATTGTGGTGAATACGCTGGCGCGACTGCTGGTCTGGACGGTGACGCGCGGCCAACCTGCGAGCACGCATGTCTAACTCTCATGTCTAACTCTCATGTCTAGCGCTGCCGACATTGCCGGAATGCAACACAAGGTGCCGCCGATCAGCCTGCGGCGCCGGGTGACCGACCATGCCATGACGGGGATCGCGATTCTTACGGTGATCGTGGTTCTGGTACCGCTGGTCGCTATTTTCGGGTACCTGTTGTATCGCGGCCTGGCTTCGCTGAATTGGGCTTTTCTGACACAGACTCCGAAGCCGCCGGGCGAAGTCGGCGGCGGCGTGGCCAACGGCATCATCGGTTCGGCGATGATTCTCGGGGTCGCCAGCCTGCTGGGCGTTCCGCTCGGAATCGGAGCAGGCATCTACCTCGCGGAGTATGGACGCAACCGTCTTGGCGATACAGTCCGCTTCACCGCCGACGTGCTGAACGGAGTGCCCTCGATCGTGATTGGCATTGTGGCCTACGCCATAGTGGTTTTGCGCTGGCATTTCTCGGCGCTGGCCGGCGGGGTGGCGCTGGCGATCATGATGGTCCCCACCATCAGCCGCACCACCGAAGAAATGCTGCTGCTGGTGCCACAGGCGCTGCGGGAAGCGGCTTATGGCTTGGGCATCCCGCGCTGGCGGACTACGCTTTCAATCACCTTGCGGAGCGCGACTTCGGGGGTAATTACCGGAGTGATGCTGGCCTTTGCGCGAGTCGCGGGGGAGACGGCTCCGCTGTTGTTCACTACGCTGGGTAACGAATTCTGGAATCTGAACTTGCTCCAGCCCACGGCGGCTTTACCGCTTCAGGTGTTCAACTATGCGAAGTCGCCCTATGATGACTGGCATCGTCAGGCCTGGGCTGGAGCACTGGTGCTGATTCTTCTCATTGTGGGTTCGATCGCAGCGGTACGATACGCGGTGCGGCGCGGCACTTTCGGAGCGGCATAATTTATGGGTGTTGGAATCCAGGTCGAGACACTGAATGCCTGGTACGGCAAGGCCCAAGCGCTGTACGACATCAACCTGGTGGTTGCGGCCAACCACGCCACTGCGTTAATCGGTCCTTCGGGATGCGGCAAGTCGACTTTTATCCGCTGCCTGAACCGCATGCATGAGACGATCCCCGACGCGCGGGTGACCGGTCGCGTGCGAATTGGCGAGATCGACGCGTACAACGGCACTTCCGCGACGCAACTGCGCCGCCGCGTGGGCATGGTGTTCCAGAAAGCGAATCCATTTCCGACGATGTCGATTTACGACAACGTGGCTTCAGGATTGAAGCTCAACGGGTTTCACGACCGCCGCAAACTCGATGAAATCGTGGAACGCTCGCTCGATGCGGCCGCGCTTTGGGGTGAAGTAAAAGATCAGATTCATAAGAAATCGGGAGCGAGCCTTTCGGGAGGTCAGCAGCAGCGGCTGTGCATTGCGCGGGCGCTGGCGGTCGAGCCGGAAGTGCTGCTCATGGACGAGCCCTGCTCGGCGCTCGACCCGATCTCCACGGGAAAAATTGAAGAGTTGATCTTTCAACTCAAAGAGCGGTATACCATCGTGATTGTGACCCACAACATGCAGCAGGCGGCGCGGGTGGCCGAGTTTACGGGGTTCTTCCTGCTGGGCAAGTTGATCGAATTCGACAAAACGGAAAAGATTTTCACCAAACCGTCAGACAAGAAGACGGAGGATTACATCACTGGTCGTTTCGGATAAGCCCGGCTCGAATAAGGCTGGTCGGATAAGAATTAAGAAAGGTTCGGATCATGCGTACGCGTTTTCAACACGGTCTCGACGAGTTGCGCGAGAAACTGCTCCGCATGGGCGGATTGGCGGAGCAGGCGGTGGACCGCGCCCGCCAGGCATATGTGGAGCGCGACCTCACTCGCTGCCAGATGGTGCTCGAGGGCGAAGGCCTGATCAACACGGTCGAGCGCGAGATCGACGAAGCTGCGTTCGACTTGCTGGCGATGCAGCAGCCCATGGCCGTAGACCTGCGCTTCATTCTCGCAGTGACGAAAATTAATTCTGATCTCGAGCGCGTGGGCGACCAGGCCGTCAACATTGCCGAGCGCGTGATGGATATGACTGAGTTGCCGGCGGTGGAATTGCCCGTAGATATCGCACGCATGGGATCCGCGGTGAGTGCGATGGTTCGGCGCTCGCTGGAATCGTTTATCGAAGCCAAGGTCGAACTGGCGCAGGCCGTGCTTGAAATGGACAGCGTGATTGACCGCATGCGCGACGACGCTTTCATCCAGCTGGTGAAGACCATGAACGAGCGTCCGGAAGTAGTGCGCCAGGCTCTGGACGCGCTGCTGGTGGCCCGCAACCTGGAGCGCGTCGCCGACCACGCTACCAACATTGCTGAAGACGTAATCTTCTGGGTGCAGGGCGCCGACGTGCGTCACAACGTGGGCGTGGAGCCTTCGGAGTCGTCCGACCCCACGCGACGGACTCCTCGGGTGTCGGGGCTATAGCACCGCGGGGAATGGGCGATGCTCATGTGGGGACAGCCGCCCCTTCGACGTCGCTCAGGGCAGGCTCCCGGCCGTCCATCGAGCGAAGCTCGACTGGTTTTTTGGTTGTCACCGTCCGCGAATTTTACGAGCCGTCACACTTCCGGCTTTGACCGCCCGGTCTGACTTGCATTAGGCTCATCTCGATTTCATTCTGAACCTGTTCTCTGCCCGGAGGCACCGTGATCCGCTCCGCCCGCCGTGAGTTTATTTGCATCGCCTTATCTTTTCTCGGCACGCTCGGAATCGCCTCCGCGCAATCTGCGCCGCCCGCCGATCGTCCGCCCGTCAATCTGCCGAGCAGTAAACTGCTGACTGTCCCGTCCCCGGGGAAGATCGGCAGCACGAACAGTTTTCCCGCCACGATTGCGCTTAGCCCCGACGGCCGATACGCCGCGCTGCTCAACGACGGCTACGGAACCCAGGAGAGCCTGGCCCACCAGTCGATCGCCATCCTCGATCTCACGAATAATCATCTTGTCGATTATCCCGACGCGCGGCTGAGCGACGAGTCGTACCAAAGTTATTTTCTTGGGTTGGTTTTTGGTTCGGACGGCAAGCACCTATACGCCTCGGTGGGATCGGTGACCGACCCTACCGGCGAGAAGGCGGGCAACACGGGAAACGGCATTGCGGTCTACTCGTTTTCGGCACAAGGGAAAGTTGCGCCCGAGCGTTTCATCCCGATTGCTCCGCAGAGGCTGGCAGCGGGGAAGAAAGTTGCCATCGGCCTGCAGAAGACGCCCGCGGGTACGGCGATTCCGTATCCTGCGGGCTTGGCTCTGGTGGTTGCGGCGGGGCGCGACACGCTGCTGGTCGCGAACAATCTTTCGGACAACGTGGTGCAGATCGACGCGGCGACGGGCAAGGTTCTGAAGACGTTCAATTTTCGCGGGGACGACTTGGTGCCGTCGTTATTCCCCTATACGTGCGTGGCGACAAAGGACGGAAAGCGGGCGTGGTGCAGCTTGTGGAATGCTTCGCAAGTGGCGGAGCTGGATCTGGCGAACGGAAAGGTTGTGGTGCCGCGCATAAACCTGCGGAAGCCCCAGGATCCTTTAGCTCCCGGAACACATCCGACAGCCATGGTCCTCAGCCCGGATGAGCGCTGGCTCTATGTGGCGCTCTCGAACGACGACAAGATAGCGCTAATTCCGACTGGCTCTGACGATGTATTTACGCAGTCGTTGGTCACCGCCGAAGGAAAGTTCGCCGGAATATATCCGACCGCGCTCGCGCGATCAGAGGATGGAAGTAAGCTCTTTGTGGCTTGCTCATCCATGAATGCAATTGCCGTGATCGACAATGTTTTTGCGCGCGGCGAACTAACGAAAGCAGATGAGATCGGAAAGGTCATCGGTTTCATTCCCACTGACTGGTATCCGAGCGCCCTGGCCGTTCACGGCGATGACCTGCTGATCGCGACTGCTAAAGGCGAAGGCGCTGGCCCCAACAAAGGCATGGGGAAAACTTCCTACGAAAAGCGGCATCGCGATCATCCGTACATTCCTACTCTGCTGAAGGGATCGATTGCGCGCCTCAACATTTCATCGACGCTCACGAAGCTTCCTGAACTCACGCGCATTGTTGAGCACGACAACCTCCTGCACTCCGACCCCGGAACCATTTCGTTTGCGCAGGGCTCCAACCCGATCAAGCACGTGATCTACGTGATCAAGGAAAACCGCACCTACGATCAGATACTGGGCGACTTGAAAGCGGGCGACGGCGATCCTTCGATCACTATGTATGGAGAAGAGATCACGCCCAACGAGCACAAGCTGGCCCTGCAGTTCGGCGTGCTCGATAATTTCTATGACAGCGGCGAAGTTTCCGGCGACGGGCACTTATGGTCGACGGCTGCCATCACCAGCGATTACAACGAGAAGACCTGGCAGATTGCTTATCGCGGCAAGGAACGCACGTACGATTTTCAGGGGCAGGTGGCCGACGAATATCCGCTCGAACATAATCAGCCGGACGTTGACGATCCTTCCACCGGATTTCTTTGGGATAACGTTGCGAAGCATGGGCTGACGTACCGCGACTACGGCGAGTTTGTGAACGCCGAATGGTGCAACGAGAAGAAAAAAGCGGCGACGCCGAAGCAGGGAACTCCTTCGGGTCAGGAAGCGCGCTGCCCGCGGACAGCGGTTCACAAGGGGGAGTTGCTGCCTCAGAACGTGGGAGATCCGCATGCGGGGCCGAGTCCGTGGCCGTGGTCTGTGCCGTTGTTCAGTGGCGTGAAGCCAACCAAGGCGGCGCTGCGCGATCATTTCGATCCGCTGTTTCCGGATTTCAATACGGAGTACCCCGACCAGTTGCGGGCGGATGAATTCTTGAACGAGTTCTCGGCGTTCGTGCGGGCACGGAAAGAAAACGAAGCACCGGATTTTCAGTTGCCGGCGTTCGTCTTGTTATATCTGCCCGACGATCACACAGGTGGCACGCGGCCCGATCTGCCGCGTCCGGCGGCCTCGGAGGCGGACAACGATCTGGCGCTCGGCCGCGTGGTGGATGCGGTTTCGCACAGTCCTTACTGGGATGACACTGCCATCTTTGTGCTGGAAGATGATGCTCAGGACGGCGCCGACCATGTGGACGCGCACCGGTCGATTGCTTTTGTAGTGAGCAAATATGCTCCGGGATCGGCCGCGCAACCTTATCTCGAGCATCGTTTCTACACTACGGTGAACGTGATTCACACGCTGGAGACGCTGCTGGGTTTGCCTCCGATGAATCAGAACGACGCCTATGCACCGCTGATGGGATCATTGTTTACGGGAGCCGGCGATCAGCCTGCGTATACGGTAGACAACAGGAATCTGAAGAATGGCTTGATTTACGAAGTCAACAAGCGCACGGCGCCGGGCGCGAAGATTTCGTCCAAGATGGATTTCTCACGGCCGGACGCGGCCGGAGCAACTCGGTTGAATCGCGTGCTGTGGCGTGATCAGAAGGGCGACGCTCCTATGCCTGCGCCGCAGCACACGGTTTTTCCAGCGGACAAAGACGACGACTGAGGCTGCGCGCCGAGTGACACTGCGATTGACGCCCGCTCCGGTGGTCGCTCCGACTTACGATCACTCGACTTACGATCACCTGACTTGGATTCAATGAACGCCAATGTTTGTTCACCAAATTCCGGAATAATTTCCGGCAATCGCCCAAGGCCGCTCTCCTTCTGCGCCCTGAAATTCGCGGCCGATCGATGGCTGCCGATCGTGGCAATTTCCATGGCGGTACTCTTGCCTTGTTTCTGGCACCAGCACATCGAAGCTGGCGACCTCGCCAGCCACACCTATAACGCGTGGCTGGCGCAGTTGATTGCGCGGGGAGATGCGCCCGGGCTCTATCTGGTGCGGCAGTGGAACAACGTTCTTGTCGATGTCGCCTTGGCCAAGCTGGGCGGCTCCGTGGGATTCGCTGCCGCGGATAAAATTGTTGTGTCGGCGTGCGTGTTGATTTTCTTCTGGGGAGCGTTTGCGTTCATCGCGGCGGCTACGTGGCGTCCCCCGTGGTTTCTGATTCCTGCCGTCGCCATGATCGCCTACGGCTGGACTTTCCAGATGGGCTTCATGAATTACTACCTATCGCTGGGCTTCGCCTTCTTTGCAACGGCGCTCTTCTGGAGGGGCCAGGCGGTTGACTGGCTCGCTGCACTTGCTTTGAGCGGCCTCGCGCTGATGGCCCACCCCATGGGCTTCTTCAGTCTGGTGGCAATGGTGGTGTACATCCAACTCGCCGAAAAGGGCAGCGGTTGGTACCGTTGGATGGTGTTTGCATCGGCGTTGCTGGCGGTGCTGGCGTTGCATTGGTACATCGTCCGACATTTTCGCGTCGCCTACTGGGACACCGCGTTCTTCTATTTGCTGAACGGAGCCGACCAGTTGATACTGTACGGAAACCGCTATTTAATTCCGACATGGATCGCGCTCATTTTCGGCAGTGTCTGCTTTATCCATGGCCGGGTACAGCAACGGAAGCGCAGCGAACCGGTGTGGTCATTCCGCATCGCGCTGGAGTTGTGGGCGATCCTTCTTTTCGTGGCGGCGATGATTCCGGAACTGATTTACTTGCCGTGGTATGCCGCGCCGATCGGATTTCCAGTCGCGCGATTGACTGCAGTGACCGGAATTCTCGGCCTGTGCATTCTCGGATCGGTCCAACCCCGCAGTTGGCACCTTATTGGCCTTGGAGTGTGCGCGGCTATTTTTTTCTCGTTCCTGCACGGAGACACCGGCACGCTAAACAGAATGGAAGATCAGGTCGGAGAGATGACGAAGACTTTGCCCTACGGACGTCGCGTGATCGAAACCATCGCTGCGCCGCGGGATTCGCGGGTCCCATTCATCAATCACATCGTGGATCGTGCTTGTATTGGACGATGTTTCACGTATTCCAACTACGAGCCTGCCTCGGGGCAGTTTCGGATTCGTGTGCGACCGGGCAGCCCTGTGGCCATCGACTCCGCCGATTCCGCTCAAGCCATGGAAGACGGCAAGTATGTGGTTCGTCCGCAAGACCTGCCCATGACGCAGATCGAGCAGTGCGGCGGGAACGATCTAACGCGGCTCTGCATGCGCGATCTTTCCGCTGGTGAAAAAAACGGCAGCCACGGCTCCCGTTCTTCGTTTCCGCAGTGAAGCGCGCGGTTCGTTTATTTTCCGGTCGTTACCTCACTCCGCTATTTCAGGCTGACCGAATCCTTCAGCGGCAGGCTCTGCGAAGAACCGCCGACCAGAATCGTGTAGTCGCCCGGGAGCAACTGCCAGGTGTTCTTGTCGACGTTAAAGATCGAAAGATATTTCGGGTCGACCACTACCGAAGCTTCTTTACTCTCTCCCGCGTTAAGTTTGATCTTGCTCCACCCCACCAGACGCTTCGGCGGCTCGCCAGCAGCGGCTGGCAGAGAAGCATAGACCTCCGCGATTTCCGCGCCCGGCCGCGCGCCCGTGTTGGTTACGGTGAAGCTCACGTGCACGTCGCCTTTGCCTCGCGTGACGGCGAGATTCGAGTAGGAGTACGAGGTATAAGAAAGTCCGTAGCCGAAGGGGAACAGAACCGGTTTATTCTCGGCGTCGTACCACTTGTATCCGACTTTCACGCCCTCATTGTAGGTGACCTGGAATGCCGGCAGGCCGGCCGCAATCCTCTTCCAGCCTCCGCCCTGGGACTGTCGCGGGGGCTTCACGATCTCCGGATGCGGCAAGTCGGCAACACTCCTGGGAAAGGTCATCGGCAATTTCGCGCTCGGGTTCACATCGCCGAACAGGAGATTGGCGACGGCTTCGGCGCCGCGGCTGCCGGCGAACCAGGCTTCCAGAATGCCGCCGACCTGATCCGCCCACGGCATAGTCACGGCCGTGCCGGTCTCGAGCACCACCACCGTTCGCGGATTCGCGGCTGCGACCTGTGCGATCAGTGCGTCCTGATTTTCTGGAAGTGTAAGGCTATCCAGGTCCATGCCCTCGCTCTCCCACTGATATGCGAATACCACGGCCACGTCCGCCGATTTCGCCAAAGCGGCGGCGGACGCAGGATCAGCGCCCGAATCATACTGAACGTTGGCCGACGGAGCCTTGGCGCGAATCGCCCTCAGCGGCGACGTCGGAAACCAGATATGGTCCTGCCAGTGCGTTTGACCCTTGCCCGGCGGCATAATCGCGTTTCCGCCCGGCGGGTCCACCTGTGCCGAACCTCCGCCGGAGATCATTCCGACATCGGCATGTGGGCCGATCACCGCGATGCTGTGAATTGTGGAAGCATCGAGGGGAAGGATGGCCCGGTCATTTTTGAGCAGATCATTTTTGAGCAGTACAATGCTTTGCTCCGCGATCTTCTGCGCGACCTCCAGGCCGCCCATCACGTCGACCACGCCCCTTACCGGCGGATCATCGACCACGCCGCAGGCAAACATGGAGCGCAGGATGCGGCGTACGTGTTCGTCCAGCTCAGCCGCCGGCACCTTGCCTGACTCCACAGCTTTTTTCATCCTATCGCCGTAGAAAACTTCGCCCGGCTCTTCGTGATCGAGTCCCGCGGCTGAAGCTTTCGCATCGCTGTGCGTCGCTTGCCAGTCCGACACAACAAATCCGGGAAACTTCCAGTCGTTCTTCAGCACATCAGTCAACAAATATTTGTTCTCGCATGCATAATCGCCCCAGACGCGGTTGTAGGAACACATCACGGCGCCCGCATTCGATTCGTGCACTCCAATTTCAAAAGCCAGCAAATCGCTTTCGCGCGCGGCGCGCTTATCGATGTTCACGTTGACTGCATTGCGGCCGCTCTCCTGATCGTTGAGCGCGTAATGCTTGATGTCGCCGATGACGTGTTGTGCCTGCAGGCCCTTCATTACCGAGCCCACCATCTTCCCGGCCAGCACCGGATCTTCGCCCAGGTATTCAAACGTGCGGCCATCGCGGGGTTCGCGGGTCAGGTTGATGCCGCCGCCCAGCGTCATGTTGTAGCCCTGAGCGCGCAACTCGCGGCCGATCAGCGCGCCGTATTCATAAGCGGCATCGAGATCCCAACTCGCCGCGCTCGCCACATCGGCCGGCAGAGCCGTGGAGTAGCGGCCATTCTCGCCGCTGCTTCGCACGCCATAGGCCGCGTCCGACATTTGAATCGCCGGGATGCCTAGGCGTGGAATTCCAGGAACGTATCCCGCGCCGCCGTTCGAGTGCACGGCCAGGGGACTCATGGGACTCAGGCCCTGCATCCCGGTGCCGTGCAGCAGCGTGATCTTTTCGTCGATCGTCATTTCCTTCAGCACCATGGCGGCGCGTTCGTCGGGCGAAAGCGAGCTGTTCATCCAGGGATGCGGGGAAAGCTTGCCTTGCGGGTGCGATTGCAGCCGCGACGGAAAGAGAACACACGCGAGAACGATGTTAGCGAGAACAACAATCGCGGACAGCAAGCGCCTAGCGCAGGGGGGGCCAGCCGGCAAAATCATGAATTCTCCTCTTTCGAGAAATGGTCAAAAAGCCTCTACCAAATCGTTAATGTTAACGCTTTTTGTCGATTTCTGCCGCATTCTTCATCGCGCACCTGACATGCTAACAGCGCCGTCAAGTCTCTGCGACTTGGCCCTGGACCGCGGCGGGCTTTACACTTGAAGTGTGAAGATTGCGCTGGGACAGATCAACCCTACGGTTGGAGATTTTGCCGGGAACGCGGCCAAGATCATCCAGTTTTCGCGCCGCGCTCAGGCCGACGGCGCGGGATTGATTCTTTTTCCGGAGCTTTCGGTGTGTGGATATCCGCCGCGTGATCTTGTCGAGCGTCCCTCATTTGTTGCGCGTAACCGTGAAACGCTCGACCGGATCGCGGGTGAAACTCACGGCATTGCTGTGATTTGTGGTGTGGTGACGCCAGCCGACTCGGAAACGGGTAAGGCGGTGCGGAACTCCGCCGCGCTGCTGATGGATGGCAAAGTGGCGTTCGTACAGTCGAAAATGCTGCTGCCCACCTACGATGTCTTCGACGAGATGCGGAACTTCGCTCCTGCCAAAGCACAGGAGTTATTTTCCTTCTGCGGTAACCGCATGGCGCTGACGATTTGCGAAGATGCCTGGAACGACAAACAGTTCTGGCTGAAGCGGCTCTACCCGCTCGATCCCATCGATGCGCTGATTCGCGCCGGTGGCAACTTTGTACTGAATATTTCGGCTTCGCCTTTCTGGATCGGCAAACGGCAGCTTCGCTGCGACATGCTGGCCAGCATTGCCCGCCAGCACAAAGTTCCCGTGGTGATGGTCAATCAGGTCGGCGGCAACGACAGCCTGGTATTTGACGGCTCCAGCCTGGTGCTGAATTCCGAGGGTAATGTTATTGCCCAGGGGCGATCGTTTGAAGAAGACCTGATCACCTTCGACTCGAAGACGCTGACCGGGGATATGCACGAACAAGTCGCCGGCGATGAGGCCAGCGTTTACGGCGCTCTGGTGCTGGGGACGCGCGACTATATTCAGAAGTGCGGCTTTCAGAAGGCGATTATCGGACTGAGTGGCGGCATTGATTCAGCGCTCACCGCGGTGATCGCTGCCGACGCGGTTGGTCCCGAGAATGTGATCGGCGTCGGCATGCCTGGCCCGTATTCATCACAGGGTTCCATCGACGATGCCCGTACCTTGGCCAAGAATCTCGGCATCCGGTTCGAACTGCTTTCGATCAACCAGGCTTACGGGGCTTATCGAGAAACGCTGCGGGGCGTGTTCAGCGGATACAAGGAAGATGTGACGGAAGAGAATCTTCAGTCGCGCGCCCGCGGCATGATCCTGATGGCGCTTTCGAACAAGTTTGGCGCCATCGTCCTCTCCACCGGCAACAAGAGCGAGCTTGGCGTGGGATACTGCACGCTTTACGGAGACATGGTGGGCGG
>JBEKDY010000038.1:0-30190 GCA_050014115.1 Candidatus Sulfotelmatobacter sp. | reverse complement strand
AACTACCCGCATCTGCGCATTGACGGCGAACTGGTGCCGTTGACCGACCAGCCGCGCATCAGCGCGGAAGACATGCTGACCATGGCGTTCAGCATGATGTCGGCGCGCCAGAAACAAAAATTCAAAGAGACCACGGAAATCGATATGGCCTACGGCGTTGCCGGACTGGGGCGATTCCGTGTGAACATTTTCCAGCAGCGCGGCAACGTGGGGCTGGTACTGCGCGTGATTCCCACGAAGATTCGCGCGCTCGACGAATTATTTTTGCCCAAGGTGGTGGAGCAGATTTGCGACATGCCGCGCGGGCTGGTGCTGGTGACAGGCGTTACCGGTTCCGGCAAGTCGACGACTCTGGCGGCGATGGTCGATCGCGTGAACTCCTCGCGCGCGGAACATATTGTTACGATTGAAGACCCAATCGAATTTCTGCATCGCGATAAAAAGGGATACGTGAACCAGCGCGAGATTCAGGTGGATACGCCTTCGTTCGGGGCGGCGTTGCGCGCTTCCCTGCGTCAGGATCCAGACGTGATTCTGGTAGGCGAAATGCGCGACCTGGAGACGATTTCAACGGCGCTGCACGCGGCCGAAACCGGCCACATGGTGTTCTCGACCTTGCATACGCTGGACGCGGTGGAAACGGTGAACCGCGTGATTTCGATTTTTCCGCCGCCGGAGCAGAAGCAGATTCGCATGCAGTTGGCGGCTGTGCTGCGCGCCATTGTGAGCCAGCGGTTGGTGAAGCGCTGCGACGGCGAGGGGCGCGTGCCCGCGGTGGAAGTGATGATCAACACGGCTTACATTCGCGAATGTATTCTAGTGCCGGAAAAAACCCGCGCCATCCGCGACGCGATTGCGGCCGGCACGTCGCAGTACGGCATGCAGACTTTCGATCAGTCGCTGTGGGATCTTTTCCGCGCGGGGCTGGTCAATTACGAAACCGCGCTGGAAAATGCTTCGAACGCCGACGACTTCAAGCTGCGCATGCAGGGCATTGCGTCGACCGCGGATATTTCGCGGCAGTCGATGCAGTCGGCGGGGTTTGGGCGGTAGGAATTTCGGGCTTCGGGCTTCGGGCTTCGGGCTTCGGGCTTCGGGCTTCGGGCTTCGGGCTTCGGGCTTCGGGCTTCGGGAATTTAGAGAGTTGCCTTCTTCATTCGGTTGCCTCCTTTCTCGGGTGCGCTATTGCGCGCCCTTTTTTCATGCGACACTGTCCGACTCGCGACTCGGGACTGGCGACTCGGGACTCACTAGGGCTATCGTTAGGGCATGGCGTTCTCGCGTCCGAAGAAGAAATCTTATTCTGAAGATCAGCTCTACGAATATGCCGTGGGGGCGTTGGCACGGCGCATGCGGACTGTGGCTGAGTTGAAGCGGCTGATGCGGGCGCGCGTGGAGGATGCGGAGTCGGAGTACGGGCAGACGCTGATCGAACTGGTGATCCGGCGGTTGAAGGATCAGGGATATTTGAACGACGCGCACTATGCGGCGTATTACTCTTCGCTGCGTCGCGATAATCTGAAACTGGGGCGCATGCGCGTGGTCACGGATTTGAAGACGCGGGGTGTGCATGGTTCGGTGATCGAAAAGGCCGTGGAAGCTGCCTATGAGGGAGTGAGTGACGAGAAGCAGGCCCGCGAATATCTTCGCAAGAAGCGGCTGCAGAAGCCGAAAGACCAAAAGCAGACGGCGCGGATTTTTCGTCAGCTGGCGCGTGCCGGGTTCGGTATGAAAACTATTTTCACGATCCTGAAGAAGTGGGATGTGGATGAGGAAACGCTGAGCGCTTTGGAAAGCGAATCGGCGTGAGCCCGATTTGCGCCGACTTGGCGAAGTGTTGCATACTGCAAAACCAATCCGCCACAAGTTGAGGAGGATCCTGTGAACACGAAGTGGGGAGCGATTCTCGTGGGGGCTTTGTTCGCGACGGTGGTGTTTGTTTACGGCCAGGACACAGCGGCTTCGGGCAAAGACAAGTCTGCCGGCGATGGGACATCCGTGAGAGACGCCGCCAAGTCTGGTGCAAAGGACACGGCGAAATCTGCCGCTGACACGGGCAGGGTTATCGGGAATGCGGCGAAGAAATTCGGACTCGCCACCAAGAACGCCGCGAAGAATGTGGCGAACGACACACGGACTGCGACCAAGGGCACGGAAAAAGACACCAGGCCCGCCACGAAAGGCACGGAGAAAGCCGCCGACAAGACCAGCAAGGCTACCGCGAAAGCCGCGACGAAAACGGGCGCTGCGGTCAAGACGGACGCGAAGTCCGCAGGCAGCGGCGTGAAGAAAGGAACGGAGAAGACCGTCGACGCGGCGAAGTAGCGGAACGGCATTGACCATAAAGGGCACAGAGGTTTCGATATTGGTTTGGGATTTGTCTTTCCGTTGCGGTTGAATTCTTTGCCCGCGCCCAACTGGGCAAAGAACTGTTTTCATTTAGAATTAATCCTTCATGCTGACTGGTTCGGAAATCCGCCGCAAATTCCTGGATTTTTTTGTGCAGCAGAAACAACGTCCGCACAGGGAAGTTCATTCGTCGTCGCTCGTTCCGCAGAACGATCCCACGCTGCTGTTCACTAACGCGGGGATGAACCAGTTCAAAGACGTTTTCCTGGGGCTGGAGAAGCGCGACTACTCCCGCGCCACTACTTCGCAGAAATGCGTGCGTGCCGGGGGCAAGCACAACGATCTGGAGAACGTGGGGTTCACCAACCGGCATCACACGTTTTTCGAGATGTTGGGCAATTTTTCGTTTGGCGATTACTTCAAGAAAGATGCGATTGCTTACGCGTGGGAGCTGATCACTTCGCCGGAGTGGTTTGGGATTGCGAAGGAGAAGTTGTATGTGACGATTTTCGAAGGGTCGGGCGAGCCGATGCCTGTTCCCCGCGATCGCGAGGCTTATGACCTGTGGGTTGCGCAGGGCGTGGCGAAGGATCGCATTTTCGACGGAGGGCTGAAAGACAATTTCTGGCAGATGGGCGATACCGGGCCGTGCGGTCCTTGCAGCGAAATTTATTACGACATGGGGCCGGCGGCGTCCGATCAGGGGCATGCGGATTGTGCGTTTTCGTGCGACTGCGGACGTTATGTCGAGATTTGGAATCTGGTGTTCATGCAGTTTGACCGCGATTCGAGCGGGAAACTGAATCCGTTGCCAAAGCCATCGATTGATACGGGGATGGGGCTGGAGCGCGTGACGGCGGTGCTGCAAGGTGTGATTTCGAATTATGAGACGGATTTGTTTATGCCGCTGATCAAGCGGGCGGCGGAGTTAACGGGTACTTCGCTCACGAAAGAGCTGGAGAAAGAAGCCAAAGCGAAGTCAGCAGCTTCCCTGCGCGTGATTGCGGATCACTCGCGGGCGGCAACGTTTCTGATTTCGGATGGAGTGCTTCCGGCGAATGACGGCCGCGGGTACGTGCTGCGGAAGATCATTCGGCGGGCGATCACGCACGGAAGACTGCTCGGGCAGACGAAGCCGTTTCTGCACGAGATGGTTTTCGCGGTGCGCGACTTAATGGAGGATGCGTATCCTGAACTGAAAGAGACAGGGGGGCGGATCTCCAAAATCGTTCTGTCCGAGGAAGCTCGTTTTGCACATACGCTGGATCTAGGATTGAGTACGCTCGAACAGGAACTGTCTCGCGCAAGGCTTCAAGAAGCACAAAGGCTGAAAGTGGGAAAGACTGTTGAAACCACCTGGAAGAACGCCGGCGTTGCCGAAGTGGGTCGCGCAGTTCCGGAGGAACCGGTGCTTAGCGGAGCGGCGGCGTTTAGGCTCTACGATACGTTCGGCCTTCCGAAAGATTTCATAGAGGACGCTTGCCGCGATCAGGGAATTCGTTTTGATCAGGCGGGGTTTGACCACGCCATGGCTGAACAGCGCGAACGTGCACGCGCGTCCTGGAAGGGCGCGGCGAAGCAGACGGCGAATCCTGCTTATCAGAAGTTGCCCACCTCTAAATTTGAAGGCTACTGGCAGACTCGGTCGGACGGGTGCGAGGTGCTTGCCATTATTCACAACGGACAGGGAGTGCAGCAGCTTTCGGCGGGCGAGGAAGGCGAGGTCATTCTTGATCACACGCCGTTTTATGCCGAGTCGGGTGGGCAGGTTGGGGATCGGGGATGGTTTTATTCGGACGATCACAATACTGTCGTCGCCGAGGTGAAGGGATGTTACTCGCCGATTCAGGGGGTGCGGGCGCATCAGGTGGTTATGAAGTCCCCACTTCTCGCGCAAAATACGCGCGAGAAATGGGGCACCCTCAAGGTCGGGGATAGGGTCGACGCTGTCGTCAACACCGACGTTCGCGAAGCTACCATGCGCAATCACACGGGTACGCATTTGCTGCATGCGGGGCTGCGTGAGGTCTTGGGGAAGCATGTGAAGCAGGCAGGGTCGCTGGTGGCGCCGAACCATTTGCGATTTGATTTTTCGCATTTCGCGGCGGTGGAAGACGAAGAGTTGCAGGACATTGAAGACATCATCAACAAGGAAGTGCTGCGCAACATAAAAGTCGAGACGCTTACCGACGTGCCCATCGACGAGGCCATCAACAAGTATCACGCGATGGCGCTGTTCGGGGAAAAGTATGGCGACAAGGTCCGCGTGGTTCGCATTGGGGATTTTTCTACCGAACTTTGCGGAGGGACGCACACGGCTGCGACCGGGGGGATTGGGCTGATCAAGATTCTGAAAGAAGGCAGCGTGTCGTCGGGAGTGCGGCGCGTGGAGGCGGTGACCGGGGAAGGATCCTTGCAACATTTCCGAAGAGATCATGAACTTGAGAATGTGGTGTCCGCGTTCGTGTCTCCCACCCCTTCGCACAAAACGCGAAAGGATGGGGCAGCCTCTTCTGATTCGGTTCCTGACAACGAGACTTCATTCTCACCGGCTGATGCGTTGAAGGCGGAGTTGGAAAAGAAGGACGCGGAAATAAAACGGCTGGGGCGCGAACTGGATCAGGTGCGGATGAAGTCGGCGTCGGCATCGATTGGCGCGGCCGCCATTGCCGAAAAAGTGAAAGAAGTGAAGGGCGTGAAGGTGCTGGCGCATCGTGTGGATAATCTGGAGCGTACGCAGATGCGGACGCTCGTCGATCAGCTTCGCGACAAGATCGGGTCGGGCGTGGTGGTGCTGGGGTCGGCGTCGAACGGGAACGTGTCGCTGATCGTCGGCGTCACGAAAGATTTGACTGCGCGCGTGCAGGCTGGAAAAGTGATTGGGCCCGTGGCGCAGAAAGTTGGCGGGAAGGGTGGCGGGCGTCCGGATCTGGCGGAGGCTGGCGGGAAAGATACTGGTGCGCTGGATGCCGCGCTGGACGGGGTGTATGGGGTTGTGGATGGGTTGCTGGGGTGAGGAAAGCAGGGATCAGTGGTCAGGGGTCAGTTTTCGGCTTCTGTTTCTGGTTTCGATTCCTCGTCTGGAGTTTCTTATGGCGGACCGTATTCGGTTCATTGAACATAAGGGGAAGCAGATTTTGCTGGCGGACTGTTCGCACTGCACGGCTGAGGAATTGGAAACGCTGTCGCGGCTGGTTCCCAGTTATGTGACGGCCGAGCCGAAAGGGTCGGTGCTGCTGCTCGCGGATTTTACGGGCGCGCAGTTTGAGCGCAGCGCCATCGAGCGACTCAAGCGGGATACAGTGCTCGACCGTCCGCATGTGAAGCGGTCGGCTTGGGTGGGGACGGAGACGTTGCCGCACATATTTTACGAACATCTGAAGAGTTTTTCGCAGCGCGAGTTGCCGACGTTCAAGACGCGGGAAGCCGCGATGGACTGGCTGGTAGCCGAGTGAGCGGTGAGAGCAACAACCAAGAACAAAAGCGACGGACAAGGGTGTCCGTCCTGCACGGTCTAGCTTCTCCACTTCAGCGTGACTGGGCCGGGCAGGGGGTGCTTCATCTCTTCGCCCGTGCGTTTCGATTCCAGGTGAGCGGCTTTCAGCTGGAAATACCATTTTGCGGGGCGGTCGGCGTCGTCGATCAGCATTAGATGCGGATTGTGCTTCAGACCTTCGGCTTGCATCTCCATGGTGCGGCGGTCTTGTTCGACGAACTTCGCGAAAACAAATTTCAATAATTCTGGCCCGAACGGGACCCAGCGGAAAATATTCCAGGCGGCGACCACGTCGATGCGGCAATGATTGCGCGTGATGGGCGTGACTGTGGTCAAGCTTGAGAACCAGAATTTTCCGGCGCGAATGGTCTCGCTGCGCAGGTTGGGCAAAACGAAATCGATGGTAGTGGTGACGGAGTCTGCGGCGGCATACAGGCGCAAAAGCTTGTAGGGCGCGGAGTTTGAGCTGGGAGTGTGGGCGCTCATGCGGAATCCGTTGGGGATGGGCTCGAAATTTTTCTGCTTGTCGTGAATGCTGTGGCGGCTGCGCCACCACCAGGCCTGGTGAACGAACGGTCCGTGCGCGGGATCCATGAGGCCGATGATGCCGTGATCGACGCTGACGGGCATGTCGGCGGTGAGATAGGCAAGCTTGTACTTGCCGGTGAATTTCTGAATTTGCGGCGCGGGATGCGGAGCGGCGGCGGGCTTGGCGAATCCCGCGCCTTGCGGGCCGGGCTCGGGAATGTAGACCCAGACGAAACCATCCTGCTCCTCGCAGGGGTAACTGCCGGCGTAGATGCGATCCACTTTCAAATTCTGATCGGCGGTGAGCGAAGGAATGAACTGGCACTGGCCGGCGTGGGCGTCGAATGTCCAGCCGTGGTAGGGACACTCGACGCTGGCTCCGTCGAAGTGGCCGTCGTGGAGCGGCATGCCGCGGTGCGGGCAGGCGTCGCGCAGAGCGAAGGGATGGCCCTGGCGGTCGCGGCCGACTACCAGCGGGATTTCGAGGAGCGTTGCCTGATGAAGCTGGTTGCGCTGCACGCGGTCGGCGGGCAAGGCGCGATACCAGAAGCCGGGGAGCATGAGCGAATCGGGCGTCTGGCGCTGAGGTGAGTCGAGTTCGGGCATGGAGAGAATTGTTGATTGCTGATTTCTGATTGTTGGTTGAAAAACATATGCTAGCATCCGCAGGACCTGGGGCGACTCGAAAACAATGGAATTTATCGGACATTTTCGCAGGCTTACTCCAGTGCAGAGGAATACGTTTGTCGCCTGTTTTCTTGGGTGGTCGCTGGATGCGTTTGATTTTTTTATCCTGATTTTCTGCGTGAACGCGCTGGCGGCGCAGTTTCAAACGAAGGTGTCGGCCATCGCGGAAGCAATTTTTCTGACACTGGCCATGCGGCCGGTGGGCGCGCTTCTGTTTGGGTGGATGGCGGACCGGTTTGGCAGGCGTCCGACGCTGATGGTCGACATCATTGCGTATTCGGTGTTTGAACTGGCTTCGGCGTTCGCGCCTTCGCTGACTTTTTTTCTGGTCATGCGGGCGTTCTTTGGTATCGCGATGGGCGGAGAATGGGGTGTGGGCGCGGCATTGGCGTTCGAAACATTGCCCGCGGAAGGGCGCGGATTTTTTTCCGGCGTGCTACAGGAAGGGTATGTGGTGGGAAATCTGCTCGCGGCCGCGGTCTACGGAACGCTGTTCCCGATCGTGGGCTGGCGCGGAATGTTCGTGATTGGGGCGCTGCCGGCATTTCTGGTGATTTACATTCGGAGCAAAGTGGATGAATCGCCAGCATGGCTGCAAGGCAGCGTATCGAGCGAAGCGGAGCGGCACGTGGGCAAGGACATTGCCACGTATTTCTGGAGTTTTATTTTTCTGGTAGTGCTGATGTTCGGGTTCAATTCTTTCAGCCACGGCACGCAGGATCTGTATCCGACATTTCTGGAGAAGAATCATTTGTTCACGCCTCAGACGGTGAGGACAGTTTCGATGATCGGCAGCATCGGGGCGTTGCTGGGCGGGATTTGTTTTGGCACGTGGTCGGAGCGAATCGGGCGGCGGCGGGCGATTGCGATCGCGGCGCTGCTCGCAATCCCGATGATTCCTTTGTGGGCGTATTCGCACACGGTTGCCATGCTGGCGCTGGGCGGCTTTCTGATGCAGTTCATGGTGCAGGGTGCGTGGGGAGTGATTCCTGCGCATCTGAATGAACTTTCTCCGCCCGCGGTGCGCGGGACGTTTCCGGGACTGGCCTATCAACTCGGGAACTTGCTCTCCTCACGAAACGGAGTGATGCAGGCCCAGCTAGTGGAAAGCCGATTTGGAGGCAGCTTTCCGCCGGTGCTGTCGTGGACGGTGGTGATGGTTGCGTCGCTGGTGGCGGCGGTCACGTTGAGCGGGAAAGAACGAAGAGGCGTGGATCTTTCGAACACGAAGTCAGGGGAGCCGTCAGGAGAATTGCTGAGATCATCAACTCCCTCCCCCGAACATTCTCGCGGCGGCTGAAGCCGAACCTCAGCCATGCCGCTTATCGCAGCGCTGAAGCGCTGCGCCACCCAAAATCAACCGCAGTTTCGGTTTCGGCACACCGGCTGGCTGTGTGCCGCACGACAGGATTGTTTCGGGGCGGTTCCTGTGGTACGGTAAGTGAAAATTCCACGCCTTCGTAAATTACATTCACAGGGTTTCGGAAATTGTTTTGCGCGAAGGCGCGTGGGAAATGCGTGTATCGAACGGGTGTACTTGGGGTTGCGCTACTATGAAGGAAATTATGGATCAACCTGTCCCTGCCGGTGAATCCGCTGAGAAAGAAAACTTTGCGAACCGCAAGCTGATCCGGCCGACTCTGCCGCGCGGGGAGAACCACGGCAACCACAACTCGCCTCCGTTGCAAGCGCGGGAGCGCGCAGAGCGTCCGGAGCGGCACGACCGGGATCGCGGCGACCGGGGTTCTGGGATGGGAAGCGGGGCGACGGGCGGCGGTGGACGAAAGTTGACGCCTCCGGAGCAGACCAACGCGGAGAATTTCTATTATCAGAAGCAGATGCAGTCGCGCACTCCGATGGTGATTGTGCTGCGTGACGGCGAGGAAGTGCGCGGCGTCATTGAGTGGTATGACCGGCAGTGCATTAAGGTGAACCGCGACAACGGCGGCCCGAACCTGATGATCTACAAGCCTGCCATCAAATACATGTATAAAGAGGGCGAGAACGAGCGGTAGGGTTGTCGGACTGGATCGGTCGTTCACCCGCCACTTCGGCAGCGATCAGTCCTCTGGGCGGACGGGAGTTCGGATGTTTTCCTCACGCGAAATTTCCCGCAGAAAGTTTGTGCACTCGGCGTCGCTTGCATCGGCGGCTTGCCTCGTTTCCACGTTTCGCATCCCTGGTCGTATCACTGATCGCATTCCAGGCTTCGCTGCAACTGTCTCTTCCCCTCCCCTCGACGAATTCGGCTACGGTGATGTGACGCTGGCCAGTGATCTGCACGAAAAACAGTTGGCGGAAACGCATGCGCTGCTGATGGGGCTGAGCGAAGACAGCCTGCTCAAGCCGTTCCGGCAAATGGTGGGACAGCCTGCGCCGGGCGAGGACCTGGGCGGCTGGTATCAATACGCTCCGGACAGCAAGGACTATTTTGAAGTTGGGTTTGCCCCGGGATGCACGTTCGGGCAATGGGTTTCTGCGCTCGCTCGTTCGTATGCCATCAACCGATCGCCGGAGACGCGCGAGAAGGTTCTCCGGCTGAATCGTTTGTACGCTAAAACCATTGCCGGGGACTTTTACGAAAACACTCGCTTCCCCGCTTATACCTACGACAAGCTGGTGTGCGGGCTGATTGACTCGCACAAGTACGTGGGCGATCCCGATGCCTTCGCCATTCTGGACGAAACCACGAAGACGGCGTTGCCGCACTTGCCGAAAAAAGCGGTCGAGCATGGGCAGCGATGGCGCTCGAATCCGGATGTTTCGTATACGTGGGACGAGTCCTATACGATTTCCGAAAACCTGTTTCTGGCTTGCCAGCGCGGAGCGGGAGAGCAATATCGCGCGCTCGGGCTTCAATATCTCGACGATGCGTATTACGATCCGTTGGCGGAAGGGCGCAGCGATCTCGAAGGACGGCACGCTTACAGCCATGTGAATTCGCTATGCTCGGCGATGCAAGCGCATCTGACGCTGGGCAGCGAGAAGTATCTGCGCGCGGCCAGGAATGGTTTTGACATGATCGCGGCGCAGAGCTTTGCCACCGGCGGCTGGGGGCCGGACGAAACGCTACGCGCTCCGGGCAGCGCAGAAATCTATAAGAGCCTCACGGGGAGTCACTCCAGTTTCGAAACTCCGTGCGGTTCGTATGCGCACTTCAAGCTGACGCGCTACTTGTTGCGCGTGACCCGCGATTCGCGTTATGGCGACAGCATGGAACGCGTGATGTACAACACTGTGCTGGGGTCGTTGCCGCTGCAGCCGGATGGGCGGACCTACTACTATTCGGACTACAACTTAAAAGGGCGCAAGGTTTACCACGGACAACGTTGGGCGTGTTGCTCGGGGACATTGCCGCAAGTGGCGGCGGATTACCGCGTCAACACTTATTTCCGCGATGCGCAGGGCGTGTATGTGAATCTTTATATCCCGTCGACGCTGCGGTGGACGCAGGACGGCGCACAGATCGAGCTGACGCAGAAAAGCGAGTATCCCTACGATGCGCACGTGCAGATTGAGGTGAAGACTTCGAGGCCGGCGGAGTTTGCGATGAACTTGCGAATTCCGCAGTGGGCGGAAGGAGCTTCGATTGGGGTGAACGGGAAACGCGAGGCGGCTTCGGCCGGGAGTTTCGCGAGCGTGAAGCGGAAGTGGAAGAATGGCGACCGCATCGAATTGGAGCTTCCGCTGACGACGCGGCTGGAAGCGATTGATGCGCAGCATCCCGAAACGGTGGCGCTGCTGGTGGGCCCGATCGTGCTGTTCGCGATTATGGAGTCGCAGCCGAAGGTGACGCGTGCGCAGTTGTTGGCGGTGAAAAAGATGGCCCCGGAAATATGGCACGTGACGACCGCCAGCGAAGTGGTGAAGATGATGCCGTTTACGGCGATCGAGGATCAGCAGTACTTGACGTATCTGCAGGTCACACCCACCTGACGCCGCTGCCTGGGCGGACGAGGGCGCCCGCCCCTCCATGCTCGGCTCCCGCGACGGGATGGGAAACTGAAGAGCGCGTACCAGCGGTGGCACTTTCGAGGATTCCCGCAGTCCGTTATTAACACCACAAGTCCCCAAAAAAATCTTCACAGTCAGAGGGTGCTTTATGTTGTCCTCTCTCGCAAAAGTGTTCCGCCATCGTCACGGCGGAGTCATCGGCTTTTTCCTTCTGGGCTTTTTCCTTCTGGGCTTTTTCCTTCTGGGCTTTTTCCTTCTGGCGCTGGCGGTACCCTGCTGGCCACAAACAACAACATTGCCCCGGCTTGGGATGCCCTACGACTGGACTCACCAGCACGTGATTTTCAGCAATGCTCCGTCGCCTAAGAACATGGCCACGGCTCAGCGGGACCCGCGATTCTGGTATCAGAAAATACGCATGGAATCGTCGAAGTGGGTGACGCGTCCAACCCTTCCGACGGAAGGAAGGCGAGTGGATTGGAGCGTCAAGCTGGGAGGCGCTGGCAGTGAGATCGCAGCGGGAATGTATCCGGCGAAATACAGTTTTAATGTCAACGCCGCGCCGGACTGCACCAATGATTACGTAGTATTTGCGCTTAACGTCGCCGGCTCCAGCAGTCAGGCCACCATCGTGGGCTACAACAATCTCTATACCGAGCCGGGCGGCACGGGTTCTTGCCCAGGTACAGGTCCTACTGTGGAGTGGGCCTACAACACGGGAGGCGCGATCAACACATCGCCGGTCCTGTCCGGGGACGGAACGAAGGTGGCATGGGTGGCGAGCGCGAACCCGCCTGTGCTGCACGTGCTTACCATCGGTACTACTGGGAGCAACGGCACGAGTGTCACCGGCCCCGCTGTCGCCGGGACTGGCAATAACGCGGTGGACACGGCGGTTTCTTACGGTTCGGTGGGCGACACTCGCTCATCCCCCTTTGTGGACTACACCGATGATGTGGCTTATGTGGCCGCTGACGATGGCAAGATTTACAAGTTCACGGGCATGTTCCGCGGAACACCCACGGAGGTGACCACGGGCGGTTGGCCGATTCTCGGCTACGATCTGGCTAACCACAAGCTGACCTCACCGGTTTTCGATTTCATCTCGAAAAATATCTTCTACGCTGATGACTTGGGGAACTTCTCCTACATCCGTGAAGTGGGGAGCACTACAGGAGCGTGCGCTTCGCCGCCGACCCCTCCGTGTATGGGGAACAGTGTGTACGAGGTGACCGCCGTGGCCCACCCTATCATCGACTCGCCGATGGTGGACTCGACCACGCAAAGAGTATTTATCTTCATCGGGAATGACAATGAGGGCCACTCTCACGTGCTGCAGACCGACACGCAACTCTCGACTGGCGGCCCGGAACCAGTGATCGGACAGAGCGGCATGGACCTCTACGACGGGTTCTTCGACCACAATTATTTCACCAGCCCCCAGACGGGATTCCTGTATGTGTGCGGCTATCCCACGTCCGCTGCGAACTCGAGTCCCGTTTTGTACCGGATCGGCTTCAACAGCAGCGGAGTCATGAATAGCACGCACGACGCGAATTCTCTGGCGGTGGCCACCACCGCCGGGGCTACGCGGTGTTCCCCGGCCACGGAGTTTTTCAACACGTCTGCGGGTAAGGACTGGCTCTTCTTCAGCGTGCCCACCAATTGCAACGCGACTGGCGGAGGTGTGGGCGGATGCGTCATGAGCTTTGACATCACCGGCGGATTCCCCTCCGCCGCCACTCAGGGGCGGCCAGAAAACAGCGGCACCAGCGGGATTGTGGTGGACAATGTCAGCACCCAGGCGCAGGCCTCGAGCATTTACTTCACCACGCTAGGCAACGCTCCAAGCTACTCGCCTTGCAGCGACGGGTCTACCGGCGGCGGCTGCGCGGTTAAGCTGACGCAGTCGGGGCTGAATTGAGACAGCGGAGGAGAAGCGTGCCGGTTTCCGCGTAACTCTTTGAAAAATTAGCAATTAACCGATTGCACAATTACTCATTCGAAGTTCTGGCGAGTACGCTGATGTGGACACGGCCAGGGTTTCGGGTAGTTTACGGAACGGATGCTCCCGTTGACAATCTCGGTTATCTCCCCTAGCATCAATAACTTGAGGCACATCTTGACCTCGAATTCGGGAGCTCCTCGTGATTAAGCTCGACATTATCAACGAAGTGGTTGCCAGAACCGGCATCACCAAGACCAAGGCCGAGCTGGCGGTGGAAACGGTTTTCGAGAGCATGAAGAAAGCGCTGGCGCGCTCGGATCGTATTGAGCTGCGGGGATTTGGCGTGTTTAACGTGCGTCCGCGCAAGACCGGGATCGGGCGCAATCCGCGCACCGGGGCCGAAGTTTCCATTCCGCCGGGGCGGGCGGTGCGGTTTAAGCCGGGGAAAGAGTTGCAGTCGATTGATTAGAAAGAGCTTCTAGCTTCTAGCTTCTAGCTTCTAGCTTCTAGCTTCTAGCTTCTAGCTCTTGGCCTTCGGCCTTCTGACGGATTTCATTTTTCGCGTAATTTTCTATCTATTTTTTTCTGGATCGATCGAAGACCGGCTGTTCTGAATTCCGTGCTGCCTGCTCTCCACGGCGACCTGCATCTGCAAACCGTAGTAGCATCAAGAGAAGCTTGGGTTCAACGCCGGGCTTAGATCCCGACTGAAATTTTCGAATGTCTGATCCGATTCCTTCTATAGCGTATCCTTCTGCGGATGAATCTCGCCCGGTGGTGCAGTGGGTGCCACGGCCGCCGGGACAAATTTATTGGCTGCATGCACTGCTGTTGCTGCTCACCTGCTTTACCACGCTGGTGGTAGGGGCGCGGATGCAAGCTAATTTTATGCTTGGCAAGCCGGCGTTCTCGCTCGATGACGATTCCCTGTCGTTGTTTCCTGCGCGATGGATTTTTGAGCATCCCTGGTCGCGACTCAAGCTGGGCGTACCTTTCTCCGCGACGTTGATGCTGATTTTGCTGGCCCATGAGATGGGTCACTATCTTTATTGCAAGCGCTATCGCGTGTGGGCCACGCTGCCATTTTTCATTCCTGCGCCTACATTGTTCGGAACTCTGGGAGCGTTCATCCGAATTCGATCGCCCATTCGGTCGAGGACTGCGCTTTTTGACATTGGCATTGCTGGCCCAATCGCCGGCTTCGTGGTTTCGGTGGGAGTGTTGTGGGCGTCGCTTGGGCTCTCCAAACCGCTTCCGGCGGGGCTGCGGGCGCCCGACCTGCAAATGGGATATCCCTTGATCTTCCGGTGGATGCAGAGCCTGCTGGCCTGGCACAGCGGCGCGCACAGTGTGGCGGCGCTGCCTTTGGAGCGCGTGCTGCTGCATCCGTGTGCGATCGCGGCCTGGGTGGGGATGTTCGCTACATCGTTGAACCTGCTGCCGGGTGGTCAACTGGATGGCGGGCATATTGTTTTTTCCCTCGCGCCGTGGGCGCACAAGTTTGTGTCGCGGCTGACTATTCTTGTCCTGTTGCCCATGGGCTATTACCTTTGGTCGGGATGGTTTCTCTGGGCGATCCTGTTGCAGTTGAGCAGCCTGCGGCATCCGCAAGTGGCGGAGTTACCGCGCGTTTCCGGCGGGCGCGTGTGGCTGGCGCTTTTCGCTCTGGCGATGCTGGCGCTTACTTTGACTAAAACGCCTATTCAACATGCGGCGGCGAGAGAATTGATCCCGCAGATGATACAGATGATCCGACAGCTTTTCGGGAAATAATGAAGCGATTGGGCGATTGCGATTGAGGCCCATAGCGTCGGCAGCATCGTGTCCCACCCTTCGAAAACCGCGAAGGGTGGGGCAGCCTTAGTCAGGGGCTCTGGCTAAAAGCTAAGGGCTAACGGCTAAGAGCTGTTTTCCTCACATCAACCACAGCGCATCCACGTCTACAATCACCTGTGTGCGCGGAATTTTCAGCTGCGCGGCGTGAGCCAGCATGGCGCGCAACGTGCCGTTCAGCTTTTCGCGGCTCGGCGACTTGAGCACGAAGTGATAACGGTAGTCGCGCTTCAGGCGGACGATGGGCGCGGCCGCGGGACCTAGCACGCGCACGCCCTCATGTCGGGTTTTCTCGAACCACTTTCCCAGGAGGCCCGACCACTCGAGCGCCTCATCCAGCTTGTCGCTGCGCACCAGAACATTGGCCAGCGCGGAGTATGGCGGATAGTGCATCCAGCTGCGGAAGCGTAACTCTTTTTCGTAGAAGCCGGCAAAGTCGTGGTGTGCTGCGTATTGCACGGCATAATGATCCTGAAAATAGGTTTGCAGCACAACTTTTCCCGGAGACTGGCCGCGTCCGGCGCGCCCGGCGACTTGAGTGAGAAGCTGAAACGTGCGCTCGGCGGCGCGGAAGTCCGGGAAGCCCAAGGCCGCGTCGGCACCCACCACGCCTACCAGCGTGACGCCGTGAATGTCGTGGCCCTTCGCGATCATCTGCGTGCCTACGATCATGTCGAGATCACCTTCGTTCAGCGCGTTCAGGGTGCGCTCGAAATCTTCGTGGCCGCGGACGGTGTCGCGATCGAGCCGCGCGATGCGGGCCTGAGGAAACATGCCGTGCAGAAGCTCCTCGAGCTTTTCCGAGCCGGTTCCCAGGAAATAAACATATTCGCTGCCACAGTGCACGCAGACCTTCGGAACCGGCGCGGTGTATCCGCAATAGTGGCAAACCATTTTGTGCTCGCGCTTGTGATGCGTGAGCGCGATGGCGCAGTTCTTGCACTCGAGAGTCTTGCCGCAGGCGCGGCAGAGCACGACGGGCGAGTAGCCGCGACGGTTGAGCAACACCATCACTTGCTCTTTGAGTTCGATCCGTTCTTTGATCTCGGCGGCCAGCTTTCGCGAGATAACCTGCTCGTGTCCAGTTTCCTGAAACTCCTGGCGCATGTCGACGATCTCGACTTCCGGCAGCGGGCGTTTCTCCACGCGGTCGGGCAACTCGATCAAAATGTATTTGCTCTTCTTCGCGTTGAAATACGACTCCAGTGATGGCGTCGCCGAACCCAGCACAACCACGGCCTTCGCCATCTTCGCCCGCATCACGGCAATGTCGCGGGCGTGGTAGCGCGGCGTCTCTTCCTGCTTGTAGGAAGCGTCGTGCTCTTCGTCGACAATGATCAAGGCCAGGTCCGCGACAGGCGCAAACACCGCAGATCGCGTGCCGACGACCATGCGCGCTTCTCCGCGCTTGATTCGGTGCCATTGCTCGGCGCGTTCGCGATCGGACAGCGCAGAATGCAGAATGGCAACTTCGTCACCGAAAATCTGATGCAGATCGGCCGCGACGGCAGGCGTGAGGCCAATCTCCGGGACGAGAAGAATTGCCGAGCGTCCGGCTTCGAGCACGTCGCGCATGCCAGCCAGATAGACTGCGGTTTTCCCTGAACCGGTGACGCCATGCAGAAGCATCCCTGAAAACTTGTGGGACGCAACGCTTTCCCGAATGCGGGCGAGCGCGGCTTGCTGCGCGGAATTGAACTCGAAGGCAAACGGCGACGGGCGAGGCCGGCCGCGCGAGATCGTCCGGTCGGCAGGCTCCTCGACAATTTCGACAAGGCCGCGCTTGACCAGCGTGGCGAGCGTGCTTCGAGGCACGTTCAATGCCTGCAGCGTTTCCACGGGAATTCTGCCGCCGGATGCGGCCAGCGTGTCGACAATGGTCTGCTGATTCGCGTTGAGCTTGCCCTCCGCGGACTTTAGCTGCGCGATCTTCACGGTGCGGGTGGCATCGCGGGCACCAGAGACGTCTTCGCGGATGAGCCACTTCTTGCGGACCATTCCGGCGAGGATAAATTTCGAAACGCGAGTTGCCGACCGCAGGGTTTCTTCTCGAACCAGTTCTTTAACCGGATCCGTGCTTTCGGATGCACGCGCCGCCAGATAGTCGAGCACGCGAACCTCTGCGGCCTGCTCTTCGGGCGTGCGTTGCGAGCGGGCCGACGATCCCGACATCCCCGCCTGATGCAGCGCCATTTGGCCCTCGTCGGCGATGCGGTAGCCGATGAAGCGTTTGAACTCCGCGCCCAGCGGCAACATAGTGCGGAGAACTTCCCCGATGGGAGAGAGGTAGTAATCGGCGATCCAGCGGCCGAGGTGCAGGAGTTGTTCATCGAGCACTGGTACAGCGTCGATGACAGTGATGAGATTCTTGATCTGGACGGAGGGCTTGCGGTCGTGCAACTCGACCACGATGCCCGTCATGCGCTGCTGGCGAAATGGAACCAGCACGCGGCCGCCGACCATCGGCGCGGCGTCCGCCGGAACACGATAGGTGAATGCCATGTCCAGCGGTACGGGCAGGGCAACGTCGCAGAATTCAGGCATTAGTTTGAGGATAAACTACGGCTGGGCTGAGGTCTGGGACGGATCCGTTGTGGGGGTAGGGATGCTTCGACTGCGCTGACCATCCGCTTCGCGGATGATCAGCTTCGCTCAGCACGACAAAGAACTAAAAGTGCGCTCCTGACGGACCGAGAGCGTCCGCCCTTACGCGTCCGGTTTCTGCGGCTTCAGGCCAAGATACTTCATCACCATCTGCAAGTCTTTCCAAGCCTCGCCTTTTTGTCGCGGGTCGCGCAGCAGGTAAGCGGGGTGGTATGTGACGGCGAGACGCGCACCCGACCATGCGGGATCGTTGCTGCGCACGCCCGCGGGTTTGAAGTCGTAGAAGCGACCGCGCAACTCGCCGAGAGATGAATTCATGGCCAGCAGATTCTTGGCTGCGGTGGCTCCCAGGGCCACCACGACTTTGGGTTTGATCGCCGCGATCTGCCGCATCAGAAACGGGGAACATGTATCGCACTCGTCGGGTTCGGGCGTGCGATT
Organism: Candidatus Sulfotelmatobacter sp.; assembly: GCA_050014115.1. GTDB lineage: Bacteria > Acidobacteriota > Terriglobia > Terriglobales > Acidobacteriaceae > Sulfotelmatobacter. Next base: position 12,350 of record JBEKDY010000038.1, on the reverse strand, counting down.
GCCGGGGGGACGGCACTTGACGACGTTGGCGATGTAGACATCTTCGCGCTGCAGTCCCATGGCTTTGATCATGTTGTTGAGCAACTGGCCGGCGCGGCCGACAAAGGGCTCGCCCTGCGTGTCTTCGTCGGCGCCGGGACCTTCGCCCACGAACATGAGGTCGGCGCGCGGGTTGCCGACGCCGAAGACGATCTGCTTACGGCCCTGTTTGTGCAGCTTGCAGCGCGTACATTCGCCGAGATCTTCGCGAATAATTTTCAGCGCGGCGACGGGATCGGCGACGCCGTATTCCGCCTTCGAGGTGTGCTCTTCGGAAATGCTCTGGTCGGCGACGGGGGTAATCACAGCGGATTTTCTGGCGGCCATTTCCTCTCGCAGTTCTGACTGAAGTGCAGTGGACAATGCTAACGATGAATCGATTCCGGCAGGTGCCGCGCTGCCGGCTGATTCCGGAGCCGCAGGCTCTCTCTGGTAAAAATCGTAAATGCCCAGTTCGTTATAGTAGCGGACGCGATCGGCGAGAGCGCGGCGCAGCGCAGCATCGAGGGTGCGAGGCATTGGTGCCTAGATTGTAACGGAGAACCTTTGATAACAGATCAGGCTTTCACCGGCAACCTGCGCTGCTGGCGCAGGCGCACGATCTGGTCGAGGACGCGCTGGGCCACTTCCCACTTCGAGGTTTCGGGGACCTCCACGACTTCGTCGTGAGTTAGGATGGTGGCGGCATTGCGATCGGAGTCAAAACCCACGCCTTCGTGCGAAACGTCATTCACCACGATTGCATCGAGATGCTTGGCGGCCAGCTTCTGGCGGGCGTTTTCGAGCACGTTTTCGGTTTCGGCGGCAAAGCCTACGACGATCTGGGACTGCTTGCGCAGGGAAATTTCTTTGAGGATGTCGGGGGTGCTCTCAAGCTCGAGTGTCATTGGACCTTTGCGTTTGATTTTCTGCCCGGCCGTTACTTTCGGACGGTAATCGGAAACCGCGGCAGTCTTGATGACGATGGTAGCGTGAGGCAATAGCTCGAGCACCGCATTGCGCATTTGTTCGGCGGACTCGACGCGCGTGAGTTCGGCCGCTCCCGGCGGCGTGAGCGCAGTGGGTCCACTGACCAGCAGGACGCGGGCGCCGCGGCGCAACGCAGCTTCAGCCAGTGCGTAGCCCATGCGCCCGCTGGAACGGTTGGTGAGATAACGCACGGGATCGATTTTTTCGCGCGTAGGACCGGCCGTGATCAGCACAGTCTCGCCACTCAAATCTTGCGACGCGCCCAATGCCTCGAGCACCGCCGCCACGATGGTTTCATTTTCGGCGAGACGGCCCGCGCCGGTCATGCCACAGGCCAGGTAGCCCGAGCCGGGTTCCACGATCTTCACGCCGCGCTGGCGTAGAGTTTCCAGATTCGCCTGTGTGGCGGGATGGTTCCACATGTTTACGTTCATCGCCGGAGCCACGACGACGGGAGCTGTGGTCGCCAGGTAGAGCGTGGTCAGAAAGTCGCTGGCAATGCCTTGCGCGAAGTGCGCGAGTACATCAGCCGTGGCAGGAGCCACCACCAGAGCATCGATCGCTTGCGCAACTGCAATGTGTTCGATCGCGGAATCGATGTTGGGTTCGTGCTCTTCTCCGGGCGAGAACATGCCGGTGATCACTTTTTCACCGGAGAGCGCGGCGAAGGTCAGAGGACGAACAAATTCCTGCGCCGCGCGGGTCATCACCACCTGCACGCGAATTCCGCGATCCTGCAGCAGGCGGACGATTTCCGCGGCTTTATAGGCTGCGATGCCGCCGGTCACTCCCAGAGCGACTTTCATAATTGTTGATTGTTGATTTCTGATTGTTGATTGAAAACCCCAAACACGCAGGGTGGGAAACAGCAATCAACAATCACAAAATCAACAATACCCCTCAGTCCTGACCCAGAGCCTTGTCCAGAGCCTCGCCGGCCTGCTCGACTGCGGGGCGAATTTCTGGAATCTCCCACTTCACTTTGCCCGCCCGAATCTCATCCTGCGCAATGCGGCAAGGTTTGCGCGAACTGGTGTCGACCACCGGCGGTGCGCCGGACTGCAACTGGCGCGCTCGCCGCGCGGCCACCAAAATATACCGGTAATTGCTGTCGAAGCCTTCAATCAACTTCATACGGGGATTCTCCCTTGATTCCGAAATCGACCCTCACCAATGTCCGAACCTGCCATAGTCTTTCGGGGGAAATCGAGCCTTCGACTTACTTGCGCCGTTTCTGTCGTTCGCGGCTGCTGTTGCGCGTTCGTGCTACCTGTAATGATACCGCGAAACCGCTAACTGCCTGAACCCTCCGGCGGAGAAAAGGAATCAAGAATGCGGCGAACGCGGTCACGAATATTTGCCAGACGACAACGATCCGCCTCTGCCACGGTGCCCTTCTCCTTGTCCGAGAGGGGCCGGCCTGAACGGCACAAACGCTCCGCGCCCACGATCGCCTCCAGGCTTTCGACGGACTCCTGCAAGTCATCGTTGATCAAAATATAGTTGTATTTGTCGTAATTCTCAATCTCCCGACGGGCGGTGTCCAAACGGCGCTGAATGACCTCATCATTGTCCTCACCCCGATGCCGCAGGCGCCATTCCAGCGTCTTGCGGTCCGGCGGCAAAATAAAAATACTGACGGCTTCGGGAAGCCGCTGTTTGATCTGCTTGGCGCCCTGCACGTCAATATCGAGCAACACGTCTCTCCCCTTTCGTTCCGCTTCCCGCAGCACGGTCCGGGCGGTTCCGTAGTAGTCAATGCCATACAGGACCGCGTGCTCCAAGAATTCGTCCGCATCGATCATGCGCTGGAACTCCCCGCGCGTCACGAAAAAATATTCCTTGCCGTTTTCTTCGCTGCCCCGCGGGAAGCGCGTCGTGTAAGAGATGGAAAACTCGAGGTTGGGGACAAACTGCAGCAACTTGGCGACCAGCGTGGACTTTCCCGACCCCGACGGCGCAGAGATGATATAGACCAATGGCTTGTGAGCAGCGCTCGTTCCAGGTGAAGTCATTCCGATTGTGTCTGCTCCAGGTGAAATTGTTCCAGATTCTGTGGTCATTCCAGGTTCTGTACCTGCTCGCGCGATTTTTCGATCTCCGCTTTCATGGCTAATCCTGCCTCGGTAATCTTGAGCGCTTCCCCAGCCAGCCCCGACGTTTTCGACAGCAGAGTATTGGCCTCGCGATTCATTTCCTGCAGCAGGAAGTCCAGCTTCTTGCCGACCTCGCCGCCCTCATCGAGCAGTCCCAGAAAATGTTGCACGTGAGTCTCCAGACGGACAATTTCTTCCTGAATGTCGCTGCGATCCACCAGCAGCGCTACTTCCTGCAAGACCCGTTCCTTGTCGGCACTCGCTCCCAGCAATTCCTGAATACGCGAGTGCAACCGCTCGGTGTAGCTTTGCAAAACCGCGCGCCGGTGCTGCTGCACGCTCTTTCCGGCTTCCACAAGATGCGCCATGCGCTGGCGCAATTCGCGCTCGATGCCGCGGCCTTCCTCCTCGCGCATCTGGTTGAGCCGCAGCAGGGCCTCACCCACTTTGGCCAGGACCGCACCCTCAATTTCTCCATCCAGATTTTCGCGAGCGGAGTCCAGCGCCCCTGGAATGCGGAGAATGGCGTTGAGATCAGGCTGTGCGGCCAAAGAAAATTCGGCGGCGGCATTTCGAAACGCGGCAATGTATCCACCGACCAGCTCGCGGTTCAGGACGAATGTCTCGCCGCTCGCGCGCTCGAGACTGAGCGTCACTTCTACGTGACCCCGCGCCATCCCTTCTTTCAGCAGGCGGCGCAGTTGCATCTCCAGTGAATCCGTCCCGGAAGGCAGGCGAAAGTGCAAATCGAGGAAGCGGTGATTCACTGCCTTCAGCGATAGCGCGAAGCCAAGATGTCCGTTCGTAGGCGCAGTAGCACCGCCGAACGAACTCACGGCGCCGGCCCGGGTCTGAGGCTCGATCTCACCCTTCACCTGCGCGAAACCGGTCATCGATCTTATCGGCATCGATCGCACCGGAATGGATGTTGTTGGCATTGTGTCCGCCCTCTGTTGGTCAAGGCTGTACAACAACTCTCGGCGCTTCCAAGTTCGTGAACTGCAAATCGTACAAACGGCGATACGTGCCGGCTTGCACCAGCGATTCCGATTCACTGTCGAGCGCAGAGGTGGCCTCATCCAGAATCAGAATGGGAGCATTTTTCAGAATCGCGCGGGCAATGGCAAGGCGCTGGCGCTCTCCGCCGGAAAGGCGCACGCCGCGCTCTCCAATCGGCGTGTCGTAACCTGCGGGCATGGCGCGAATAAAATCGTGCGCCAACGCGGCGCGAGCTGATGCCTCCACTTCCTTCTGCGGAGTAAACGGCTGGCCGTAGGCAATGTTGTTTCGCACCGTGTCGTTGAACAGAATCGTGTCCTGGGTGACGATCCCGATCTGCGCGCGGAGAGATGCAAGAGTCACGTCGCGTATGTCGTAACCGTCAATCAGCACGCGGCCGCCGCTGGCGTCGAAGAAGCGCGGAATCAGATGCACCAGCGTGGTCTTGCCCGCCCCGCTGGATCCAACAATGGCCAGCACTTCGCCTCGCTTTACGTCGAGATCGATGTTGCGGAGCACCTCGCGTGCCTCGCCGCCTTCGCTCTCCGCAGCGTAGGCAAAGCTGACTTGCTCGAACTGAACGCTTCCCGAAAACTTGGGTAGAGTCTTGGCGCGTGGCTTCTCGCGCACGTCGTCCTCAAGATCCATGAAGCGGAAAATTTCCGACGATGCGCCCAAAGCTTGCTGAAAGTTATTATTGAACTGCGCGAATTTGCGCACGGGATTGTAGAGACTGTAGACAGCGGCAACGAAAGCCACGAACGCTCCGGGGGTGAGCTGGCTGTGCCTGATCTGGTTGTGACCGAGCAGCAGGAGCAGCGCCACGGCCACGGCGCCGAAGGTATCCATCAGAGGTGAACTAATGGACGCCGCCGCCACAGATCGCAGGTTGGCTCGGAACAGGCGGCGCGCCGCCTGGCGAAAGCGGGACATCTCCCAGTTTTCCGTGTTGAAGGCTTTCACGATCCGGTTTCCCGTGATCGTTTCGTGCAAAATATTTTGGATTTCAGCGAGCTTGTCCTGTCCACGCCGCGTGTGCGTGCGCACCCGGCTGCCGATCTTCCGCGAAGAATAGATGATGACCGGCACGAACAGCACCAGCACCCAGGCCAGCCGGCCCCCAATCAACACCACCGCGCACACCGTGAACAGAAACGTGAAGGTCTGCTGAAGAAACTCGGCCAGCACCGCCGACATCGCGTATTGCACCCGGTCGATGTCGCTGACCAGGGCGGAGAGCAGCGTGCCCGTAGCATGCTTGGAGAAAAATGCTGCCGACTGCCGCAGGATTGCGTTGTAAAGATCATCCCGCAGGTCGGTGATCATTCCGAAGCCGGCGTGATTCACCAGGTAGGTGCCGGCATAATCCAAAAGGCCCTTCAGGATCGTCGACGCCACCAACGCGAAGGCCACAATCCTCCAGGCATCGTCGAAATGAAGGGGAACCAATTGCTGTAAGTAGATAGGCCGGTTGATGCGGGGAATGGTGAACAACAGAATGTTTCCGGAGCCGGAAGCGGCAGGGTTGAGCACCTGATCCAACACCGGCTTCAACAGGACGAGCCGGAATGCTTCGAGAAAACCCACCGCGGCCAGCAGCGCCACTCCCGGAAACAGCTGCAGCAAAAATGGGCGCACGTAGCGCAATAAGCGCGTCAGTTGCCGCATGGGGCTCCCAGGCGGGACAGGCCGCAATCGCTTGCTGCCGGTGGAATAGGCATGAGCTGCAAGCCGTTATTCTACCGCTCTGGGGGAGGATTTGTCGTTGCCTGGAGAGTCGACCACCAAACTTCCGTGACCCTTTACTTCGGGCTGTCGCGGTGCACGACCTTCACCCGGTAGCCCGCTTTCCCCAAGCGTCCGCAGACTTCTTCGGCAATCATTACGGAACGATGCTGGCCGCCGGTGCAGCCGAACGCGATGGTCAAATAACTCTTGCCTTCTTTGATGTAGTGCGGCAAGAGATAAACGAGAAGGTCGGAGATGCGCTGGACGAATTCCCTGGTCTGCGGAAACGAGCGGATATATTTGGCTACGCGAGGATTGCGTCCGGTGAGGGCGCGAAATTCGGGTACGAAGTGGGGATTCGGCAGAAAGCGCACGTCGAAGAGCAGGTCCGCATCTTCAGGAACGCCCTGACGGAAACCAAAGCTGACACAGGACACCAGAATATTTTTTTCGGAAGACTGTTCGCGGAAGCGTTCCGTGATGTGAGAACGCAGTTCGTGGACATTGAACTTTGACGTGTCGATGACAAAATCCGCCAGGGCGCGAATGCGGCCCAGGTGGCCGCGTTCGGCCTTCAAGGCGGATTTGACGCCAGCTTTCGCACCCAGCGGATGCGGCCGCCGGGTCTCACTGAACCGGCGCAGCAGCACCGCGTCGGTCGCTTCCAGGAACACGACTTTCGCCGGGATCATCCGCCGAACCGCCTTCAGAATGCCAGGCAGGAGTTCGAGTTTTGATCCTTCGCGCACATCCACCACCAGCGCTGTGCGGCGGATTTCGTCCGATTGCAGCGCCAGTTCGGCAAAGCTCGGGATCAGCTCGATGGGCAGGTTGTCCACGCAATAGTAGCCGAGATCTTCGAATGCCTTGAGCACGGAAGCCTTCCCCGAACCGCTCATGCCGGTGATGATCACCAGTTCGCGGGCGCGCAGGCTCGCGCGCGTGGCGCGGGGCGGCTTCGCGCCCGTCTTTCCGAGCGCGGCTTTGGCTCGATTGCCGGAAGTTTTCCCGGGAGGCATCTAGCCGATAGTAGCAAAGAAGTCCGCGGGATATTCCCGATTTTCGCGGTGAGAGAAAACTTAACCACAGGGGACACGGAGGATCACAGGAAACCCGACGATTTTCGCGCGTGCTTTTTGGCTACCATAATTAGCTTTGCGGTTTGTCATCTGCCCGCTCCGGCAGGTAAGCTAATGCGCCATGAAGAAGTTTCACGATCTCACCGAACGTGAAGTGCTTGCGCTGGCAATTTCGCTGGAGGAGGAAGACGAGCGCGTGTATGCCGACTTTTCCGAGGGTTTGCGGCAGGACTATCCCGCGTCTGCCGAAATGTTTGAGGCCATGCGCGAGGAAGAATCCGGGCACCGGCGGCGGCTGATTGAACTCTACCGCCAGAAATTCGGCGAACATATTCCGCTGATTCGCCGACAGGACGTCCGCGGCTTCGTGGCGCGGCCAGCGCTGTGGCTTATGCGTCCGCTGCGCATCGAAGCCGTCCGCAAAGAGGCGAGCACGATGGAAGTGGAGACTCGCCGCTTTTACGAAAAAGCCGCGCGACGCACTCAAGACGCGAGCGTACGGCAATTGCTCGACGATCTCATCAATGAAGAACGCGAGCACGAAGAGCGCGCGCAGGAGTTAGACAAAGAAAAACTTCCGGCTCAGGTAAAGCAGGACGAAGAATTGGCGCAGCGCCGGCTTTTCGTGTTGCAGATCGTGCAACCGGGGCTCGCGGGGCTGATGGATGGTTCGGTTTCCACGCTGGCACCTGTGTTCGCCGCCGCCTTCGCCACGCACAACACTCAAGACGCATTTCTCGTGGGTCTGGCCGCGTCGGCGGGAGCGGGCATCAGCATGGGATTTGCCGAGGCGCTTTCCGATGATGGCAGCCTGACCGGGCGCGGGCATCCGTGGGTGCGCGGCGTAATCTGCGGCGCGATGACGGGGCTTGGCGGCATCGGGCACACGCTTCCGTTCATGTTTCGCGACTTTCGCCTGGCGCGCGACTTTCGCCTGGCGTTGTGGGCCGCGGGCGCGGTGGTCGTGGCAGAACTGGGCGTGATCACCTGGATTCGACACCGTTATATGGATAGTCCGTGGATTTCCGCGGCGCTGCAGGTCGGGCTGGGCGGGGTGTTGGTATTCATCACCGGCGTGCTGATTGGGAGCTCGTAGGCAGCGATTTAGATCTTCGTCTCGCGTCTTTTGCGAGACGTGGGATTCTTCCTGCGTCCTCGAAAATCAAAATCCCCACTTCTCGCAAAAGACGCGAGAAATGGGGCATCCAAACCCGTTCAGCTGACCGCTGAAAGCTGACAGCTGACAGCTTCCTACGGCGCCTCGATCAATTCCATCTTTCCGTCTCGGGTGCGGTGGAGGATCATAACTTTGCCTTTGGGATCGCGGAACACGAAGACGTCGCGATCCTTGAAGTGGGCCTCTTTGATGGCTTCTTCGAGGGTCATGGGGCGCATGGCGACGGCTTCGTCGGAGCGCACGAGATGCACCTCGGTGGTTTTGGCCACGGCTGGATATTTGTGCACGATGACGGGCACGGCGGTTTTCTCCGAGAGGCCGACCGTGGTTTGCAGGTCTCCTTGCGAGGGCAGCAGCGACGGGGAGTCGCCGTTCCATTTTTTCGTTTCTTCGATCTTGCGGGCCGAGCGTTTCTTCGACTGCCAGCGGGTTTTGTATTTCACCGCCTGCTTTTCAGATGGTCGAGCGCTTCGTTGACGGCGATGATCATCTCCCTGGCCTGGGCCAGGCCGACCAGCGGGCCGTTGCGGGGGCTGATGGTGATTTCGGCTTTGTGGCGGTGCTTTTCGACGGCGAGGATGACTTTGCTATCAAAACGGTCGCCCAGAATTTTGCGGATTTTTGTGAGGCCGGTCTCAACTTCTTTGCGGATGGTGGAAGTTACTACGTAGTGTCTGCCGGTGTATTCCACGTTCATGAGCGCCCTCCCTAGTGACATTCTTGATCGAGATGAATTGGGCACTGCATTTAAAGTCAGAAGTTAGAGGTCAGAATGCAGAAGTAAAATCTCTCACGTTCGGCATTCTCGACACTCGCAATCTCGGTGCCTTCTTGCTTTTCGTTTTTACTTCTTCATTCTGACTTCTTACTTCTGAATTTTTCTTACTTCTTTACTCGTCGCTGGTGCGTGCTCGGGATGCGCATGTCTTCGCGGTATTTTGCTACCGTGCGGCGGGTCACCTGGATGCCTTGCGATTGCAGGATACGGGTGATCTGCTCGTCGGTCAGCGGACGGCTGGGATCTTCTTCGTCGATGAGCTTTTTGACCCGGCGCTTCAGGATCAGCAACGAAGTGTTGCCACCCTCGGGCCCCTGCACGCTCTCGCTGAAGAAGTAGCGCAGCTCGAATACGCCCTGCGGTGTGTGCGCGTATTTGCTGGCGACGGCACGGCTTACCGTGGAAGGATGCACGCCGATTTCTTCGGCCACCTCCTTGATCATCATGGGTTTCAGCTGGTCAATGCCGCGTTCCAGAAAATCCTGCTGGCGCGCGACAATGCAATAACAGACTTTGGTGATGGTCTGCTTGCGCTGCTCGATATTCTTGATGAGCTGGATGGCGCTCTTGTAGCGCTCTTTCACGTAGTCGCGGGTGGTCTTGTCGTTGGTGCCGTCGCGGGTCACCAGCTTCTTGTAGGCCGGGTTCAGGCGAAGTTGGGGCAGGTCTTCGTCGTTCATGATCACCAGCCACTCGTCGCCGTGCTTCACGAAAGCAACGTCGGGCTCGATGAGCCGCGGCTGGGTCTTGTTGTAACGCAGGCCGGGACGGGGATCGAGGGTGCGGATGTAATTCAGCGCATGTTCGATCGCTTCCGGCGGGCGCCCGATGGCTCGCGCGATTTCTTTGAGCTGCTTATTCTGCACGGCGCGCAGATGCTGATCGACGATGGCGGTGGCATCCTGAAGGATCTGCGCCGTGCCGTTGCCGTTTTTCTCTCCGCTCTTATCCCCGTTTTTGTCGCCGTTCTTGTGGAGCGCGAGCTGCTGCTGGTGATAGCGGAGCTGGTAGAGCAGGCACTCGCGGAGATCGCGGCAACCTACGCCGGGAGGGTCGAGCTGGCGGACTGTGTCCAGAGCTTCCTGAAGATCGACGGCGGAGAATCTGGGTGTCCAGGCCGGAGATGGCGCCGGCTTCGCAGGTTCGGGAGCGGGAGCGACGGCTGCGGCCGCGTCCCCGGAGCGCATCAGAAACGACGCGATCGCATCAGGGCCGGTGGTGCTGGTCTCCGTGGCGGACGAAAATTCGTCGGGGGCGTTCGCATGGGTTGCAGTTTCGAGCACCGCGCTCTCAGCTGGATCACCTTCGGCCGCGCCGCTTTCGGTCAAGCCGCTTGCGGTTAAACCGTATGCGCTAGTGTCCGGTGGAACTTCGCCGGCTACACCATCATCCGCCAAACTTTCTTCGGCGAGGCCGCCCTCCGCTAGAGGTTCCTCGGCCAAGGCTTCTTCGGTTAAGCCGTCTTCGGCTAAGCCGAGCGCCTGCGCCTCGCTCACGATTTTTTTAGCGGTGACCGCATCGGCTTCAGCAGAAGCGGGCGGCGCGACTCCGAGCAGCTCGTCGTCGCTGGCAATCAGATATCCGTCTTCGTTCAGATTGCCAATGATCAGGTCAGCTGCCTCGCGCACTTCCCTACGCAGGCTCAGTGCGCCCAGCTGCCAGGCCAGATGATCGGTGAGATTGCCGGGCTTCGAGAGAAAGTTCTCGAACGACGGGCGCTCGATCTCTTCCATCTCGCCGCGGCTGCGGTAGCCAGGATCGAGATAATCCTGAAAAAACGACCCGAAGTCGATTTCTTCGAACGGATCTTTCTTCTCAACAGCGGCAATGGGATTTTCTTCGGTGGAAGCCGTGGCGGCGCGCTCGCGGTCGGCCTCTTTGCCTCCAACTTCGTCGAGCAGCGGGACGGATTCTTCGAGTTCTTCGAGAACCGGATTCTCCACCATCTCGGTGTTGATCATGTCCTTGAGCTCAAGTTTGTTGAGCGCGAGCACGGAAACCATCTGCACCAGTCCCGGAGTGAGGATCTGGCGCTGCGACAGCTTGACGCTCAATTTGTGTTGCAACATGACCATAAGATCAAAGTTTCAAGGTTTCAGCGCTCGTCGTAGACCGCAACTCTTCAATAATCGACCTCAGTTCTGCGACCGCTGACGCGTCCATATCTCCGGGTCTATTTACCAACGGACTTAGCTTGTCGCATCGCTTCCGGTAAAGCTCAACCCTCGGGTCCTTCTGCTTCGTCTCTGCGAAATCACACCACTCTATCGAGTCGCCCGGACCGTCCAAGAATCGCTCAATCACCTGCGCTGCCTCTTTCGGGGTCATATCCGGTTTCCACTGCACGCCTGAAGCATGCTTCGATGTAAACCACATCGATGGCGGCCAAAGGCGGCCAAAGATTGATATGAGGATTACCTTTTCCCATAACCCCTCGTTTACTCTAGCTTGTCCAGTCGGTGATCGTGGCTGTCAAGCCGGTGCTCGTGCATCTCGACCACTCTCAGCAAACGTGCGGTGCCTTCGGCGACTTCGGTGATCAGCTTCGCCGCCCGGTCAAGCTGGTGATCATGTTTTTCGCTTTCCAGAGACAACAGCTCCAGGTTGTGCGTCAATGCCTCCAGACGTTCGTCGATTGTCATATAACCTCCCGCACAGTGAAACTTTGAAACCTACACCAGCGAAAAACTCTCTCCCAAGTACACCCGCCTCACTTCCGGATCACTAGCCAACTGCTCGGGCGCGCCGTGACGGAAAATTCTGCCGTCATCGATGATGTAAGCGCGATCGGTGACGGAAAGCGTTTCGCGCACATTGTGATCCGTAATCAGTACTCCGATGCCGCTCGCGCGCAGGCCGCTGATAATCTTCTGCAAGTCGAGAACGGCAATCGGGTCGATCCCGGAAAACGGTTCGTCCAGCAAGATAAATGTGGGATTGATGCACAGGCAGCGGGCAATTTCCACGCGCCGGCGTTCTCCCCCGGAGAGGGCATATCCGCGATTCTGGCGGATGTGCTCCAGCCCCAGCCCATCGATGAATCGTTCCATCTTCTCGCGGCGCTCGTGCCAGGAAATCGGCTGCGCTTCCAACACCGCAAGGATGTTCTCTTCGACCGTAAGTTTGCGAAAAACCGATGCTTCTTGCGGGAGATAACTGATGCCATACTGACGCGCCCGCAGATACATGGGAACGTCTGTAATGTCCTGACCGTCGTACAACACGCGGCCAGTATCGGGAGGGATCAGGCCAACGATGGCGTAAAAAGTAGTCGTCTTGCCTGCGCCGTTAGGGCCTAATAAACCAACAACTTCGCCCTGCTCGACTCGCAGGCTGACACCATTTACAACGCGCCGGCCACGATACGATTTGCCAATTTCTTCCGTGGCCAGGGTACGCATCTATCGTGCCACTCGGGTCTGAGTTACCACAGGAGTACTTGCTTCGCCTTCTACGAGCACCCTATCATCGGCCCTAAAGAAAGT
>JBEKDY010000037.1:0-22341 GCA_050014115.1 Candidatus Sulfotelmatobacter sp. | reverse complement strand
AATGCTGGCTGAAACTGATGTGGGGTCGCAAGTGGTGGTCGTCCAGGGATCCGGCATTTGGCTCCGGGAATCCTGCGTTGCCGGATTCGCTGAAGCCCGATTGCTGACGCCCGAAGCCCGCTTCTAGCCTTGCACGCGGAGGCGAGCCAGCAGGAGATGGGCTTTGCGGAACCACGGGCGCTCGCGGCGGCGGAGATAGCCGGGCATGGAGCGTCGCTTGTCGAGGATTTTCTGCGCCCACTCGCGCGCTTCGGCGGTGCGTCCTTGCGATTGCAGGAAGAGCGCGTAGTTGTAGTACGTTTCGGAGATGGTGGAGGTTTGCGTGGCCTGCTGAAAAAGCTTCGCGGCTTTTTCCGATTGTCCGGTGTGGGCGTAGGCGTGACCGAGCAAGCCTTCGGCGCGGTGAAAATCGTAGTCGGACTCGGCGGTGACAACACGCTCGAGATCGGGGACGGCTGCCGCGAAATCTCCCAGCTCGACTTCGGCGATGGCGCGGCGGTAGAAGGGATCGGGGTGGTCGGTGCGGGAAGAGATGGCTTTGTCGAAGGCGGCGCGGGCGCGGCTGGGATCTCCGTCGTCGAGGTAGAGCAGGCCGAGTTCTTCATAATTTCCGGCGGAGGGATTGTCGAGGATGGCGCGCTCGAGTTCGCGAATGCGGCGGCGGCGGGGGAAAATCTGGAATTCGGTGCGCAGAAGGCCCGCGTCGGGGATGACTTCAACGGCGATGTAGACGAGGGCGCCGAGCCATCCGCCAATCAGGATGATGAATAGCCAGTAGATTTCGGGGCGGCGGCGGATGAAGTGGATGATGGCCGCGGCCTGGAGCATGAATCCCCACCAGTGGAAGAAGAGTCCCATGGAGAGCGAAATATAGCATGCTAAAGGCGGGCTTCGGGCTTCGGCTATCGGGCTTCGGCCAAGCCTCGGCTTCGGCTTACGGGCTTCGGGGCACACTTAGGCCGTCCCGCTTCGGGCTCACGCTCCGCGGCCTTTTATGCTGCGGGCTTTCTGACGGCTTTGATGAGACCGTTCAGTAGGCGGCCGACTTCGGCGCATCGGTTCAGTAGCTTCTGGCTTCGATCGTTAGCCAAGAAACCCAGCTCCTGGGCGATCGCCACCTGAGTTTCGATTTCGAATACCGAGCCGCGAGCGACTGAAAGGAATTGACTTAGTTCCCGATCGGAGAATCGTCCTTTTCCCTCGGCAATGTTGCTGGCAACGGAGACGGCCGCGCGGCGGAGCTGACTGGTCAGGCCAAACATTTCTTGTTTGGGAAAGGTGACCGTGTCGCGGTAGACGTCAAATACCATTTTCATGGCCGCTTGCCACACTTCGAGATCTCGATAGGTCCCACTCATTAGATTGTCCTCCGCAGGCAAAGTATTTCGTTGGCGCTCCGGCCCGCTGTGACATATGTCACAATGATCAGTGGAAAACTCTAGCCTGATTGGCCGAAGCCCGAAAGCTGAAGCCCGAAGCCCAGCTTGGCCGCCCGAAAGCCGAAGCCCGAAGCCCGGTTCCATTCGGCTGCTGGCGACTGATATTGACGGCACGCTTCTCAATCCACAATTTCAGATTTCTGAGGCAGACCTGGCCGCGCTGCGACGTGCGCATGCGGCGGGGATCGAAATTGTGCTGGTGACCGGACGGCGGCATAGGTTTGCGCTCCCGATCGCGCAGCAACTGGGATTTGATTTGTGGCTGATCAGTTCGAACGGGGCGGTGACGCGGTCCCTGGGCGGAGAAACGTTTCATCGCGACATGATGCCGGCGGAGACTTGCCGGCGGCTGTGCCAGGCGATGCAAGAGTTTCGCGGTCACACCGTTCTTACGTTTGATCAGGAAACGAAGGGCGCCATCGTGCTCGAGCGGATGGATGAGCTGGGCGCCAGCATCCGGCGATGGCTGGAAAAAAATATGGAGTACATCGAGTTCGTAGTGCCGATCGAGAATTCGCTGGTGACCGATCCGGTGCAGGCCATGTTTTGCGGGACCGTGGCGCGGATGATCGAAGTGCGGCGCGGGATCGAGGATTGCGGGCTGGACGAAGAAATCACGGTGCTGCGGACGGAATATCCGGACCGGGATTTGTCCATGATCGATGTGCTGCATGGAGGCTGCTCGAAGGGGCATGCGCTGGAGCGATGGGCCGCGCATCGCGGATTTGGACGCGAAGAGGTCATGGCCGTTGGAGACAACTATAACGATATTGAGATGCTTGAGTTCGCCGGGTATCCGGTTATCATGGGGAATGCATCTAAGGAACTGCTGGGGCGGGGGTGGAAGGTGACGCGCGGGAACGACGCGTGCGGCGTGGCTGGAGCGGTGGAGTGGGCGTTGGACGGGGTGGAAGCGAGGGCTTCGGCTTCGGGCTTCGGGCTTCGGTTGGTACGGAGTCGCGAGTGACGGGTACTTCGTTAACAGAAACAGAATGACATCTTTTACTTCATGGCGCCGGCGGTTAATCATCCTCGCGATGGGAATTGTGTGTTCACTGCCCTGCTGGGCGTCGGAGATGGCGGTGCTGCGGAATGGATTTTCGATTCGGCATGAGCGACGGGAAGTGATCGGGGATGTGACGCGGCTTTATGTGACCGCCGACGGGTCGAGTTATGTGGATGTGCCGACGGCGGAGATCGAGCATTTTGAAGAGGCGGCAGACCTTGAGAATCAGGCTTCGGGCTTCGGGCTTCACGGGCGGGATTCAGGTTTGAATTCCCCACTTCTCGCAAAAAGCGCGAGAAATGGGGCACCAGGGCCGGAAGTCGATCTTAGCGAGGTCGTGAATGCGGCTAGCGGGCGGTATCGTTTGGATCCGGACCTGGTCAGCAGCGTGATCAAGGCGGAGAGCGGGTTCAATGTGCGAGCGGTTTCTCCCAAGGGAGCGCAGGGATTGATGCAGTTGATGCCCGATACGGCTTCGAAGCTGGGAGTGCCCGATGCATTCGATCCACAGGCAAATGTGGAGGGTGGAACGCGCTATCTGCGGGAACTGCTGGAGCGCTACAACTTTGATTTGGTGAAAGCGCTCGCGGCGTACAATGCGGGGCCGCTGCGGGTGGAGCAATACGGCGGCGTGCCACCGTATCACGAGACGCGGGCGTATGTGGCGCGCGTGGTGAAGGATTTCAACAAGAAGAAGAAAGCGCAGCAGCAGAGCGCGGCCGCGCAAGCGAGATCGAAGCACGATAGTTCGAAGCCGGCTGCTAAGACCGGGACACGCGTCGCAGCGGGCAAGCCACAAAGTCCCCAGCCGCAGGTGGAAGCGAAAGCTAGCGAGTAGGAACCGCGAACGGCTTTACGCGGCGCTGAAGCGCCGCTCTTCCACGTTACCGCACGCACTACACCGCACGCACTACATCGCGCGCACTACATCGCGCGGCAATTTTTTCCACAGATCTGTTTCTTTCTGCGGTTCTTTCTCCGAAACTCTGTTGCTTTCCTCCGGCGCGGCTGTGTTACACTCGCCGCCGACTGTTGCTCTCTGTGTGAGCGTGGCAATCGTGGTCGGGAAATCCTTTCGCGTCTTTCTTGATATTCGGGAGGGCTGGGGATGGGCCTTGCGTTAATGGTTTTGATCTGGCTGATCACGTTGGTCAGCACCTATTTCTTCGTCGCCAAAACCTGGTGGCTGCCGGTGGGCGCCGCCGAGGCTGCGGGATTCATCGACGGTCAATTCGCCCTCACATTCGTGCTCATGGGCATCATCTTCCTCGCCGCACAGTTGGGACTGGGCTACATCGTCTGGAAGTATCGCCAGCGGGCCTCCGCTCCGCCGGCAGATTATTCGCACGGCAACACCACGCTCGAACTGGTCTGGACTGCTCTGACCGCGATTCTCTTTATTGGATTGAACCTGATGGGCAGCAGCGTGTGGGCGAGCCAGCGCTTTGATCCTCCCGCTGCGGACTCCGTGAAAGTGGAGGTGACCGGCATGCAGTTCGCCTGGTATTTCCGCTATCCCGGACCGGACGGAAAATACGGCGCGACCAGCGTGAAGCTGATGGATCCTTCGGCGGGCGGCGAAGCCGCGGTTGGTCTGAACACATCCGACCCTGCCGCGAAAGATGACGTGGTGACCGGGACGATGTATTTGCCGGTGAACCGCGAGGTCGACTTGAGCCTGCGGGCGGTCGATGTGATTCACAGTTTCTTTGTGCCGTCGCTGCGCTTCAAGCAGGATGCGGTTCCGGGGCTCAACATTCACATGCATCTGACACCGACCGTGATCGGCGAGTATGAAATTGTCTGCGCCGAGCTTTGCGGCCTGGGTCACTACAAGATGCACGGCGTGGTACACGTCGTCAGCCAGGAGGATTTTGACAAGTGGCTGGCAGCACGGGAGGCGGAGAAACAGTAATGGTCGCAATGGAGAACCCGCACGCGCACGCTCCTCAGGGTTTTATTCGGAAATATATTTTCAGCGTCGATCACAAAGTCATCGGCATTCAGTATTTTTTCCTGGCGCTCACAGCGGTGTTTGTGGGGATGTTCCTCTCGCTGCTGATGCGCATCCACTTGCTTTGGCCGAGCGTCAATCTCCCGATCTTCGGCGTGATCCAGCCTGAGACCTACCTGACGCTGCTGACCATGCACGGCACCATCATGGTGTTTTTCGTGCTGACGACGGCGCCGCAGGGCGGATTCGGCAACTACTTTCTTCCCATCCAGATTGGCGCGCCGGATATGGCTTTTCCGGTGCTGAACATGCTTTCGTTCTGGACTACGTTTGTAGCTTTCGTGGTGATCATCGCGGCATTCTTTGTGCAGGGCGGAGCGCCGCTGCACGGGTGGACGGGCTATCCGCCACTCAGCGCGATCCCATCGGCGGGACCGGGCGAGGGGCTGGGCGCGGACTTATGGATTACCAGCATCGCCATCTTCTGCGTCGCGTCGCTGATGGGAGCGCTGAATTTCATCACCACCACGCTCGACCTGCGCGCCAAGGGCATGACCATGATGCGCATGCCGCTGACGGTGTGGTCGTGGTTCATTACCGCCATTCTCGGGCTGCTCGCGTTTGGCGTGCTGCTCTCTGCTGGAATTCTTCTGCTGATGGATCGCAATCTCGGCACGAGTTTCTATGTTCCCCTCGTCGTGGTGAACGGACAGATCATGGGGCACAAGGGCGGTTCGCCGCTGCTGTGGCAGCATCTGTTCTGGTTCTTCGGACATCCCGAGGTTTACATCGCCATTCTGCCGGGCATGGGCGTGGCGTCTCAGGTGCTCTCCACATTTTCGCGCAAGCCGATTTTCGGCTACCGGGCCATGGTCTACGCCATGTTGTCGATCGGATTTTTCGGCTTCATGGTTTGGGGTCATCACATGTTCATGAGCGGCATGAGCCCGTATTCGGCGTTCGCGTTCTCGCTTCTGACCATGTGTATCGGTGTGCCTTCGGCCATCAAGACGTTTAACTGGCTGGGCACGATGTGGAAGGGCCGCATCCGCTTCCAGACGCCGATGCTGTATGCGATTGGTTTCGTTTCCCTCTTCGTTTCGGGCGGACTGAGCGGACCATTTTTGGCGCAGCCGGTGCTCGATATTCAATTGCACGACACGTATTTTGTGGTTGGACACTTCCACCTGATCATGGGCGTGGCCGCAATCTTTGGCATGTTTGCGGCAACGTATTATTGGTTCCCGAAAATGTTCGGGCGGATGATGAACGAAACCTGGGGCAGAATCCACTTCTTCATCACGCTGGCCGGAACCTACGCGATTTTCATGCCCATGCACTATCTGGGAATGGCGGGCGGCACGCGGCGCTATTCGGATTACCGTGAGGTGAAATATCTGGCCACGCTGATGCCCCTTCATCGGTTCATGACCTACGCGGCGATTATAACGATCGCGGCACAGTTTATTTTTGTGATCAATCTTTTCTGGAGCATGTTCAAGGGACCGAAGGCCAGCGACAATCCTTGGGAAGCGACCACGCTGGAGTGGACGACGGCTACTCCGCCTCCGCACGACAATTTCGGCGGCGTGACGCCGGTCGTGCACAACGGCCCGTATGAATACGGCGTTCCGGGCGCGGCGAAAGATTACGTGATGCAGACGGATCCGGCGACGGTTTCGACGCACTGATGTAGGGATACTGACACGCACAAGCATTATGGCAACCTACGCTCCAATCGACGCGATTCGCGAAGGCCAGACCGGCCGGGGTGGGTCTACCTCTACACCTGCGCCGCCGGGCGGGGGCGACGATGGGCGTGGCGGCGATAGCGGACCAAATTATGGGGCGCGATTGCGGCGTGCGCGGTTGGGGCTGATTTGCGGCGTCGCCACCGTGACCATGGTGTTCGTGTCGCTGACCAGCGCCTACATCGTGCGCCAGGGTTTGCCTACTTATGACGAGCCGACGAGCAGCTACGTCCGCGATTGGGGTGGCACGGATCTGCCGTGGCGGTTGCTGGGTATCAATACGCTGTTGCTGCTGGCGAGTAGTGTGACGATCGAATTCGCGCGCCGCGGATTGGCGCGACAGGTGGCGCTGGCTCCAGTGAAGTCGATTCCGGGAGTCTCGCTGGGCGCGGAAAGTAAGTTTCCGTGGCTTGGTGTGACGGCGATTCTGGGCTTCGGTTTCCTCATCGGCCAAGGGTTGGCGTGGAAAGAACTGCACCTGCGTGGATTCTTCGTCAACACCAATCCCAGCAGTTCGTTCGTTTTCCTGCTGACCGCGACTCACGCGGTGCATCTGGCCGGCGGAATCATTGCCTTGCTTTGGGCTGGCATCACCGCGTGGTTGCACAGGCCTGTTGAATCTCGGCGAATCGTGGTTGACATCACGGCCTGGTACTGGCACTTCATGGCCGTGCTCTGGATTTACGTTTTTGCGCTCTTAGGATTTGCGAGATAGCGAAAGGGGAACTCGAGGAATGGCTGACGCCACGCTTCAGCACGGTTCCGTGCAGCATGATTCTGTGCAGCATGGAGTGTCCGGAGAATTTGAGGCTCCGCTATTCGGAGCCTATTCGAAAAAGGTGGGGATGTGGCTGTTTCTGGCTTCGGACTCGCTGACGTTCGGCGCCCTGCTGGTCGCCTTCAGCTACAACCGCATCTACACGGCCTGGCCCACGCCGTTCGGCAAAGACAGCATCATCAACGCCACAATCATGACGGCGTGCCTGCTTTCCAGTTCGCTGACCATGGTGCTGGGCGTGTTCGCGGCGCAGCGCGGCGACCGGAGTTGGACCCGCACCTGGCTGCTCGCCACCATGTTTTTCGGCACAGCGTTCATCGTGCTGCACGGCATGGAATGGACCAAGCTGATCCGCGAAGGCCTCACGCTGCCGGGGTTTCCAAAGATTGCGGGAGCGGAAGGGGAGTTCGCGAAGGTTTCGGCAAGCACGCCGCAGTTCCCTGCCACATTTTTTGGTCTCACGGCGATGCATATGCTGCACGTGACCATCGGCGTGATTTATCTGGGCGTGGTCGCTTTGCGCAAGTGGTTCCTGCCGATTCTGGGAGTGATTTATGTGGCGGGATATTTTCTGATTCCGTCGAATAACATCTTTCACTACGGCATCCATGCGCTGCTGATTTGCTTGATTGTGGCGTCCATTATTTTGTTCCTGAAGCCGAAAGACTACGACGCGCACGATGTGGAAGTGGCCGGACTATACTGGCACTTCGTCGATCTGGTGTGGATGTTCATCTTCCCGCTGGTTTACCTGATGTCGACGCGGGTCTGAAGAAGCCCGTTCATCAGAGGCTAGTTCATCGCTGAGGGAAAATATGACGCACGATGCCGCAACGCATGACGACAGCAAGGGACAGTATTTCTGGGTCTGGGGAGCGCTGCTGGTTCTTACGGCGATCGAGGTGGTGCTCGCCTACCGGCAGGTATTCCAGCCGGTGCGCATGCTGGAAGTTCTGCTTCTGCTCTCCGTAATCAAGTCGGCGCTGATCATCGGCTATTTCATGCACTTGAAATTTGAAACGGCTTTGATGCGATGGCTGTTGGTAATCTCGGTGACGGGCTGCTTCATCATCATGTATTTCTTTTTCTTCCCGGACGCAGGGAGGGTTCTGAGGCTGGGAGTACAGTAGCGCCGGCCATGAGACTCGCGGCTAAAGCTCGTCTCGCTTTGTTGATGTTGCTGGTCGCGCTTTACTCGGCGCCGGCATTCGCCCAGGGTTGCGCCATGTGCAATGCGACTGCGAAGGCCACACCCAAGGAAGCACAGCGCGCTCTTAACCGCGCCATCTTTGTCATGCTCGCGCCACCTGTCGGGATTATGCTGGTGGGGTTCGGCTTCGCCATCCGTTACGGAAAACGGCGTGACCGCGAAAACGACGACACTTCTAAATAGACCTTTGCTCTCGTAGAGACGTTGCTTGCAACGTCTCTCACCATCGTTCGAAATGCCGCCGGCAGAGACTTAGCAAGCTACGTCTCTACGGTTCGGCGGAATCCCTTATAATAGAGAGTTCGGCAGGCTTCGCGGAAGCCTCTGGGAGCGTTCTGCCCGGGGAGCGCGGCCGCCGCCGGACTTTACCCGATGTCTACGTCCACGGAAAGCATCTCCACGCAAAGCATTGTTGTACGCGGGGCCCGCGTCCATAACCTCAAGAACGTCGACTTTGAGGTTCCGCACAATACGTTGACCGTGGTTACCGGTGTGTCCGGTTCCGGCAAGTCATCGCTGGCCTTCGATACGATTTACGCCGAAGGGCAGCGGCGTTACGTGGAGTCGCTCTCAGCCTACGCGCGGCAGTTTCTGGAGCGCATCGAAAAGCCGGATGCGGATTCGATTGACGGCATCGCTCCGGCGGTCGCGATCCGGCAGAAGAATACCACCCGCAATCCGCGGTCAACGGTGGCAACCGCGACCGAGATCTACGACTACTTGCGCCTGCTGTTCGCTCGCGTAGGCCGCACCTATTGCGCCAACTGCGGCCGCGAAGTGAAAAAGGATACGGTCGACGAAGTGGCGGACACGATTCTGGCTCTCGACCCGGACACGCGCCTGCAGGTTCTGTTTCCCTTGCAACGGCCCGCGACGCAGGCGGCCGAAGAAACCGGCAAGCCACGCGTGGCAAAGTCGAAGAAAAAAGCCCAGCCAGCAGAGGCCGCACACCTCACGGAAGCGCTCAAGACGCGCCTTTTCGATTTGCGGAAGGCGGGATTCAACCGGCTGTTTCAGCGCGGGCAGGTTTTTGAATTTTCGACTCCGGAATCGTTGCTCGACGTCGACTTCGGCGCTCCGGTGTTTGTTCTGGTCGACCGCCTGACGGTTTCTCCCGAGGGCCGCACCCGCGTGGTGGATGCGATCGAGACTGCCTACCGCGAGTCGGGTGAAGTGATCTTCGAAATTCCGCCCCGCAACGACGAACCCGCGCGGCAGCTTCGTTTCTCGCATCGCTTTGAATGCAAGAACTGCAACCTACGCTACGAAGAACCCGAGCCGAGACTTTTCTCTTTCAACAATCCTTATGGAGCGTGCCCGCGCTGCCAGGGCTTCGGCAACACCATCGACTTCGATCTTGATCGAGTCATCCCTGACAAATCCAAAACTTTGGCCGAAGGCGCGATCGATCCCTGGACCAAACCGAAGTATCGTCCGTTCCTGACCGACCTGAAGCGTTACGCCAAGCAGGCCGGCATTCCGCTGGATGTGCCCTGGGCGGAGCTGGATGAAAAACAGAAACAACTCGTCCTCAATGGCGATGGGCGCTATCTGGGCGTGCGCGGATTCTTCCATCTACTCGAGCGCAAGAAATACAAACTGCATGTGCGGGTTTTTCTCAGCCGCTATCGCGGATATTCGCTGTGCTCGGACTGCAACGGGAGCCGGCTGCGAATGGAAGCTAGGCAGGTGAAGATCCAGGGCCTGAATATCTGCCAGATCTGCGCGATGACGGTGGAGGAGGTAGGTCGGTTTTTCGAGAAGGTCGAGCTAAGCGCGCAGGAAGCGGACATTGCCGACAAGCTGCTGCAGGAAATTCGCGAGCGCGTCCGATTTCTCAACGATGTGGGGCTCGAATATCTGACTCTGGACCGGCTCTCATCGACACTTTCGGGCGGCGAAGCGCAGCGGATTCAGCTGGCAACGTCGCTGGGTTCGCGGCTGGTGGGCACGCTCTACGTGCTGGACGAACCTTCGATTGGGTTGCACACACGCGACACGCACCGGCTGATCAAGATTCTGCACGACCTGCGTGATCTGGGAAATACGATCCTGGTGGTGGAGCACGATCCCGAAGTGATGGCGGCTTGCGATCGCATTCTCGATCTTGGTCCGGGCGCGGGTGAAAACGGCGGACAGTTGATTGCCGAGGGAACGTACGATGAGATCAAGCGGAACCCTGTGTCGCTCACGGGCCGCTATCTCTCCGAAGACTTGCGGATTCAGCTTCCGGTGGCGCGGCGCAAGCCGGGAGCGCAGCAGATCAAGATTCGCGGCGCGCGGGCGAACAACCTCAAAGGCGTGGACGTCAATATTCCTCTGGGAATGATTGTGGCCATCACGGGCGTATCGGGATCGGGCAAATCTACGCTGCTGCATCAGGTGCTTTATCGAGCACTCGAGCAAGCGAAAAAACAGAGCGATTTTGCGACGGCCTCGGGATCCGCATCGTCCGGATCCTCTTCCGGATCTTCCGACAAATCGCCCGCCAGCTGGGAGAGTGTGGAGGGCGATCAATTCCTGGATGAAGTGGTGCTGGTCGACCAGTCGCCGATTGGGCGGACTCCACGCTCGAATCCGGTGACTTATATCAAAGCCTTCGACGCCATCCGCAATCTTTTCGCTTCCCTGCCGGAATCGAAGAAGCGCGGTTTCACCGCCGGACATTTTTCGTTCAACATACCGGGCGGGCGTTGCGAAGCCTGCCAGGGAGATGGCACGGTTACCGTGGAAATGCAGTTTCTCGCGGACGTGGAACTGATCTGTGAAGAGTGCAAAGGCACGCGCTACAAGCAGCAGGTGTTGGAAGCACGCTACCGCGGGCGGAATATCCACGAGGTGTTGCAGCTTACGGTGAAAGAGGCGCTCCGTGTGTTTGCTGAAGTTCCGAAAATTACGGAAAAGCTGCGCACGCTCGAAGAAGTTGGCCTGGGCTACCTGCGCCTCGGGCAGTCTGCGACCACGCTTTCCGGCGGGGAGGCGCAGCGCATGAAGCTGGCCGCGCATCTGCAGCCAGCCGAGAGCAGCCTGGCAGCGGGCCCGGAAAGCCGCAGAAAACGCCGCCTGCTTTATATTTTCGATGAACCCACCACCGGACTGCATTTTGACGACGTGAGCAAACTTTTGTCTGCGTTTCGCCGTCTGATTGATGCAGGAGGATCGATCGTGGTAATCGAGCACAATCTGGAAGTGATCAAAACGGCGGACTGGGTGATCGACCTGGGCCCCGAGGGTGGAAATCGTGGCGGCAAAGTGGTGGGTGCAGGAACTCCGGAGGCGATCGCCAAGTTGAGTGGCTCCTACACTGGAAAATATTTGGCGCGTATCCTGAACGGAAATGGAGTTTCCCGTTCTTATGGACGCGAGTAGGAAGTTCGCCGCAGTGGTGCTGGCGGCTGCCAGCGCAGCCGTTGGCGCCCGCGCACAAGCATTCGCCCAGAGCACTGCGCCGGCCGTGCCCGCGCCCTCGCAGACCGCGCAGCCGTCGGGAACACCACCGGCGGATTCCTCTGCGACTCCTTCTTCTTCCGTCCCTCCCGGCTCGACTTCTTCTACACAAACCATCCACGAAAAAACGGGGCCGAATTCGAGCCGTACCATCCGGCATACCAGGGTTGTGGAGCAAGGTTCTCAGCCGCCGGAACTCACGCAGGCGGAGGACGCGATCCAGAAGCGGGACTATGCGGCGGCTGAGCCTCTCTTGCGAAAAGTGGTGAATCACGATCCGAGCAACTACGTGGCCTGGTTTGATCTGGGATTTCTGGAAAACGCTGTTGGAAAAGTCGACGAGTCGATCGCCGCGTATCGCAAATCGGTCGAGGCGAAGCCGGACGTCTTCGAATCGAATTTAAATCTCGGACTGCAGCTGGCGAAGACGGATCAGCCGGATGCGGAAAAGTTTCTACGTGACGCCACTCAGCTCAAGCCGACCAGCCACGTGGCCGAAGGACAGGGCCGGGCGTGGATATCCCTGGCACGAGTGCTCGAAAAAACCAAGCCCGAGGAGGCGATTGCGGCTTATCGCCAGGCCGCCGCGTTACGGCCCGAGGATCCGGAGCCTCACCTGGCCGCGGGACTCTTGCTGGAGAAGGACAATAAGTTCTCGGATGCGGAGACGGAGTACAAGCAAGCCCTCGCGCTCGATCCAAAATCCGACGCTCTGACCGGCCTGGCCAACACCTACATGCGCGGGCACCGCTTCGTTGAAGCGGAAGAATATCTGCGCAAGCTGGTCGCTGCACAACCCGGAAATGCGGCGGCGCATGTTCAACTCGGCCGCGTGTTGGCAGCCGAGGGCAAGAACGATGCAGCCGTGGCTGAACTCGAGGCGGGTATGAAGCTGGCTCCCGCAGACGCTTCCGTGCAGCGCGACTTGGCGGATACTTATTTTTCTGCCGGCAAGAACGGCCCGGCGGAGGCCGCCTATCGCGCGCTGCTGACGGCTCAGCCCAACGACTCCGAGCTGCACTCGAGGTTAGGTAAGGCCCTGCTACGGGAGAAAAAGTTTCCGGATGCACAACAGGAGTTCCTGGCTGCCGTGAAACTGAAGCCCGAATTCGGTGAAGCCTATGGCGACCTCGCCTTCGCAGCCGGCGAAAATAAGAATTATCCCCTGGTCATCAAGGCGCTGGACGCGCGCGCAAAACTGCTGCCCGAAGTTGCCACCACTTATTTCCTGCGTGCTTCGGCCTACGACCACCTCCGGGATTACAAGCAAGCCGCCGCCAACTATCACCTCTTCCTTAACACGGCCAGCGGGAAGTATCCTGATCAGGAGTGGCAAGCCAAGCACCGGCTGATTGCCATTGAGCCAAAGAAATAGGAATCGAAGAAGCAGGATTTAAGAGCCGAGAATCAACGAAGTGAACACTTGGGGACGAACGATGTTCGGGATCGGGATCTCGGGGCGTCAGCGAGGCATGGCGACTGTGGCGTTACTGGCCGCATTCCTCGCTTCGCCGATGGCGGCGAAGCAGCAAACACTGGACGAATTGAAGGCTCGCGTTTCCTCAGCCAGCGTTGGAGACCGTCCTTCGCTTTGCCTGCAGATTGCCGAGCGGCAATTGGACGATGCCGACAAACTCTATACCGCATTCGACAGCGAGAAGGCGCAGGTGTCTCTAACGGACGTGGTCACTTTCTCGGAACTCGCCCGCGACTATTCGATTCAGTCTCACAAGCATCAGAAGCAAACCGAGATCGAAGTGCGGAAAATGACACGTAAACTAAATGACCTCAAGCATGTTGTGTCCCGTGACGAACAGGTAGTCGTGCAGAATGCCATCGACCGGTTGCAACGCGTGCGCGACGACCTGCTGCTGGCCATGTTTCCAAAAGGTCAGAAACGCAAAGAGTGAGGTAGGTAAGAAGCAATGATCTTCCCTTTGTGGTTGCGCATTTCGGCGGGCGTGGGTTTGTTGCTGCTCGCCACCGCCATGGGATGGGCGCAGCGTCGCCGCGATCCGCTGACCCAGTCGGAAATTGACCAGGTGCGGGACGCCAGTTGGGAACCCCAGAAGCGCCTCGCCCTTTACGTCAGCTTCGCGCGCGATCGCCTCACCAAGCTGGAGGCGATGCGGAGCGATCCGAAGACGAAAGATCGTCCGCAGCAAACGCACGATTTTCTGGACGCCTTTCTTCGCATCTACGACGAACTCAACGACAACATCGATACTTACATCGGACGCAAGGACGATATCCGCAAGCCGCTGAAGGCCGTCGTCGAAGCTGACACCGAATTTCAGGCTAAACTGCGGGCGCTCAAAGATTCCGCCGACGTAAAAGCGGAAGAAGCAGCGCAATACGAATTTGTGCTGAGCAATGCTCTCGATACCGTCGACACTTCAGCCGAGGATCACCGCAAACTGCAGGTTGATCTGGAAGATGCGGCCAAACACAAGAAGCTGAATGCCGCGGCCAAGAACAGCGGCAAACCGGAATAAGGCGTGCTAACCTGAATTTACTGTGCGTGAAGGCCT
Organism: Candidatus Sulfotelmatobacter sp.; assembly: GCA_050014115.1. Taxonomy (GTDB): domain Bacteria; phylum Acidobacteriota; class Terriglobia; order Terriglobales; family Acidobacteriaceae; genus Sulfotelmatobacter. Next base: position 8,225 of record JBEKDY010000037.1, on the reverse strand, counting down.
GCTCGAAATTTTCCAGGAAAGTCATCGCGAACTGCGTCCGTCCGCGCCCATCCCCGAACTGAAGATCGAGTTCTTCGCTTTCGCCAACGTCAACAACACGATTCGCCTGCGCCAGGGCAAACTGCTGGTCCGGCTTTCCGACCTGCTGGAAGGCGCGCCGGAAGCCGTGTTGCGGGCCATCGCCCATATCCTGTTAGCTAAGATGTACCGCCGGCCGATCGATCGCGGCCAGGCGGCGCGGTATCGAAAATATCTGGCGAGTCATGAAATTGTGCGCAAGACACACCTGGTTCGGCAGATGCGCGGACGCAAGCAGCTGCATTCCGCGCGCGGACATTTCTATGACCTGGATGCGGTCTTCGAGAAATTAAACACGCGCTTCTTCTACGGACTGCTGGCGCGTCCGCGCATGAGCTGGAGCCGCACGCGCACCCGCCGCATTCTCGGCCATTACGATCCCGCGCACAACGCCATCGTCATCAGCCGCGTGTTCGACCACTTCGCGGTCCCTGCCTACGCGGTGGAATACATCGTCTACCACGAGATGCTGCACCTCAAACATCCGGTGCGGCTACGGGGAAGCCGGCGCTGCGTACACTCAGCGGAGTTCCAGGCCGAGGAGAAGCTGTTTCCGCAGTTGGCCGAGGCGAATGCGTTTTTGAAACGGTTGTGAGCCTTCAGGGCCGCCCTTCCCTGCAGCCAGACGCATTTCAGGCCATCAATCTCGCCATGTGATTGAAATCACACGTGGTTGTGCGGTCACGGATTGACGCTCGCTTAGCCCAAGCATATCCTTGAAGTTGGGGTTGAGATTGATTTTCAACGTCATTTTCCAGGATCAACGGGAATCTCATAAATGCTTCAGGCTTTCATCATCGCGCTGCGCGAAGGGGTTGAGGCTGCCCTCATTGTGGGCATCACCCTCGCCTACCTTGCCAAGATCGGACGGAACGATCTTCGCAAGTCGGTCTATGCGGCGCTGGGCGCGGCTTTTCTGGGCAGCATCGCCGTGGCCGTTGTCATTTCGCGAACCAACCTGAACGAAGACGTGTTTGAGGGCTGGATCATGCTGGCCGCGGCCTTTTTCGTCATCACCATGGTCATTTTCATGATGAAGACGGGACGCAAACTAAAAGGCGAAATCGAAGGCAAACTTGGTCTACTCGCCGGAAACGACGCGTGGTTCGGGCTGTTCGTTTTTGTGTTTTTGATGGTGTTGCGCGAAGGCGCGGAAACCGTCCTGATGCTGGCGGCCGTTTCCCTGAACTCCACCGCGCTGATGAGTTTCCTCGGGACACTTCTCGGCATTTTCGCCGCGATTGCCTTCGGCGTGATGTTCGTAAAGGGCAGCGTCCGCATCAATTTGCAGAAGTTTTTCCGGGTCACTACGGCGATTCTTTTCCTGGTGGCGGCACAATTGGTCATCGCCGGATTGCACGAACTTTCGGAGAGCGGGGTGCTCCCGTCTTCCAAACGTGAGATGGCAATCATCGGCCCGATTGTGCGCAACGACTTTTTCTTCTTTGTGACGATTTTTGCTTTGGCCGCGCTGATGATCCTGTTCGATGCCAAGCGCCGTGAACCGGTTCCCGAGGCGGCGTCGCCTGCCCAACGCCGCAAAGCCGCCTGGAGCGCCCGCCGCGAGCGCCTTTGGATGGGCTCTGTCTATGTTTTTTCGTTCCTCTTTATCGCGATGGTGACCGCGGAGTTTGTCTACGCCAAGAGCAAGAACGCGCTGTCGCCTTCGACGGAAGTCACTTTCGTGAACGGCGCCGTGACCATTCCGCTGGCGCAACTTTCCGACGGTGACTTGCATCGCTTTGAGGCGCATGAGAATGGAACGGCGATCCGTTTCTGGCTGTATCAGAAGCCGGACGGAAAGATCGCAACGGTTTTCGATGCCTGCGAAATCTGCGGCGCTGTAGGTTTCTATAAGGGCGGCAATGGCGTGATCTGCAAGAACTGCGCTGCGCCCATCAATCCTCAATCGGTGGGTACGGCCGGCGGCTGCAACCCGGTGCCGCTCAAGTCGACGCAAACTGCGGACGCGGTGATCGTTCAAGAGGCAGACATTGCGGCTGGAGGCCGCATGTTCTCTCAGCCTTAGCCTTCTTCAATCCCTATGTTCGTGCGGCTCGTTTACGAATCCTTCCGGCGGCAGAAGCGGCGCAAGTTGCTGGCCGGAGCAGCCATCACGCTTGGTGTCACGGTGGCCACAGCCATGATCGCCGTCGCCACCGATATCGGCGACAAGATTAACCGCGAACTGCGCACCTTCGGCGCCAACCTCCTGGTCACGCCACAGGAAGATTCTCTCGACGTGGAAATCGGCGGCGTGAACCTGAAGCCGCCCAGCGATGGCGCTTTCCTCGACGAAGCCGATCTGCCGAAAATCAAAGGCACATTCTGGCACAACAACATCACTGGCTTCGCGCCCATGCTGCCAGTGAACGTGAAGCTTGAACGCGACGGGCAGGAACAGGACGTGACGCTGCTGGGAACTTACTTCGCGAAGCAGTTGTCGTTTGGCAAAGACAATTTCACCACCGGTGTTCGAACCACGCATCCCTGGTGGAGGGTTTCAGGTGCGTGGCCGGATGACAATTCTCGTGACGTTCTTCTTGGCGAGAAGCTGGCCGTCCGCCTGGGTGAACAATCGGGGGACGAACTTACGGTCTCCGGCCGCCAGTTTTACGTGAGTGGAATTCTTTCGACCGGCGGCTCCGAGGACAATCAGATTGTGGCTCCGCTCGCGGTGGCGCAGGAAATTCTTGGCAAGCCCGGAGCGGTCCGCCGCGTCTACGTGAGCGCTCTCACCAAGCCCGAAGACGCGTTGGCCCGGCGTGATCCGAAGAGCCTGTCCGGGCCCATGTATGACCGCTGGTATTGCTCGCCGTATCCGCAGTCGATCGCTTACCAATTGCAGGAGGCGATTCCGCATTCGCACGCCGAACAGATTCGGCAGGTCGCGCAGAATGAAGGCACGGTGCTGACGCGGATCGAAGGTCTGATTTTTATGATCACGCTGGCGGCGCTGCTCGCGTCCGCCCTCGCAGTCTCGGCAGCTATGGCGACCGCCATTTTCGAACGCCGGGCAGAAGTAGGATTGATGAAGGCCCTCGGCGCGAGCAAGCTGGCAGTGGCGTCGGTTTTCTTCGCCGAGGCAACGCTGCTGGCCTTGCTCGGTGGCCTCGCTGGCTTCGCCGCCGGGGGCTTCCTGGCGCGCCAGATCGGCCGCTCGATCTTCGATTCGCAAATCGGTATCCAGCCGGTGTTGCTGCCCGTGGTTCTCGTGGTCGCCGTTCTGGTTACGTTCGCCGGGAGCGCCGCTGCGATTCGACGTGCCGTGCAGCTTGATCCGGTGTTTGCCCTGCGAGGCGAACTATGAGTAAGCGTGATGTGAGCGGTCGTGATATCAGTGTGCCTGTGGTTGCGACTGCCAAGTCCGACTCCACCCGCAACCTGGCAGCCAGTCGCTCGCAGGCTCCGCATACGTCGATGTTCCTGCGCATGCTGCTACGAGCTGCGATACTGCGCCGGGGACGCGCTACCTCCGCATTATTTGCCGTGGTGGTGGCTGCGGCGGTAGCCACCGCGATGCTTACCCTCTTCGTCGACGTGCAAGCCAAGCTGCATCGGGAGTTCCGCAACTACGGCGCGAACATTATCCTGGTCGATCGCCACGGCACTCCCCTTCCCGCCGATACGCTCGCGCGGGTGGAATCTACTCTCGCGGGCCGCGGGGTGGCTGCACCATTTGCCATGGTAGTCGCCCGCACCGGCAACGGTCAGCCCATCGTAGTGGCCGGCACAGATTTCGATCGCGTCCGTCGACTGGATCACTGGTGGTCGGTCGATAACTGGCCTTCTGCTCCGCAACAGGCGCTGATCGGCGTCCGCGCCCGGTCTGCAATTTTGCCGGGCACTGCCGCAGCCACTGCCGCAACGAAGAACCAGCCATTCGACCTCAGCTTCCAGGGACATGTAATCCACCTCACGCCCGCCGGCTCCGTGCAAACTGGCGCGGCCGAGGATAGCCGCATCTATCTTTCGCTCTCTGACTTCGTTGCCTGGACCGGAGTCCAGCCATCGACGATCGAAGTCACCGCGAACGGCTCAGCCACCGAGGTGGCGTCGATCTTGAACCAGCTGGCGCAGGCAATTCCCGCGGCGGACGTCCGACCCGTGCGTCAAATCGTGGAAGGCGAAGCCCGTGTGCTGGGCAAGACACGGGCCACGCTGCTGGCGGCCGCCGTGCTTATCATTCTCACGGCCGCCCTGTGCATGCTTTCCACGCTGATGGGTTGGGTATTCGACCGCCGCCGCGATTTCGCGATCATGAAGGCCCTGGGCGCGTCGCAACGCTTGCTGAACGGCTTCTTCGCCGCTGAAGCGGCCGCGCTCGGCGCTACTGGTGCTGTGATCGGTTTCGTGGTGGGCATCGGCATCGCCGCCTGGATTGGGCGCGCCGACTTCCACGCGCCAGTCGAACCAAGATTCAGTGTTCTCCCCATCGTGGTGGCTGTTAGCATAGCGGTGACGCTGCTTTCCGCAATCCTCCCGATCTCGCTGCTGCGGCGCGTGCAGCCGGCGGTCATCTTGAGGGGTGAGTGAAATGATTCAGATCAACGACGTCACCAAGCTCTATCCCGCCAAGGAAGCGGCCATCGCCGTCGGCGGCGGGAAAGACAACGCGTCCATTCACGCGCTCGACCATATCTCTCTGCATGTTGCGGCAGGAGAGTGGCTCTCGATTATGGGCCCGTCAGGATCCGGCAAATCGACGCTGGTGAATCTAATCGGCTGCCTCGACCGTCCCAGCTCCGGCGAGATCTGGCTCGACGGCCAAAACGTCGCCGGCATTTCCTCGGCAGACCTGAATCGCGTGCGCGCCGAGAAAATCGGATTCATCTTCCAGCAGTTTCATCTCATCCCATTTCTCACCGCGGTCGAAAACGTGATGCTGGCGCAGTACTTTCACAGCATGACCGACGAAAAAGAAGCCATCGACGCGCTAGCCCGCGTGGGCCTTGGCGACCGCGCTCATCATCTGCCCTCGCAGCTTTCCGGCGGCGAGCAACAGCGCGTATGCATCGCGCGCGCCCTGATCAACGATCCCCGCATCATCCTGGCCGACGAACCCACCGGCAACCTCGACGCGCAGAACGAAGAAATCGTCCTGCGCCTGCTTCGCGAATGTCACCAGCAAGGCCGCACCATCGTGATGGTGACGCACGATCCCGTCGTCGCCCGCCTCGCCGACCGCCGCATCGAGCTGCATCACGGCAGCATCGCGGCGCAAGAGATTTTTTCCATGGCCGACGAAGAACAGCTCGACGAAGTTCTCGAAGAACTCTGGGTCCTGGCCGAGCACGGCGAGATCGCAGAAGTCGAACGCATGGAAGTACACGGCGCTCTGCCCGTCAGCCTGGCGATCGAGAGGCTGATCGAGATGGAACTGGTCGCCTCTACGCCGCATCCACCGCAGCCGCACGACCACAAGCCGTTCGTGAATCCCTGCCACGACGCGCTGAAGCCGGTCTCTGCGTCTTCCGGAGACGGCACGCTCATCGTCGAATTCACCGCTCGCGGCCGCGAGCGCGCCGCCAGCATCATTCGCCGTCACCGCCTGGCCGAGCGCCTGTTCACCGACAGCCTCGCCATGGACAGCGAAACCGAAATCGAGCAGCAAGCCTGCAAGTTCGAACACATCCTCTCGCCCGAAGCCACCGACAAAATCTGCACGTTCCTCGGCCATCCCCGCACCTGCCCGCACGGCGCGCCCATTCCTCCGGGCCCCTGTTGCGGAAGGACCGTCGAACACTCCTCGATCGCAGCAACCCGCACCAGAGCTTAAGTAGTTCGCACGACTCCCGGCAGAACAAATCTTGCCATCAGCGCGCGCAGCCCGCACTGCTATCATCGAAATGTCCTATGTCCACCCGCCCTCCCACCATCGGCGTATTCGACTCTGGCTTCGGCGGCCTGACCGTCCTTAAAGCTTTACTTGAACTCATCCCCGCCGCCGATTATCTCTACTTCGGCGATACCGCGCGACTCCCCTACGGCTCCAAATCGGTCGAGACGGTTGCCCGCTATGCCGTCGAGGCCGCGCATTATCTCGAGAGCCACGGCGCGGAACTCCTCGTGATCGCCTGCAACACCGCGACCGCGCTGGCTCTGGATCGCATCACCGCGTCGGCTCACGTGCCGGTGGTGGGCGTCATCGAACCGGGAGCCCAGGCGGCCTCTGCCACATCCGCCAACAAGAAAGTCGTAGTCATCGGAACCGAGGCCACTGTGAGCAGCCATGCGTACCGCAAGGCTCTCGAAGCGCGTGGCCTGCGCGCACATGAGAAAGCGTGTCCTCTGCTCGTGCCCCTTGTCGAAGAAGGTTGGGTCGAGCATTCGGTCACTGAGCAGATCGCGTGCATCTATTTGGCGGAAGCTTTCAGTGACGGGTTTCACGACGCCGACGTTCTCGTTCTGGGTTGCACGCATTACCCGTTGCTCAAGCCGCTGTTGCACCGCGTCGCGCCCGCCCACGTCACCATCGTGGATTCTGCTGAGTCCACCGCGCACGCAGTGGCCGCGCATCTGCGGGAGCTCTTGCCTGAGACGTCCGCGCCCTCGCCCGAACCGCGAACGACTCCCCGCCTCAAATTCTTCGCCACGGATTCAGTGGACAAATTCCGCCGCCTCGGACAAAGATTCCTGGGCCATGCTATCGAAGATGTCCAGCACGTTGATTTGAAAGAATAGACCAGCGACCGGATTACCCGAATCGACTGAACTGAAGGCCTTCCGAGCCTCAGGGTTTGATGGCCGCAAAGCGCAGGCGCGTATAGTCGGCGGTCCAGCGCCCGTCCGCATCGCACAGCACCGGCTTGAGCAGGGCCGTAACCTCATCGAGAAATCCCCCGCGATCTTCCTGCCGACGCGACAGCGCCGCGCAGAACGGATTGGCAAACGTCTCCAGCCACCCGCGCATTCCGGTGGGCAGCGGCGTGGGCCGCGGAATCAGCTGCACACTTTGCGGCACAAAGCCGGCCCGCCGCAACCGGATTTCGTAATCGTCGACCGTCGGGAAATACCACGGAATCCAGGAGGCCGCGTCCTTCACTCCTCGGCGCTCGAGCGTGGCCAATAACGCCACAGTAATCGCTCCTACGCATGCATGTCCGCCCAACTCGCCCACGAACCTTCCTCCGGCTCTGAGCGCCCGGAATGCGCCGGCGACCGGCGCGTCCGGATCGTCTTTGATCCAGTGCAGGACGGCACTCGAAAACACGGCATCAAATTCGTTTTCAAAAGGCAGAGCTCTGGCATCCTCTACGCGCGCGTCAAGGCCACGCTTACGCGCAGCCGCGATCATGTCCTCGGAACTGTCCACGCCAACCACCTGCGCGCCCAGCGCAACCAGTTTTTCGGTTAGTGCCCCGTCGCCGCAACCCAAATCAAGAATGCGCTCGCCGGGCTGCGGCTGAAGCAAATCCAGTACAGGTTGTCCCAGTGCAGGCACAAAATGAGCATTCGCCGCGTAGCCAGCCGCGTTCCACTGCTGCGGGGACGAGGTTGAGGACGACGTCCGGGATTTCTTTTCTTCCGATTTCAACATAACACCCACACCTCCCATCGTCGCCACATCACGATTCCCTTCCGTCGAATCGACAGCTTCGCAAGAGTCCTGATTCGGTTTCGCCGCAAGATTCGGATAGCGCATCCGAGCCCACAGAATTACTGTGTCCAACGATGCCTTCGCCGACTCCAATCAAACATATCATTCGGCCTTCGCTCACCATGCATCCGCTCGATAACGTCATCTGGCAGGCTCTCACAACCCGGCAAACGCATTGCGCCGAAATTTGCGGCGAGGCGCGCTGGTTCCTGCGCGACATCACGCTGCTCAGCGCGTTTCGTGAACCCTCCGACAAGGGTTACGATTCCCTCGCCGAACTCGCTGGCCCCGGGGGAACTGCGGCTTTGTTTCTGGACGAGCCTTACCGCGCGCATCCGGGATGGGAGCTAATCGCCGGTCCGCCCCTGCTGCAGATGGTCTTCGAGAACGGCAACTTGCCCACTTCGCCGGCCGCGGCCAACTCTGCGATCGTCGAGCTCGGCCAAAAGGATTCTCCGGAAATGGTGGAGCTGGCCACGCTCACCAAGCCCGGTCCGTTCGGATCCCGTACTCATGAACTGGGAACATATCTCGGTATTCGCCGTCA
>JBEKDY010000036.1:0-22547 GCA_050014115.1 Candidatus Sulfotelmatobacter sp. | reverse complement strand
GGCGAGGCAATCTGCGCCTGGTTAAAGGGGAGTGGGACAATTTCATGGCGGCCGAGATTGCCGACGTAGCCGATATCGATGGCGAGGTCGTGACGCGGCTGCCATTGAATGTCGAGCGTCTGGTTGAGGGTGTAGGGAAGCTTGTTGGCGCGGTTGTAATCGCCGAACGAGAACAGCGGCTGGCCACTCTCGATGGCCGCGGCATTGGGCAGACTCAGGTCGGCGGGATTGCCCGAGGGAGGCGCAGCGAGCGTGGCGCCCCAGGGAGCTTCAAAGCTGCTGCAATTCGAGTACCCGTAGACGCTGCAAGACGTCTGATTCACCCACGGCGGAGTCTGATTTACGCCGAACGGACCACCTGCGATCACTCCGGACGCAAACCCAGGAGACAGATAGGTGAAGAGTTCGCCGCGATCGTAGTACATGCCCCAGCCAGCGCGAACGACAACCTTGTCGCTAAACATCTTCGGGCTCCACGCCACACCGAGGCGCGGTCCGAAGCCCCATTGACGTCCGGTGAGAGTGGAATCGCTGACGCCCTTGGTCGGGAAATTGGGACTGTTGCCGGCGACGATGAAGCCGTTGGAAGTGATTTTGTCGGTTGCAGCGTCGTAGCTGTAGGCCGACGGATCGAAATTGAAAATGCGTCCATTTTTTTCCGTCAGGCCTCCGTGATCATCGAACCGTAGACCCGCGCTAATGCTGAGGTTGGGACGGAGTTGAAACTTGTCTTGAAGAAATCCGCCCCATTCGTTGGAGCGGTAGTAGCGGTTGGCGTCGCCTTGCAGGAAGGTGGTGGTGATAAATCCGTCAGCCGTGTAGGTGATGGGCGAGCCGGTGAGGAACTGGTCGAAATTGGTGAAGCCGATCATGCCTGTGTTGGTTCGTTCATCGCGGGCGTTGAGTTGGGTGTAGGAGAAGCTTCCGCCGAAGGTGAGCGTGTGTTTGCCGTGGCTCCAGATCGCGTTGGCGGAAGGCATCCAGCGATTCTGGAAAATGCCAGTGAAGGCGCCCTGGGAAGCCGCAGTGGAGCCGATGTTTGTGCCCGCGTTGAAAACGAAGTTAGTGTTTAGCGGGGATTCGTTTCCTAAGTCATCCACGATTGTAATTCCCGGAAAAACAGAGGATCCAAACGTACCGGTGATGCCTATCGATTGGGGAGTGAAGGGCTGGGCGATGGTGCTGAAAACCTTTTCGCGGATGAAACCGAACACCTCGGTGACACTCAAGTTGGGTCTGAGCGTTTGCGTGTTCGTGATCGAAGCGACCTGACTGCCTGCATCCAAATGCTGCGTAAAGCCTTCGACTGAGGAATACCCGAAAGGCGCCGTGGTGGGATCGTGCTGGTAGTAATACTTCAACGAGAGCGTGTCTTTGGTGGTCGCCAGGTAATCGAGATCGGCGACGGCCTGGTCGGAAATGAAGTAAGCCGGCTGGGTGAGGAAAACATTCTCCGGGAAGTTCAGGGTTGGCGCGTAATTAGGGTTTGCAGAGGGAAACAGGTACTGGCCGTTCTGGAACTGGTAGTTCAATAAGTTGAGTGCAACTGGATCCACCTGGTTCGGGAGCAAGCAAAGCTCTGGCGCGGGAGGAGGGCCGCAGCCGGGCCTGAAATTCGCGTTGTCGACGGCCGCCAATCCCGCCGCGCTGCGGTCGCTCCCAAGACCCGTAGGCACCGCGGTGCGCGAGGTTCCTATCTCGGTATCGGAAACGTGAACGTGCTGATAGCTGGCGAAGGCGAAGAGCTTGTCTTTGATGAGCGGGGCGCCGAGAGTTCCCCCGGCTGTATAACGGTGCAACTCTGGCACTTTTTCGTTGGCGGGAATGTTGGCGTCCTGATTGTAGAAATAGGGGGCGGCGTTCAGCCAATCGGTTCCGCGGTGAATGTAAGCCTGGCCGTGAATGGCGTTGGTGCCGGAGGTGGTGCTCATGTCAATGTGGGCGCCGCTGGTGGATCCCTGCTCAGCGCCGTACATCGAAGTGTTCATGTGAAATTCCTGAACGGTCTCCGGGGCGGGCGTGGGCAAAGCCTGGCCGATGGCGAGGTAGGGCGATGCGGTGCTCTGGATGATTTCCGCAGTGGTGCTGCCGGCTCCGGCGATGCCGGTGTTGTTCACGATGCGGGCTGAGGCTACCTGGCTGGTGCTTTTGCCATTGAACAAGTTGCTGGCATCGACTCCGTTCAGAAGAAACGTGTTGCTGGTGTCACGCTGGCCGTTGGCCCAGATGGGCTGATTGCCTAATCCGGCGTTTGCGCCGGTTCCGTTTGGCAACTCTGCGTTTACGCCGGGGGAAAGGATGGCCAGGCCGGTGAAACTTCCCGTGGGCAGAGGAACGGAGTCGATCTGTTCTTTTTCCAGAATGTAGCCGTTGGTGGTGTCGACGGCGTTCATGAGCGGGTCGGCCTGCACTTCGACGACTGAACTCACCTGGCCGACCGGCAGGATTGCGTTAACGGTGGCGGTGCGATCCGCCTGCACCGTGATCGAAGGCATCTTCTGCGACTGGAAGCCATCGTGCGCGAAGGTGAGCGTGTAGGTGCCGATGGGCAGGTCCACGAAATCGTAGCTGCCATTCGTGGTGGACTTCTGGGTGCGAGTGAGTTTGGTCTGGTCACCCACGATCGTCACCGTGGTGTCGGGCAAAACGCCGCCGGTTTTGTCGGTGACGGTGCCGACGATACCGCCGAGCGTTTGCGCCTGCGCACAGGGAGCAAGGGCCAAAGTCCACAGCGACGTAGCGACGAAGAAGACCACGAACATGATTTTGTTAAGCATCGGTGTTTTGTTGAGCATCGGTGACCTCGTAGAAATCTGTAGATACACTCGTGCGCTGACTGCTACCCAGCCGTCGAACCCAATTGCCAATGTTGAACGGTTACTCCAGCAGAGATAGCGTGCCCCGCCCGGCTTTCCGCAAAACTCGCGTGCCAGCAAAAGATGATGGAGAAATGTACGCGAGTTTGACCTTGAGCGGAAGCGGGGATCTTAGTGATATTTTCTTTGCCGCCGATCAGATATTTTTATGACAGAGCTTAGCGCCCAACCAGCGGTGCATCTTTGCGGCGAGCACGAATGGCGAACCACAACAGTCCTGCTGCCAGGTATGCGAGATAGATGTAAGGCAGCTTGCCATACGGTCCTTCGGGCACCGGATAAAAGTTTCCGACGAGCGCGAGCAGCATGGCGGCGCCAGCGAGCCAGGGGACGATCTGGGCTCCGGGACGGAAGACGGCGTGGTGGCGCAAATAACTCGGCAGCGCGATGCAGACCAAGGCATAGGCCACGATAAAACCGTAGGTCGCGAGGGAACCGAGCCAGCCGTAGACGTCGAGTCCGCTGGCGCCGCGGGCTGCCAGCACTGCGACCGGCAACAGAGCCGCTACTCCGGTGATGACGATGGCGCGGCCGGGAGTTTGATGCTGGGCGTGAGTCGCACTCAGAGAACCGTGAGCGAGCCCGTTGTGCGCCATCAGCAGCAAGACACGCGCGGCCGCCGTGATGCACGCGAGCGTTCCGGCGAAGAGGCTTACGAGCGCGCCGATGTCGATGAGCAACCCGAGCACCGGGACGCCGCCGACTTTGGCCAAAACATACATCGGAGCCTGGCTCGCGCCTAAATCCTGGCCCGCGATGTGGAAGCCCAAGACTTCCGCATAGGCACAGATGGTGAAGAAAGCTCCGGCGAGGACTGCGCTTTGAATCACCGCGCGGGGAATCGTTTTCAGCGGATTGCGCGCTTCCGAACCGAGAGTAGTTGCACTCTCGAAGCCTACGAAGCTGAACAGCGCGAGCACCAGTCCCAGCCGCAATCCGCTGCCGGTCATGCCACGGAGGTGAAGTTGATCCGGGTCCAGGTGCCAGCCGTGGCGCACCAGCAACAACGCAACCAGGATGACAATCACGGTTACCGATCCGGCCTCAACCCACAGCATGAGGCGCGCGGAGATTTTCACGTCGCGGCAGGCAATCCAGATCGAAATTCCGGTGACCAGCGTGGCCAGCAATACCGCCGAGAAGACATGGCCCGTGGCGTCGCGCAGGAGCAGGTTGGCGTAGTGGTAGAAGCCGCCGATGACGCTCGATCCCGTGGCCACGTAAGCCAGCAAAAGACTCCACGCAACGGCGGCGGCGAGCCACGGCGGCAGAGTCAGCGAAGCGTAGGTGTAGAGCGAACCTGGTGAGGCGGAAAGGCGGGCATATCGGGCGATGCAGAGCCCCACCAGCAGCACGGCGACGGTCGCCAGCACATACGCCAGCCAGGTGCCATTGCCGGCCAGAGCGCACACCAAGGGGATGGTGGCTGCGGGCGTGGTCGTAGGAGCCATGGTGGAGACTGACTGGGCCAGCGTCTCCATCGGAGAAAGAATCTCGCGGCGCAAACCGTAGTCTGTGGTTTGGGAAATCTCAGGCGCGGTTTGCGACATGCGAAGGAAATCCTTCCCGGATTCGATTGGGGTGGGATTGTATAACACGCGTCACGGGGGGATGGCGAATAGCCCACAGGCGGCCGTGGTTGCAATTGACCGATCTCCACAATGCACGATAAAATGGTTGAGTTTGCCTGTACTCGCCGATCCGTTCTGGGGAGGCCTGCTCTGCTGCTCACGCGCCGGAGCGGAAAACACAGCAAGCACAGGAAAGTCGGCGGGCTCCATCGATTGCGCTCGTGTGCGCTTTGGGCCTGTGCTCAGTCCGATGGAATGGGCTGAGTTCCAAGACATTTTGACGGAGGCAGAAGTATGTACGCGGTCATTCGCGCCGGTGGAAAGCAGTACCGGGTGGCGCCCGGCGATGTGATCCGAGTGGAAACTCTAGGCACGGGCACCGACGGGCACGTGGAGTTTGCCGATGTGCTGGCGGTTTCCGGCGCCGAGGGCCAGGTCGGCAAGCCGCAAGGGGAAGCCCGCGTGGTCGGCCAGGTAATGGAAGAAGGCCGCGGCGCGAAGATTCTGGTGTTCCATTACAAGCGCAAAAAGCAATACAAGAAGCTGCGCGGGCACCGGCAGAACTACACCGCGGTGCGCATCACCGAGATTGCTTTCGATGGGCAGAGCTTTAAGGCTCCGGAGCTGCCGAAGAAGGAACCGAAGCCGGTGAAGGTGAAGGCTCACGCGGAAACGCCGGAGGCGGAAGAGAAGCCGGCGAAGAGTTCGGCGAAGAAGAAAGCTGCGCCTAAGAAGGCGGCGGCGAAGAAGTCGCACGGGAAGAAGAAGTAGAGAATCAAGAGCAGACGGGCCGAGGTCTCGGCGGACAGCCGAGGGCGGCTGTCGCCACATTTTCTGGATCGAGATTTTACTGGCAACTAGCCAACTGACGACTGGGATTCTTATGGCACATAAAAAAGGGCAAGGCACTTCACGAAACGGGCGCGATTCCAATGCGCAGCGGCTTGGGTTTAAGGCGTTTGGCGGACAGGTTGTTCCGGGTGGGACGATCATCGTGCGGCAGCGCGGCACACCGGTGAAGCCGGGGCTCAACGTGGGCCGCGGCAAGGACGATACCCTCTTCGCGAAGATCACGGGCCGCATCAAGTTCCAGAACAAGGGACAGATGGGCAAGTTCGTGATGGTCGAGCCGGTGGAAGTGAAGTAGTTCGCCGGTTCGAATTGAAGCGTTTTGGGCCGCGGCGAGCTGTCGAGCGCGGCTTCAGCCTCGCCTTCGGGACGAGGCTTTTGTTTTTGGGGCTGCTTTTTCCCGTGGCGACTTAACTCCTTCGTGGTAATTCCTTCAAAGGCGATAACCACGAAGGATCACGAAGGGCTCCAGACACCAACGACTGAATTCATGTTTATCGATGAAGCGAAAATTCGAGTAAAGGCTGGAGACGGCGGAAATGGCTGCATGGCCTTCCGGCGGGAGAAGTTCATTCCTCGCGGCGGTCCGTCGGGCGGGGATGGCGGCAAGGGTGGCGATGTGATCATGGAGTCCAGCGAGCGGCACAATACGCTGGTGCATTTCCGCTTCAATCCTGAATACAACGCTCAGCGCGGACGTCACGGGGAAGGCTCGAACAAAACCGGGCGCGATGGCGGCGACGTGATGTTGAAGGTTCCGGTGGGAACGATTGTGTTCGACGATGATACCGGGGAAAAGGTGTACGACTTCTCGGGGCCCGACCAGCGGATCGTGATCGCGCGCGGCGGGCGTGGTGGGCGAGGGAACGCGCGGTTTGCTACATCGGTGCATCAGGCTCCGCGCGAGCATGAGGAAGGCCGGCCTGGGGAAGAACATCACTACCGGCTCGAGCTTAAGCTGCTGGCGGATGTGGGGTTGGTGGGATTTCCCAACGTCGGGAAGTCCACTCTGATTTCGCGCATTTCGGCGGCGCGGCCGAAGATTGCGGATTATCCGTTTACCACGCTGCAGCCGAACCTTGGGGTTGTGGTGGTGGGCGATGCGAAAAGTGAAGTGAGCTTTGTAGTGGCTGACATCCCTGGACTGATCGAAGGCGCGCACACGGGCGCGGGACTGGGCACGCAGTTTCTGCGGCACATTGAGCGCACGCGATTGCTCGTGCATCTGGTGGATGTTTCCGATGCGAGCGGGCGTCCTGATGTGGTGAAGGATGTTGAGGTGATTCTGGGCGAGCTGGTCAGCTTTGGCGCGCATCTGGAAGAGAAGCCGATGATCATGGTGGCGTCTAAGATGGACGCCGCGAACAAAGACCGGGTTGCGACGCTGAAGCGCTATTGCAAGAAACATAAGTTGAAGCTTTATGAGATTTCGGCGGTGACCGGCAAGGGGATTGAGGAATTGAAGTATGCGATGGCTGAGGCGGTGCAGGAACTGCGTGAGAAGGAAATGGCCGCTGCGGCGGATGGTGCCTCAGCGACCGACTAGGGTAATGGGAATACCCCTGGATGCCGACGGTCGTGCAGGTTTTAGGGATCCTTCGCTTCGCTCCGGATGACAACGCTTTAGAGATTAGAAAAGAAGAAATGGAAAGGCGGCCCGAAGGCCGCCTTTTGTTGCGTCATCCACCGCAGAACAGTCGTGCTGGGCTTACGCTCGTGGAAGGTGCGCTCCGTGTTGGAAGTGGTATTGCAGAATTCTGGCGGCGAGCGCGGGGCTCAGGGTTGAGCCATTCGGCTCGACGCTGCGCACCACCTCACCGCGGCAAACCACTTCCGTGGCCGACAGGCCGGCAATCTCCGCCGGGAGCACCAGGTTGATTTCCAGTTGGGCGCTGGGTTGGACCATCTCTTCCGCCTGGAAGAGCATGCCCGAGCGGCTGATGTTTTCAGTCTTGCCTTCGTGCCAGTTCTGTTCGCCGAGTTGGCGATAGCGCAGAGGCAGGTGAAGTTGGAATCGTTGAGCGCGGGCGGGGATGGGTTGATCCCAGCCCTGCGCCGCATGGCGTTTCACAGCATGAGTGGACATGGCGACCTCCGGGGGAATTGGGCCTGCATCGAGCACTTCGCGCACTTTGTCTTTCAGGTCGCGAAGGTTGAAGGGCTTCTGAAGCAGGCGTACGCCGGCATCCAGCATGCCGTTGGTTCCGATCACATTTTCGGTGTAACCGGACATGTAGAGGATCTTCACGTTCGGGCGAATTTCTGAAATGCGCTGCGCCAGTTCGCGGCCGTTCATGCCGGGCATGATGACGTCGGTGAGCAGCAGGTGGATGGTGCCTTCGTGGGCGACAGCAATCTGCATGGCCACCGCGCCATCGGCCGCCTCGATCACTTTGTAGCCTTGCTTTTCGAGGAACAGGCGGGCGAGATAGCGCAGATTGGCTTCGTCCTCGACTACGAGAATGGTTTCTGTGCCCGGCTCGGTCTTGTGGGACTTCTCGGTGACGGCGACGGGAGTTAGATGTTCGCCGGCCGATGCCACGCGCGGCAGATAGATTTTGAACGTGGTCCCCCTGCGCAATTCGCTGAACACCCAGATGTAGCCGCCACTTTGCTTGATGATTCCGTAGACGGTGGAAAGTCCCAGCCCGGTGCCTTTTGTGCCTTTCGTGGTGAAAAAGGGTTCGAAGATGTGGGACTGGGTTTCCACGTCCATGCCCATGCCGGTGTCGCTGATAGCCAGCATCACGTATTCACCTGCCTGGAGAGGTGCGTGGACGCGGGCGTATTCTTCGTCGAGTGTGACGTTGGAAGTCTCGATGGTGAGTTTGCCGCCGGCGGGCATGGCGTCGCGGGCGTTGACGGCGAGGTTCATGATGACCTGCTCGATCTGGCCGGCATCGGCGCGGACCGAGCCGAGACTTGCGCCCGGCATCATGACCAGGTCAATGTCCTCGCCGATCATTCTGTTTAGCATTTTCAAGTTTTCGGTGACGACGCTGTTGAGATCGAGGATGCGGGGTGCCAGCATCTGCTTGCGGCTGAAGGCGAGCAGTTGACGGGTAAGCGTAGAGGCTCGTCCGGCGGCGCTGGCGATTTCCTGAGCCGGCGTTCGCATTTCAGGGTCTGGCCCCAAGCGGTCCAGCAGGAATTCGGAGTAGCCGGAAATCACCATTAGAAGATTGTTGAAATCGTGAGCGATGCCTCCGGCGAGGCGGCCGACGGCTTCCATTTTTTGCGACTGGCGAAGCTGCTGTTCCAGGGTGCGGCGTTCGGTGACGTCCTCGGCAAATAGCTCGAACACAGTGTTGTCATCGCCGTCGGACACGGACCGTCCCGAAACTCGGACGACCGTGGTGGTGCCATCTTTCTTCTTCCACTCCGCGATCAACCCGTTGAAATGTGAGGCCGAGCGGAGATAATCGGCGAGATCGAACCAGCGCTGGCCATCGGCGTAGAGCCCGCCCAGATGCTGGCCCGCGAGTTCGGAAGCGGCGCTGTAGCCGAGCATGTTCAGCAATGCGGGATTGGCGTCCAGCAGCTTGCCGGAAGCGTCACAGCGGCAGATGCCGTAGGGAGCGTTGGTGACGAGCGAGCGGAAGTTCAGCTCGGAGCGGCGCAGGCCCTCCTGCGCGGCCCGCAGCGCGGCATTGAACCAGCAGATCAGCAGGGCAACAAAGAAAAACAGGCCTAGACGGAACATCGCGGTGTGAAACTGCGCGGGGGTCCGTTCTCCGGCGAGCGCGAAATATGCGCTCACTGTCATGGCGAAGGCGGTGGCTGCCAAACCGGGCTTCCAGCCTCCGTACCAGGCGCTCACCATGACTGCGACGCCGAACAGAGCCAGACGGCTTTCAGCGACATCGGCTAACAGAAGTGAGGGGATCAGGGCGAGGATCGTGCTGAGCAGGGCGACCCCGTAGCGCAGGATGGTGGCGCGAGTGGGCGGCATGCGGAGTAGGGGGAGGGTTACTCGCATAGAACGCCATGCTAGGCCCGAATCGGGAAACATGCGAGTTACAGGAGTTCATCCGGGTACCGGGGATATACCTAGCGCGACTTTGCAAATGGCCTCATTAGTTTGTGGACTTGGGCCGAGCAGGCGATGGCCAAACGGACATAACCGGGTTGACTCTCCCAGTCTCACTCTGAGAAAGGCGCAAAGCCTCGAAAAGTATGGAGCTTGCATCGGGAAGCCCAAATCGAGACACTACCGGAACCATGAACATCGGGCTGCTGGGGGGAACCTTCGATCCGATCCATCGCGGACACATCGCACTGGCGCGTGCGGCGATGGAGAAGTGCAAACTCGCGCGCATTTATTTTGTGACGGCGCACGTGCCTCCGCACAAGCAGCTTCAGCCGCTGTCGCCTTTTCTTCATCGCTATGCGATGGTGGCGCTGGCTACCGCGGCGGAAAAGACATTTATCCCTTCACTGCTGGAGGCGCCAGAGGAGTTTTCTGGCCGGGAGCCAGCAACAACCGTGGGCAAGGGAAAAGACAAAGACCGCACTCCTAAGCCGAACTACACCATCGAGACGGTGCGGCGGCTCAAGCAGGGTTTCAAGGCGGGTGACAAGTTGTTTCTGCTGATTGGGATCGATGCGTTCGCCGACATCGCCAAGTGGCACGAAGCAGAAGATCTGTTTCGCGAGTGTGCGTTCGTGGTGGCCAGCCGTCCCGGGTATTCGCTGGCCGATGTGGCCAACGCGTTGCCGGAGCGGCTGCGGCCGAAGCCTGCGGTGACACGTCCTTTTCAGAAGCAGGCAGCTACAGGGGATCTGGTTTTGACCGGCGCGACGGTTCATTTGCTGGAGAAAGTGCACCAGCCAGTTTCGGCGACTGCGATTCGGGACGCTGCGGGCGCGGGGAAACCGCTGGGGCGGCTGGTGGACGCGGGCGTGGCCGATTACATCAAGAAGGTTGGACTGTATAAATGAGGGCTTCGGCTTTCGGGCTTCGGGCTCCGGCAAACTCGCACCGCGCTGAGGAAAACGTGATGACTGAAATGTCGGTTACAATGGAATTCGAGTTTTACGCCAACGACCAACGGCGAACGGCCAACGACGATTCTCCAACGACTGAATCCTGAATGAAGAAGAACGCAACCAAAGCTCAAGTCTCTGCAGCCATCCAAGCTTGCCTCGAAAAGAAAGCCGAAGAGCTGACCATCCTGGAAATGGAAAAGGGATCGGGCGCATTTACCGATTACTTCGTCCTGTGCAGCGGGACCAATCCGCGGCAGGTGCAGGCCATCGCGGATGAGGTGGAGCTACGCCTCAAAGCCGCCGGTCTGCGGCCCGCCCACGTGGAAGGCTACAAGCAGGCGGAGTGGGTGCTGGTGGATTATGTGGACTTCGTGGTGCACGTGTTTTCCGAGAAGGCGCGTAAATTTTACGATCTGGAACGGCTGTGGAAGACAGCGAAACGGCTGGAGCCGGCGGAACTGAAATCAGCGCCCAGGAAGCGCAAGGCCGCGACGGTTTCTACGGCGAAGAAGCGAAAGAAGGCGTAGAGCTCGCCTAAAGCAGTTCTGCTTTGAAAATCAAGATCGCATGGATTGGAAAGACGAAAGAGCCTGCTCAGCAGGCGCTGACGGACGAGTATCTCCAGCGGATTTCACGCTACGCGTCGGTCGAAGGGATCGCGCTGCGGGATGAAATCGCGTTACTGGAAATTTGCGGGCGTGCATCGTCCGCGAAATCATCGGCGAAACGCCAGAAATCCGGCGCTGGCTCGAAGTCTACGCTGGTCCTGATGGACTCGCGGGGCAAGGAATTTTCTTCCGAGCAGTTCGCGAAATTTCTGAGAGACTATCAAGACCGCAACCCGTTGCCGCTGGTGTTTGCAGTTGGCGCTGCGGATGGTTTCAGCGAAGAGACTCGCGCCGCGGCGCAGTTCACGATCTCACTCGGCAAGATGACGCTGGCCCACGAACTGGCTCGCGTGGTGCTGCTGGAGCAGGTTTACAGGGCGTTCACGATTCTCAAGGGTCATCCGTATCACTCGGGGCATTGAATCTGCGTGTGCTTCAACTGCCCGTCAAGATCAAGAGCTTTTAACCGCAAAGATCGCAAAGAAAAGCCGCAAAGGACGCGAAGAAGTGCTTTTACTTCTTCTTTTCGTCGGACGGTTTGGCCAGAACGATCTTCATGATCTCTTTGGCGAGACCGCTTGCCGGCACGCCTTCCATGTTGGCGAGCACTACTACGCCTGCTAGACGGTCAGGGGCCAGCAGGAAATCGGTGCTGGTGCCCTGCTGGCCGCCACTGTGGCCGATGAAGCGGATTCCATCCTCGGTAGATGAGCCAAAGCCGAGTCCGTAGTTATCTTCGGAACCGTCGGAGGGTTTCAGCGGAGTCCACGCCAAATCGCGCGTAGCGCGGCGGATGAGGTTGTCGCTGAGAATCGCGACTTCGAAGTGCGCCATGTCTTCGGCGGACGACAGCCAGCCTCCTCCGGGAATCTTATAGCTGGAGTCTAGGAAGTCGGCGTTCCGCACTGCGCCGGTTTCAGTTTTTTGATAGAAGCGGGTACGGTAGGGGATGATCGCGAAGCGGTCGTCGACCTGAGTGTGATCCATGCCGGCGGGGGCGATCACATTCTGACGCACGTAGTCGGTATACTTCGCGCCGGAAGCGCCTTCCATCACGCAGCCGACCAGCGTGTATCCCTGAGTGGAATAGTGGAAGTGAGTGCCCGGCGGTGAAACCAACGCGTCATTCTCGAAAAAATTCAGGCCGGCTTGAATGGGATTGTCGAAGTGCTTTGTGTTGCCGACCTCGGGGTCATCCTGCGAACCCGATTTGTAGTGGCGGATGCCGGCAAGATGTCCCATGGCTTCGCGCGTGGTGATGGCTGCGTCTTTCTTGGGAAAGGCCGGGCAGTATTTCTGGACGGGCGCGTCCAGATCGAGCTGGCCGCGCTCCCAGAGCTGCATGGCTCCCGTCGCAGTCAGCGATTTCGAGATAGAAGCGAGGCGAAACAGAGTGTGCTCGCTGGCCGGGACGTTGTTCTCGAGGTCGGCGAAGCCGAAGCCGGAGGCCCACTCGTAGTGGCCGTCCTCTACGACAGCGACGGAAACTCCGGGAACGTGGGTAGAACTCATGAACTTCGCAACGGCCGCTTCAATCTGAGTGCGCTTGTCGGCGGAGAGCTGAGGTTGTTGCGCGGCACAGATTTCGGAGGTACAGATCGAGAGGCCGAGAACAAAGACCAGCAATGCAGTTCCGCGTTTTCCTGAGCGCGAATTTCGGCGTGACGAAACATCGAGCATGATTTCTTGCCTTTATGAGAAAGTGACGCTCCATTGTAAAACAAACCCTCAGGGGCTAAAGCCCGCGCTTTCGTTGGCCCAGACGGCACGGCTGAAGGGCGTGCCCTTCCCGAATACATTTTAGAAACGGCGGGATGGTTTCTCCTACTGGGTGACGGTGGCCTGGTAGCTTACGGTTTGCCAGTGTCCGTTGCGGCGGACCCAGATTCGCGTGTAGCGATAGGGGCCGCTGAAATCTTCGCCGAGTTGGTGGCCTTTGACATCGGCCCTTGCGGTGACGATTGCCGTTTCGCCGTACACGCGGACCACCATGTCAGTTACGTCCATGGCTTCGTAACGCAGTTGCCCGCTCTTGCGCGCGCGGACGGTGTCCTGTTTGGTGGTGACCTGGCCGAGGGGAGTGATCGCCACATAGTCGTCGGCCAGGGTGCGCTGGGAGAATTCGGCGTCACGTTGCAGACTGGCTTCTTTCGATTGGCGCTCGAGGTCGACAATCTCGCGGATCGCGTCCTGCTCGCCGGGCGGAAAAGGCGGCCTGGGATGCACCGCAACATGCTGGGCCGCGAACGCGGGGAGGGCCATCGACGCCAAGATCAAAAACACCAAACACTTGTTGATCACGATTGAGACCTCCGCAAAGTGCCGCGAGGGGACAGAGATCCGCCTACCCGAGCTACGCGAAATTGGATGCAACAGTTCCGTGAAAAATTCCTGTTATTGTCACAATTATTTGCATGATGTGTTCAGTGCGGCGATTGGAGACGGTGTCACAATAAGAAGACGTCTGAGGGAGCTGATTTATTTCAATTTTTTTCCTGGATAGTGTCCGCAATGTCCGTAAATGGACACGCGACGCTCTCCGGCGTCGTAGGCATCAGGAGTTGTGGGCAAATCGCTATGGGCAAGAGCACGTCTGAGCTTCCGAGCAAACTAACGGCGCTATTTAGCGTAGGACTAACCGCCGGAATCATTATGGGCAGCGGCGCGTGGCATGCCCGTGCGGCAGGCGCGGATCAGCCGACAGGTAAAGGCTCGATAGCCACTTTCTACCGCGACGTTCTTCCGATCTTGCAGAGCCATTGCCAGAGTTGTCACCGGCCTGGCGAAGTCGCGCCTATGCCGCTGGTCACGTTTGCGCAAACCAAGCCGTGGGCCCGCAGGATGGCGGCTGAGGTGGAGATGAAGATGATGCCGCCGTGGTTTGCCGATCCGCGATTCGGCCATTTTGCCAACGACTCGTCACTGACCGAGGCGCAGATTGCAGTTTTTTCCGCATGGGCCGAGACGGGCGCACCGGCGGGCGACGAGCGCGATGCGCCTCCGCCACGAAAGTGGTCCGAGGGATGGAATATTCCGACGCCGGACCGGATCGTGACGATGCCGAAGGCGGTGCAGATTCCGGCGCAGGGAGAAGTGGAATATACCTACGAGATAGTGCCCACGCATTTTGCGGAAGACCGGTGGGTGCAAATGTCGGAGTTGCGGCCGGGGAGTCCGGCGCACGTGCATCATGCGGTGGTGTATATTCGTCCGCCGGATTCAGCGTGGCTGCGGCATGCTCCGGTGGGCGTGCCTTTCACGGCCTCGACATTGACTGATCCCGAGGAGCGGCGCCAGGCACATGAAACTACCAGTGACTTGCTGATTGTGTACGCGCCGGGGAGTTCGCCCGACGAGTGGGCGCCGGGCATGGCCAAGTTTGTGCCTGCGGGATCCGATCTGGTTTTTCAGATGCATTACACGACCAACGGTTCGGCGGATCAGGACCAGACCAGCATCGGGCTAGTGTTTGCAAAGTCGCCGCCGAAGCAGCGGGTGATTACGCTGCAGTTGAATAATCACGCCCTCGTGATTCCGCCGGGCGCGGACGATTTTCGCGTGGAGGTGCAGGGGACTCTGCCCAACGACGCGACTTTGCTGAGTTTGTTTCCGCATATGCATTTGCGGGGAAAGCGGTTTGAGTACGACATTGTGCATGACGACGGAACAGTGGAGACTTTGCTGCGGGTGAATTATCACTTTCACTGGCAGTTGAGTTACCGGCTGGCCGAGCCGCGAGCTCTGAAGGCAGGGACGCGGCTGCGGGCGATCGCATGGTACGACAATTCGAAGAATAATCCGCACAACCCCGATCCTGAGAAGACGGTGACGTGGGGCGATCAGACATCGGACGAAATGATGGTGGGATTTTTTGACGTGGCCGTGCCAGCGGGAATGGATAAGTGGCAGTATTTTATGCGGCACGGCGTGGGGCATGCGAAGACGGAGCAGCGATAAACGGCTTTGCGGCTTTTCCTTGGGAGCTTTGCGGTTAGAGGGTCTTGTTCTGTGGAATCAAAAGACTTTAACCGCAAAGTGCGCGAAGAAGGGCCGCAAAGTACGCGAAGAAATTCAAATCGAGCCACCACCCACAGCAAACCAACTTGCATTCGAGCCGAAGACGTTTGTTACACTTGCAGGGTTCCAACCGAGGCGATTTTAAGATGAACGGGAAACGAAATTTATTTCTGGCAGCGGCGGCATGCATCGTGACTTGTGGAATCGCAGGCGGCGGCCTGAGGGCGCAGTCCGGCGCACCTGCGTCCGGAACACCCGCGCAGAGCGCGACTCCAGCAGGGCCGAAGCTGGCCGAGGAACAGTTCAAGAACATCAAGGTATTGAAAGGAGTTCCCGCCGACCAGGTGTTTCCGGCGATGCAGTTCATCACGATCTCGCTAGGGGTGGAGTGCGAGTTCTGCCACGTGCAGGGCGCGGGGGGAAGGCTGGAATTTGATAAGGACGACAAGAAGAACAAACAAACTGCACGGAAAATGATGGAGATGATGTTCGCCATCAACAAAGATAATTTCGATGGACACCGTGAGGTGACGTGCTACTCGTGCCACCGCGGCAGCCCGGAGCCGATGGGCACGCCCGCGATCATGGGCGAAGAGCCGAAGTTGGAGGCGAAAGCGGCTCCGGCGGCGGCAGAGGACAGCGAAGCAGGGGAGTCAAAGAAAACAACCGGGCCCTCTGCGGATCAGCTGCTCGACAAATATGTGCAGGCGCTGGGGGGCGCGGCTGCCGTCGATAAGATCACAAGCCGCGTGGCAAGGGGAACCATCGAGGTTGGCGATAAATCGTTCCCCATCGATCTGTATTCCAAGGATCCGGAAAAACGCATTTCGTTCACGCATATGCCAGAGGGAGATAGCGTCACCGCGTTCAACGGACAGGAAGGCTGGCTGGGAACGGTCGGCCGCCCGATGCGCGAGATGCATGGGGGCGACCTTTATGGAGCCGCGATTGATGCCGATCTTCACCTGGCGACGCACTTGAAGCGAATGTTCAGCAAACTGAGCACGCAGGGAACAGAAAAAATTGGCGATCATGACGTTTACGAAGTGGTCGGACAGCGTGAGGACAAGCCGCCACTGCAGCTTTATTTTGACCAGCAATCTGGATTGCTGGTACGGCTGGTGCGTTTCGGCGAAACACCGCTGGGGCGTATTCCCACGCAGATTGACTATGCTGATTACCGCGAGGCCGACGGCGTGAAGGTTCCGTTCCGCTGGACGCTGGCGAGGCCGAACGGGCGGTTTACGATCCAGATAACGGAATTGAAGCAGAATGTTCCAGTGGACGACGCGAAATTTGCCAAACCGCCTGCGCCTCCTCCGCCAGTACCCGCGCCGCCGCAGGGGTTGAGTGTTCAGCCGAAGTAATCGTCTTCATTTTTTCTTCTTGAGGGATGTGGGCGCCGCGGCTCTAAGAAGCGCGCCCGTCTCACAATGCCCTCCTCGCGGCGCCGCCTGCCGGCTTGCCTCCCGTTTCAATAACAAAACCTGATAGGGCCGATAAATAGATTGAATTTCCGGGAACGCGCTGCGGACGATAGAGTGAGCGCGTCCAGGGCCGGAGCCGGGCTGTGATCTCTCTCCAAAAGCAGAAGAGGAATACTATGGGGAGAAGCTGGCGTGAAATCTGCTGGCAGGAATTCGCGGTGACCTGGCGCGGCGATGGCGTTAAGGACGCAGAACAGGACTCACAAAACAAAACATGACTAAGGTCGAGGCGATTATTCAGAATTCTAAATTGGACGCAGTGAAAACCGCGCTCCACGAAGTTGGCGTCGAAGGCATGACGGTGCTTGAGGTTCGAGGTCACGGGCGGCAGAAGGGACACACCGAGGTCTACCGTGGACGCGAATACAGCGTGGACCTGATTCCGAAAACAAAACTGGAGATGGTGCTGGCCGATGCAATCGTAGAAAAGGCCGTGCAGGCTATTCTGGGAGCGGCGCGCACGGGAAAAATCGGCGATGGCAAGATTTTTCTGACCCGCGTGGATGAAGCGATTCGCATTCGCAACGACGAGCGCGGCGAAGGTGCGTTGTAAGAATCTTAAGGCTTGCAGGACTAGGACTAGTAAGGCGAAGACGAGGCCCCACGGGACGCAAGCGGAAAGCATCTGAACGGCAGCTGTGACGGCAGCCCTCCCCACATGTGGCCAGCGCACGGGGAGTACGAGTTCACTTTCATGACGGCAGCGTCCTCATTAATCAGCGAGTTGCGCGGTTCACTCAATGAGGAATCGGCGCGGATTCAGCGGGACTTCGCCGCCAGCGGCGACGGCCGCACTGCCGTGGCGCAGCGCACCGAACTCATCGAAGGCATCCTGCAGCGACTTTGGCTGGATTTGATTTCTCCCGAGGCGGACAAGCCGCGGAACTTTGCTCTGGTCGCGACGGGAGGATTCGGGCGGGGATGGCTGTTCCCTTATTCTGATATCGACCTGCTTTTTCTGTTCGCTGATCGCAGCAACGAGCAGGCCTTCAAAGATCCTGTGCGGCGTTTCTCGCAGGAGCTTTGGGATCTCCGCCTAAAGTTGAGCCCGGCGACGCGCACCTTGGCCGAGTGCGAGCGCTACGATCCCAACAACACCGAGTTCACTGTTTCGCTGCTCGATTGCCGCTATCTCGCGGGCGACCGCGATCTTTTCGCGCGACTTCACGACAAGGTGATTCCAAAGCTGGTGGAGCGGGAGGCGGGGCCGCTTCTGCAGGGACTGGCGGAAGTCACGCGCGAGCGGCATGGCAAGTTCGGGCAGACGGTTTACCACCTCGAACCGAATCTGAAGGAGACTCCGGGCGGTCTTCGCGATTACAACGTGGCCTGCTGGCTGGCGCTGATTTCGGCCATGGACAAGCTTCATGACTGGCCCGATGCCAGTTCGCTGCGTGCGCCGGTGCGCCGGCAACTGGATGCGGCGCTGGAGTTTCTTATGTCGGCGCGCTGCTTTCTGCATTTTCGCCACGGGCGCGACGACAACGCGCTCAGCTGGGAGGCGCAGGACGAAGCGGCCGCACGGAGGATCGGCGTCACGGATTCCTCCGAGCTGACAGCCGCGGACTGGATGCGGATTTATTTCAGTCACGCCCGCGCCGTGCAGCGCACCGTGGAGCAGTTGCTCGAGGAAATCCCGGAGGCGTGGTCTTCGCTTTATCGTCAATTTCAGAGCTGGCGGTCGCGGCTTTCGACTCCCGATTTTTCTGTGGTCGACGGGCTGATTTTTCTGCAGCAACCGTCCGCGATGCAGGATCCGGAAATTTTGCTGCGGCTTTTTCACTTCATGGCCCACCATGGCCTGAAGTTGAGCACGACTACGGAATACCGAATCGAACAGGCACTGCCGGCGCTGGCGTCGCATCCGCCGCGTGGCGCTGAACTCTGGCTCTACTTGCAGGAAACTTTGCTACAGCCGCATGCCGCCGACGCGTTGCGATCGATGCACTCGTTGCGCCTGCTGACTCTGCTCTTGCCAGAATTGAAGGCCATCGATTCGCTGGTGGTGCGCGATTATTATCATCGCTTCACCGTTGATGAACATTCATTCCTGGCGATCGAAAGCCTGCACCGACTGCGGGAGTCGCAGTCCGAGTGGGACAAGCGTTATGCCGAACTGCTGGGTGAACTGGAAGATCCGGAATTGCTTTATCTCGCTCTGCTTTTGCATGATACCGGGAAAGGCGTGCCCGGAGTCAATCATGTGGAGGCCAGTCTCGACATCGCGGGACGTTGCCTGGACCGTCTTGACGCAGACCCGAGCGAGCGGGCGACCGTGCTGTTCCTGATTGGCAATCATCTGGAGCTTTCAGGGGCTCTGCGGCGGGATATTTTCAATCCGGAAACTGTGGCGGCGTTTGCGGAAAAAGTGGGAACGCCGGAGCGCCTCAAAATGTTGTGCCTGATGACCTATGCCGACATCAAGGCGGTGAATCCCGAAGCGCTGACTCCGTGGAAGGCGGAGAATGTTTGGCAACTCTACATTTCCGCCGCGAATTACTTGAACCGCAGTGCCGACCAGCGGGTACACGCCGATGTGCACGACGACAAATTCGCGCGCTTCCGTTCGCTGGCTTCTGTAACCAGCAACAAGTTCAGAAGTTTCGTGGAAGGCTTTCCGCAGCGCTACCTGCGCGTGCATTCGGCGGAAGAAGTGATGCGGCATCTGGAAATGGCCGACCAGATTGCCGACGATCCCGTGCAAATTGATTTGAAGCGAGGCCGTCATTGGTACGATTTGACGCTGGTCACTCGCGACCGTCCCTTTCTTTTTGCGACGCTAACGGGAGTGCTCGCGGCCTGGGGGATGAACATCGTCAAGGCCAACGCGTTTTCGAATCAGGCGGGAACGGTGGTCGACACAATTCACTTTACTGACCGCTTTCGCACCCTGGAGCTGAACCTTTCCGAGTGGGCGCGTTTCAAGCGCAGTATCACGGAAGTTCTGCTGGGCGAGGCCGATCTCGAACGCATGTTGCGCGACCGGCAACGCTCGGAGAAGAGCGTCGCGACGAAAGTGAAGGTGGAAACCAGAATTGAGTTTGATGATGCCTGTTCTTCGTCGAGTACGCTGGTGCAGGTGATCGCCCAGGATCGTCCGCGGCTTCTACACCGGATTGCGTCGTGCCTTTCCGATCAGGAATGCAACATCGAGATTGCTTTGATCGACACCGAAGGCCAGATGGCGATTGACGCGTTCTATCTCACGTCGAAGGGTGCGAAGTTGACTCCGCAACATTGCAAACAAGTGGAGAAGGCGCTGGTGGAGGAGTTGCGCGGGGAGTAACAGCGGACACCGATGACCACAGGGGCTGAAGCCCGTGTCGTTCCTGAGATGAAGTGGCACGACTGAAGTCATGCCCTTCCCAAGAGCTCTGATCAACCAAGTTCAGCGTTACTTTGTTATTTCGTCGAGAACTTGAAAACCGTCTTCTCGTGAAACGTCTGCCCCGGCTTCAAAATCGTCGAGGGAAAATCCGGGTGATTCGGCGAATCCGGGTAATGCTGCGTCTCCAGGCAAAAAGCGTTGCGGCGCTTATAGACGTGGCCATGTTTCCCAGTGACCGTCCCGTCCAGAAAATTGCCGGTGTAGAACTGCACTCCCGGCTGCGTGGTAAACACTTCAAGAACTCGCCCGCTGCCAGGTTCAAACGCGCGCGCGGCTAGTTCCAGACCCTCACCCTTGCGGTTGATGATGAAGTTGTGGTCGTAGCCGTGGCCAAGCACGAGTTGCTCGTTATTGTCGTCGATGCGCGCGCCGATCCTGGTGGGAGTCGTGAAATCGAATGGCGTGCCCTTCACCGGACGAAGCTCGCCAGTAGGAATCAGATTCTTGTCGACTGGCGTGAAGCGGTCGGCGTTGAGCATAAGTACAGTGTTGAGAATGTCGCCCGAGCCCTCGCCCTCAAGATTGAAATAGCTGTGCTGGCTCAGGTTGATGGGGCTCGCTTTATCGGTCGTGGCTTCGTAGTCGATCACGAGTTCGTTGTCGTCATTCAAGGTGTACGTCACCTTGGCCGTAAGATTGCCGGGGAAGCCTTCCTCGCCGTCTTTGCTGAGATAGGTGAATGTCACGCCGGGCTTGCCGCCTTTGAGAGGAGCATCGTCCCAAACCACTTTGTCAAAGGTTCTGGTGACGCCGCCGTGCAGGGTGTTGGGGCCGTCGTTCTTGGGCAAAGTGTAGGTCTTGCCATCGAGAGTGAAAGTTCCGTTGGCGATGCGGTTGGCGTAGCGCCCGACCACGGCCCCCAAGTAGGGAGTGTTCGGGATGTATCCCTCGAGTGTTTCGTGGCCAAGAACAATATCGGCGAGCTGCCCTTTGCGGTCGGGGACGCGAATGGAAAGAATGATGCCGCCATAGTTCATGGCACGGACTTCAACGCCATGGGAATTAGTGAGCGTATACAAGTTGATGGGCCTCCCCTCCCGCGTGCCGAACGATTGTTTCTGAACTCCACGTGCTTGTTTGGAAGAAGTATCCTGCGCCAGAAGCAGACCGCAGGCGAAAACAGAAACGAGCAACGTTGCGAAGACAATGCGTCGGGGCATCATGGCCAGAAGTGTACTACGGAACCGCACCCGTGGGATTGGGCGACGGGAAGTGGGCGACATCCTGGCATGCTCATGATTCAAGGTGGTACCATCGCGTCCGACAAATTTATGACGAAACTGAGTTGCATCTTGTTCCTTGCTCCGTTGCTGCCACTATCCGGTCTGATTTCGAGGGCTGGTGGTCAGTCTCAGCCTGACGCGGCGCACGCGATCGTGCTACATGCGGCTCGGCTGCTGGACGTAAAGAACGGGCGCATCGTGAAGCCCGGCGAGGTGCTGGTGCAGGGGGATCGTATCGTCGAGGTCGGAACCGCGGTGAAGCGTCCTGCGGGAGCCGAGGTGATCGATGTGGGTGACCGCACGCTGATGCCCGGCCTGATTGACGCTCACGTCCATCTTTTTCTGCACCCGGGCGCGGAGGATCTGCAGACCGTTCAAGAATCGGTACCGCAACGCACAATCGCAGCTACGCTCGCGGCACGCGACGATCTGATGGCGGGCTTCACCGCGGAGCGCGACATGGGCACCGAAGGCGCGGGTTCTGCGGACACAGCGGTCCGCAACGCGATTAACGAGGGACTCATTCCGGGCCCGCGGCTGCGCATCAGCGGCAATGCCGTGAACATCATGGGCGGCCACGAGGACGCAATTGGCTACAACCCGGAGCAGCACGTTCTGCCGAATGCGGATTATGCCAATAACGCGGACGAACTGGTCGCGGTGATGCGGCGCCAGTTCAAGGAAGGCGCGGACTTCATCAAGATTTACGAAAGCGGGCCCGACTCGGTGGTGGACGGCAAGTTCCACACGATTTATCAATACACCGAAGCGGAGCTTGAGGTCGCCGTGCATGAGGCGGCCCGGCTAGGCCGAAAAGTCGCGGTGCACGCGACCGGAGAACCAGGCACGCTCTATGCCGCGCAGGCGGGAGTGGCCTCGATCGACCACGCCAACCAGCTGAGCGACGAGACCATGCGGCTGATGCGCGAGAAACAGATCTTCGCGGTTCCGACATTCACCATTTTCGAGTATTTCGCAGATCATGCGGCAACGCCGGCGCAAGCTGCCAGAGAACATCAGATGCTCGACTTGAAGGTGCAGGACTTCAAGAAACAAGCAGCCGCCGGGGTTCCTATGGCGGTAGGTTCCGATGTAGGTCCATTTCCTCACGGCACGCAGGCCCGCGAACTGGCCCTGATGGTGATGCACGGCATGTCGCCGCTGGCAGTGCTGCAGGCGGACCTGTTGAACGGAGCCAAGCTGCTGGGGTGGGAGGGACATATTGGGGCGCTCGAATCAGGCTATCTGGCAGATATCGTTGGCGTGCAAGGCGATCCTCTGCAGGACATCAGCGCCGTACAGAACGTGGAATTCGTAATGAAGGGCGGCGTGATTTACAAGAAGTGAGATCCCTGATCCAGAACTGCGTGACCCGCCCTGCTGAGCCGAAGGAAAAATGTAGTAAAACTATAGAGGCTGGAGAGGTGGCCGAGTGGTTGATGGCTCCGGTCTTGAAAACCGGCATGCCCGAAAGGGTATCGGGGGTTCGAATCCCTCCCTCTCCGCCAGATTTTCTACGCTTTTATTTCCACCCACTTG
>JBEKDY010000035.1:0-22637 GCA_050014115.1 Candidatus Sulfotelmatobacter sp. | reverse complement strand
ATCAAGCTGGCCGAGCATATGCAGGCGCAAAGGAGTGGGCAGCGGGCTCCGGGAATCGGCGCGGGCGGCATCCTGCTGGTGGTGCTGATCGTGATCTTCGGGCTGACGGCGACGCAGGCGGTGCGTTTCCGCGAGCACTGGCCCAATATCCGGGACCAGTTCAATATTGACGACGAAGACTTCAATAACATTTTCGGGGACAACTACAGCTTCGACGATCATCTGGAGCAGGACTTTCCTGCGGGAGCGAGCCTGAAGGTGATCGACACCGACGGCGCGGTGAGCGTGCACACATCCGACGACAACAAGATCACGGTGGTGGTGCGCAAGCGTGTGGGCGCGGACAGCCAGGGGGATGCGGATAAATACAATTCCGAAACTAAGCCTACGATTACCGTGACCGGCGGGCTGGTTACGGTGGATGCGAAGATTCAGGCTGCGGGCGATCACGCGATCAAGAGCGATCTGGATATTTCCCTGCCGCGCAAGGCTCCGGTATCGATTGTTTCGCGGCGCGGAGACGTGAACGTGATCGGCCGGGACGGAAATCTGGATCTGGGCGTGCAGCACGGCGATGTTGAAGTGCAAGATGTTACGGGCAATGTGAAAGTGAGTCTGGAAAAAGGCTCGGCGAAGATCGAGCAGATCACGGGCGACGTGCGTGTGGACGGGCGGCTGAACGAAACGTCGGTGTCGGACGTAAAAGGCACGGTGCAACTGGAGGGCGAGTTCGATGAGAGCGTGAAGCTGGCGCACCTGGGCAAGAGCGTGACGTTCAAGTCTTCGCGCACCGACATGGAGTTCTCGAAGATTGACGGCGACCTGAGCCTGGATTCCGACGATCTGCACGCCGAGGAGATTACCGGGCCACTGCACCTGCTGACGCGGTCGAAGAATATTCGGCTGGAAGATGTTTCCGGCGACGTGCGGGTGCAGGATGACAACGGCGGCGTGGACGTGGAAATGCGCTCGATGGGCAATGTGCAGATCGATAACCGGGAGGGCGACATTCATTTGGGCATCCCGGAAAAATCTGGGTTTCGGCTGGAGGCGCGCACGCGCGACGGAGAAATTCAGTCGGACTATTCGGAATTGAAAGTGGACAACGGCGACGACAAGGGCAACGCGAGCGGTTCGGTGGGCAACGCCACGGCGCATGTAGTGATTAACAACGAACATGGCGGGATTGAGATTCGGAGGGCTGCGGTGCAGGGTGGGCCGAAGGAAGGCGTAAGTGGCGGCGTTTCGGGGGGAGTACCGGGCGGGAAACAGGGTAAGCCGGCGAAGTCGCTGCCGGCGCCGAAGGATAAGGTTGAGCCGACGGAGAATTGACGAGTAGTGATCAGGGATTAGTGGGCAGGGGTCAGTTTTTTCTCGGCCAGGGTTTCTATTCTTTCGAGGACTTCGTCTTCCGTTAATTTTGTGGAATCGATTATTACGGCGTCGCTGGCTGCCTGCAGCGGGGATACGGACCGGGTGCGATCGCGGTGATCGCGTTCGCGCAGGTCGGCGGCTGTGCTGGCGGCTACTTCCCCTCTGATTTTTTGCTGCTCCATGCGGCGCTGTTCGCGCACTACCGGATCGGCGTCGAGAAAAATCTTCAGATCTGCATCGGGAAAAACTTTGGTTCCGATGTCCCGGCCTTCCATCACTATGCCGCCGCCGGCGCCCATCGCGCGCTGATGCGCGACCATCCATGCTCGGACTTGCGGATGTACCGACACACGCGACGCGGCTTCGGTGACGTCGCGCTCGCGGATGCGTGAAGACACATCATGTCCGTCAAGCAGGGTGCGGTTGCCGCCGATTGTGGGTTCGAGCTGGATGCGGGATGACTCGGCCAGGTTGGTCAGCGCGGTTTCATCGTCAAAAGAAATATCGTGATCGATGGCTTTGAGGGCGAGGGCGCGGTACATGGCTCCGCTTTCGAGATTCACGTAGCCGAACTTGCGCGCGAGGCGGGAGGCGATGGTGCTTTTGCCGGCGCCGGCGGGACCGTCGATGGCGATGATGAGTTTGCGGGGGGTGGGAGCCTGGGAGGGTTGGTTGGGAGCGTCTCTCATCGCGGAGTTAACGATTGTACACGGGGAAGGGATGGGCTAAGGCCTGCGCTTGGGGCCGGTGGGCTTGCCATCCCGAGAATTGGCGTCCCGAGGGCTGGGGCGAAATTTGTTAAAGGGGCGTCTGGCAAGCGGGGACGCCCGCCGGACAGACGCCGGAGCCTGCCCTGAGACTGCCGAAGGGGCGGCGGCGCTATTTTTGAGTTTCTGTTGTCTTTCTTTTCTTTCTTGTTTTGCGGCGGTGTGGGCGGCGGGATCGAACGCGACTTTCGCTGGAGTGATTTGCAACATGGAGCGGCCGGCGATTTGGGTGAAGCTTAGCTCGCGTGCGGCCAGCAGGGCGTTGACGGCGTCGCGGACTTTGGAGCGGGGTACGAAGTTGCCGAAGAAAATTTCCAGTTCGGATTGCTCGACTGCGACTGCGGCTTCCAGATATTTTGAGAGCAGGCCGGAAAGCGCCTCGGCTACCGACAGGCTGATGCCTTCGCGCACGGCGTCAGGGGCCCAGCGGTAGAGCACATCCCAGAAAGAGCCTGCGCTGCGGTTGTAGTCGACGCGGGTGATGCGGAGGTTTGACCAGAGCTCGCCAAGAGCTTTATCCAGCGCGGGGAATGAGACGCTGCCGCCCAGGGCTTCCTGCATTTTTTGTTTCGACACGGGACCGGTTCTTTGAATCAGGTCGAAGGCGTCGCAGGCGAGCGGAGAATAGGGCGAGCGAGCGCCAGACTTCGGCGGCTGTTTGGGATTGCGTTCGCCGACCAGCGCGTAAAAATATGGGAACGCCGAGGCTGCCACCAGGAAGGCGTTGTTCTCGCCGAACAGATTGGCTTCGTAGGCGGCGCGCTCGCGCAGCAGGCGGACCATGAGTTCGGTGGCTTCGGCGGCGCGGGGATCGGCGAAGGCGTGCTGCCAGTCGGGGAGGCGGTCGTCGGAGCCAACGAAGGCGCCGATGAACGTGGGCAGAAGAACGGCTGGGCGCACGGGATACATCATCGCGAAGCCTACGCTCTCGATGAAGGCGCGCGCGTTCTCGATGGTACGGATGGGGTTGCCATCGAGACGCCATTTTTCGCGGCGCGCGGTTTTGAGGTCCTGGTCGGTCATAGGGCAGTGGCTAGGGGCGAGTGGTCAGTGGTCAGTTTCTTGTTACCAGCTGACTGCTCCCAGCTAGATTCTCTTGAACGCCTTTTGAATGTCCTTTACAGAATACCGCAGGACGACTGGT
This sequence comes from Candidatus Sulfotelmatobacter sp., assembly GCA_050014115.1. Taxonomy (GTDB): domain Bacteria; phylum Acidobacteriota; class Terriglobia; order Terriglobales; family Acidobacteriaceae; genus Sulfotelmatobacter. Next base: position 19,352 of record JBEKDY010000035.1, on the reverse strand, counting down.
CTGCCGTGAGGGCAGGAGTAGGGGTGGTCGGTTTTGGCGAGTTCGGCGAGCAGCCACTCCATTTTGTGGAGCTCGAGGGGCATGTTCACTTTGATGGCGGCGTGGCAGGCGATGGAGGCGGCGATGCGGGCGCGAATCTTTTCCATATTCAACGCCTGCTCTTCGCGGGTGCACTGGTCGAGGAGTTCGTGAAGCAGGTGTTCGGCCGCAGAGGCTTCCACTCCGGCGGGGGCGACTTTTACCGCGACGCTGCGGGCTCCGAAGGCTTCGGCTTCGAAACCGTTGCGCTGGAGTTCGTCGGAGATCTCGGCGAAGACCGCCTGTTGCGCCGGGGAAAGTTCCAGCACGATCGGCATCAGAAGGCGCTGGCTTTCTACTTTCTGCGCGGTTCGTTGTTTCAGGATGCGTTCAAACAAAACGCGCTCGTGAGCTACGTGCTGGTCGACGATCCACAGGCCGGATTCGTTCACGGCCAGGATGAACGAATTGCGAATCTGCCCCAGGGGCTTGAGCGTGGAGAGCGAGGCCAGAGTGGATTCTTCTTCTTCGCGGGCGCTTTCGCGAGAATTCTGCTCAACATCTAGCGCAGGGGCGCATCCGTTGTCGGGAATTGAGCCCCAGGTTTTCGATTCCAATCCGCGAGCCACGGGAATGGCGGCGTTCGCCTCGACGGCGATTCCGCCTTCGAACTGCAAGCGTCCGGAGATTGGCGGAACGGTTGGTGCATGCAGGGCGAAACCGCGGCCGGTTGCGGGATCATACGTTGTTTGCGGAGCGGCCGACATTCCGGGCACAAGGACTGGGCCGATTGCGTGTTCAGGCGATTCCTCGGGCTGTCTCTCGGGTAATCTCTCGGAGGATCGTTCCCAGTCGAGCTGCGCTCCGGGCGTGAGGGTCGGGCTGGTCAGGCCGGGCCCAGCCGTGGCGTGCGCGCGAATCTCGGTGACGAACTGGGGCACGGGACGGGCTTTCATCAGAGCGGCGCGCACCGAGTCGCGGACGAAATCGTGCATCACGCTTCCCTGGCGGAAGCGAACTTCCGTTTTCGAGGGATGAACGTTGACATCGACTTCTTCGGAAGGCATTTCGAGAAACAGCAGCACCACGGGAAAGACCGTGGGCGGAATAATGTTGCGATAAGCCTCGGTGAGCGCGTGCTGCACCAGGCGGTCGCGGATGAGGCGTCCGTTTACAAAGACGAAGATTGAATTGCGATTGAGCTTCTGAATCTCCGGCTTCGAAACGAAGCCGTGAAGGCGCATGGCTCCGGGGCTTTTCGGCACAACGGTTTCGCCATCCTCGTCGATTTCTTTGCGGCGCCAGGGCGGTGGCTGCGGCAGGCCGACATGTTCCAGCGGTTGCAACGCGGCCACGGGTATGAGTTGATCCAGAGTTTCTTTGCCGAAGACCTGATAGACGCGCTCGCTCGATCCGGCTACCGGAGGCGCGACCAGCATGGCGTTGGTGGCGGAGTGCAGCTCGAAATGTTTTTCGGGATGGGCCAGCGCGTAATGCGTGACCAGCGAGGCGATGTGGGAAAGTTCGGTGGACTCCGCCTTGAGAAATTTCTTGCGCGCGGGCGTGTTGAAGAACAGGTCGCGGACTGTGATTGATGTACCGGCGGGCAGTCCGGCTTCTTCGACGCGCGCGATTTTGCCGCCGTTGATTTCGAGGACCGTCCCGGCAGCATCTTCCGGGGCGCGAGTTTCGAGGCGCAGGCGCGAGACTGACGCGATCGAGGGCAGCGCTTCGCCACGAAAACCCAGCGTGGCGATGGTCAGCAGGTCTTCGGCGTCTTTGATTTTTGAAGTGGCGTGGCGCTCGAAGGCCAACATGGCGTCGTCGCGGACCATGCCGCATCCGTTGTCGGTGATCTGGATCAGTTTTTTTCCGCCTGCTTCGACGGTGATCTTGATGCGGGTGGCGCCGGCGTCTAGAGAGTTTTCCAGCAGTTCTTTTACCACCGAGGCGGGACGTTCGACTACCTCGCCGGCGGCGATTTTGTTGGCGACGTTTTCGGAGAGGACGTGAATGCGGCCCATGTGGAAATCAGTGGCCAGGGATCAGGGATCAGCGGCCAGTCGTCAGTTTCGCAGATGGGATGGAAAAAACAAAGGCACGTGTGGGTGGTGGCGGATGGAGAATGACAAATTGGGAAAAGCCCGGTGCCTCTATTTTGCGTCTTGCACTTGTTCGCGGGATTCGTTGTAGACGCCGAATTTTTTGGCTACGGGCTTCAGTGTTGGATAGAACTGCACGAAAGTGTGCTCGACTGCGGCGTGGTCCTCGTGGCACTGCCAGCAGGGGTTTCCTTTCGGCATGGCTTCGGAGGTTTTATTGGCGTCTCCGAAGCTGAAGTAGCCCCATTTCTCGGGGAAGCGGGAGGAATCTTTTACCTCGACGGCCATGCCCATCCAGTCGGTTTGAAATTCGCCGTGTTTATTGATGGAACCTTTGCTCTCGGCTCCGCGATCTTCGACGACCCACATGGTCTGCTCCGGCCATTTGCCGGAGTCGAGAAACTCCTGGTATGCCCAGCGCGGCACGAAGACGTTGGTAAACATGTCGTGACTGCCGGGAGCGGGGCTGTAGTTCATGCCATAGCCGGAGGAGAGGAACATCCATTCGCGGTAGTCGGCGGGGCGGACGAGGCTGCCCTTTGCGTCGTATTGCGGCTTGGTGAGCTTCGCGTCGGGAGACGCGGCCAGCAGCAGGAAACAGAATGCAGCCAGGAGGGTAGCGCATAGGAATTTTTTCATGCGAGCCGGATTCATGCAGGGTCTCCAGGGCAAAGTGCAGGTATCTGATTGTAGTGGATACGGTGGACTGGGTGACAAAGTTCCGACGGCGCAAGAAAAGGCGCTCCGTCGGGACGGAGCGCCTGGGTGCCACTGTTTCTCGCTAACCGCTTATTGGCCTACTGGACCACGAGCGTGACCGTGGTGGTGCCGGTAACCGGGGTCGCGCCTCCGGTGGTGGCGTTGACGGTCACCACATACGAACCCGCAGGCGTGCCCGGATTATTGGTCGAACTGCTGTTGCTGCTGCAGGAAGCCAACCACAGCGTGGAGAAGCCCAGCACCACAATCAGGCTCAGGAAGCGCAGGCCGCGAGCGGCGCGCTTGCGCGAGCCGGCGGTGAAGACGATGCCGAACAGGCCGGGCAACAGGGCTGCGAAGAATATGCCCCGGCCCGTTCCCAGAGGCCGACGCATCTGCGCCGTGGGCGCGATCGTGGAGATGGTCAGGCTAGCCGAGTTTGCGCTCGTCGGGATGGAGGGCGTGATCGTGCACACCGATCCCGATGACAATAAGGCCGTGGTCTCTGTACAGGTAAACGTAAGGGCTGGGTGGGTTCCGGTGACGGTGATGGTTGCGGTGCCGGTCTGCCCTGGAGTTACCTGAAGCGAAGGGGCGGTGACGCTGAGGGTAAAGGAGGGCGGCGGGGTCGTGCTTGAATTCCAGGCGGTAAAGAGGGCGTTGACGTCGACCGAGCCGAGGCCGGTGACCAGGTTGTAGCCTGTGGTGGGGTCGGCGGTGGCGGCGTTGAAGCCAAAGGAGGGCTGCACGCCGCCCACTTCTGCAGGGCACTGGTACGTGGTGTTGGCTGGCATGTTAGTGGGAGTGCCACCAACGCAGTAAACGACATTGTTGCCCGTTTTGACGGGGTGGAACGGGCTGGGCGTCGTGGCGGCCAGGGTGTAAAGGGTGGGGTTGATGTTGCTCAGACCGGGCGTACTTTGGAAACCGTTGGTGACCAAGTACTGGTTCAGCATGGTCACAATGCCAGCAAAAATCGGAGCGGAAGCTGAGGTGCCGCCCACGAGCGAAGGTTCGACCACAAAATTATCGCCGCTGACCACGCCGCTGATTGCGGTTGTAATGCCGGCGGGACCACCGCTGCCGCAACTGCTGGTGGATTCCCCGCTGTAGGGCGCCGTTGAGGAAAGTTCCTCCACGGGCGTGCAGTAGATATAGCCGGGGAAGTTGGGCGAAGCGAGAAGAGAAACGTCAGGCGAGAACCGGACGGGGGTGGACTGCCCGGAGATCGTGAGCGCGGACTGCCAAGAAGGCTGGGGAAAACCGGACACGCAGGTCGAATTGTCGGCATTCTGCTTGGCGCAATTGCTGGGACCGCCTCCACTTTCCACGATGGCGTAGCTTTCCTGCCAGGAAAGGGCGGTGGGACCGCTTCCCGGAAAGGCCTGTGCCAGTTCCGCGTCGTCGTTCCAGGCCGCCTCTGGAATATAGGAATTCACGCTTTGCCCGTCCGTGGTGTTGGTGGTGCTCCAAAAGGAGGATCCTGCTTCGAGGTCGGTGTAAGGGATTGAGGTTCCGCCCACACCGGTGACCTCCGGACTGCTGGCGGGGTAGCTGACAGCCAGCCCGTAGTTTGCGAGATTGTTGACGTCGACGGCGGGTGGGAACGGAGGGTCGCACTCAGCGGCGCCGCTGTCGCCGCTGGAGTTGATGAATGTAATCCCCTCGGAGTTTGCCTTCATTAGTTCCATCTCGTCGGCCAGAGGGGCCCCGGTGGTTGGATCAAGAATGAAGTTGTCGTTGAACTCGCAGGTGCCGTAGCTCATGCTGATCACGGGCGCGATATTGTTGTCGATTGCATAGTAATAGGACGTAAAAACATTGTCCGAATTGACGAAGATGATCTGGGCGCCGGGGACCGTGGCTGCCGACCACTCCAAGTCAAGATCGGCTTCCGAGAGATCATCGAGAGAGACCCCGGGGTCAGAACTTGTTGAGAGGTCCAGCACGTACTGGAAGTTGGCGGTGGAGCTGGTGGTGCAGGAAGTGATCACATCGCTGCCGTTCGTGGTGCAGCCGCTGATCGCGGTCAGCCCGAAGCCCGAACGGAAGTTATTGAGATCGGCCAGGTAAACGTCGGTCTGGCCCACGATAACCAACTTCTCCCCGGTGCCATCGATTCCAGCCGGGAAGTCGTACATCTTGGCAATGTCGCCCGGGGCGGCAAAATCCGGAAAGGCGAGATCAGGGTCGTTGTAGTAGAAGTCAGGGCGAACATTCCGAGCCCGGGGCACGGCTTTCCGGACGCTCGGTCGAGGGCGGAAGTCGTCCAGCCCGCGGAGGCCGGAGGCGATTCCCGACAAGGCGGCGGGGATGGAAGGCGGGCCGGCATTGGCGAAGTGCATCTTGCCGTTCACGTTGTACCGGTCGATTTCGGTGCGGAAGGCGCTCTCGACTTGGGAGGCGGTGCCGCTGAAGACGATCCAGTTGCGGCCGTTGGCCACGTGGTCGACGCTGAGGCCCTGTGACTTCAGCCACGCCGAGGTCTTTTGAATATCATTGCGGCTGAGACCGAAACGGTCGGCATACTGCTCAGGAGTGAGCCACTTGTGAAAGCTGGCAGACTTTGGATCCTGTTGCTCGCCGAGTAGCTGCTTCAACGCCTTGACTTGGCTGGACGAGGGGACGGTGAGGAGCGTGACGTGGAGCTGGAACGATGGATCCACGCGGCCCTGGTCGTATTGCGGCAGGGCGCGGCGCTGAATCTGGCTCTTCAGAACGACCATGTGGCCGGAGTCAATGGCACCGGCGACGCGGTCTGGAGCTTCGGCGAAGCTGAGCGTGGCTACGCAAATCGTAGTTAAGCAGATCGTCGTTAGGCAGATCCTGGTTAAGAGGGTTGAGGCAACGCGGCTGCACAGCGATGAACGAAGGTTTCGCATACACGCTCCGTGACGGGATCCGGACTGATTTGGCCCAGGGAAGAATTTCTTCTGAATAGCTTACACTCGGTTTTGCGAATAGCCTACAACTAAGGATTGCTTGTTGGATCAAGTTTGTTCCATTCTGGGTTGTATTGGGGGAAAATTTTACAAGGAAGAGTTAAAACAGTAACGGTGATAATCGGAGGACGCTCGCCGCGTCCCGGGCTGCCGTATACTGCGGACGTCGTTTCTACGGCCGCTTCTACCCCGGGCCGCCGCTGTAGCCGCCGCATCTGCGGCTGGAGACTTCCGTGCGGCCGCCAAACTTCGCGCTGACCATGCCAGCACCGGAATCGGGTCAATCCCGCCTCGCGTATATCGACTGGATGCGCGGACTGGCTTGCGTGCTGATGTTTCAGACTCATTGCTACGATTCCTGGCTCTCCGCCGGGGCGCGGCAGGGCCGGTTTTTCATGTATTCCCAACTGGGTGGGACTTTTCCGGCGCCGCTTTTTCTCTTTCTGGCAGGAATTTCGTTTGCGCTGGTCACGGAAAAACTGTGGGAGAAACATCTTTCTCCGCCACAGATTGCCAGCCGGACGATTCGCCGCGGCGCGGAGATTTTCGCCTTTGGCCTGCTCTTCCGGCTGCAGGAGTTCGTCATCGCGATGGGATGGTCGCCGTGGACGGACCTGCTGCGGGTGGACATCCTGAACACGATTGGCCTCTCGATGATGCTGATGGGAGGCGTGTGCTGGCTGGTGCTGTCGGCGGCGCGCAAGTCTGAGAACGGTGCGAGAACGCGGCTGGCGCTGGTGGCGGCATCGTCGGTCACGGCGGTGCTGATTTCGCTGTTGACGCCTCCGCTCTGGACCACGTGGCGTCCGCGCTGGCTGCCGTGGCCGATCGAGTCTTATATCGACGGAGTGCACAACCTGGGTGCGCCGCAGTCGTGGCTGTTTCCGATTTTTCCCTGGAGCGCGTTCGCATTCGCCGGGCTGGCGGTGGGATTCGTGCTGCAGAGTCCGTGGGTCCGCGGACGCGAGGCGCGCATCCTTTTGGCGCTTGGGGCGGGTGGGGTTGCGATGGTGGAGGCGGCGCGGTGGGTGAATGCGCGGCCGTGGCAGGTTTATGCCGTCTACGATTTCTGGCACACCAGCCCGGCGTTTTTTCTTATCCGCGTGGGCATGTTGATGGCGATTCTTTCGGCGGCCTACGCGTGGTGTCGATGGGGCGCGGGGCAGTGGGGATTCAGTCCGCTGATTCAGCTCGGGCAAGCTTCGCTGCTGGTTTATTGGGTGCACATGGAATTTGTGTATGGACGGCTTTCGATTCTGCGCAAGCATGGAGTCGGGATTCGCGCGGCGACGGTCGGGCTGCTGGTGATTTGCCTGGGAATGGTGGCGCTGGCTGCGTTCCGTACGCGGATGAAGGGACGCGGGGCAGAGGTGACGGGCTGGCTGCGGCTGCGTCCGGCGCGCGCGTAGCGCGGGACTCTTCCGGACAACCACGCGACCGCGGCGCTACTCAAACCTTTGCGCGAATTCCACCGCGGTGCGTTCAGCCCAGCGGCCGTCGTCCTGAGCGCGGCCGTTGCGTTCGCCAAGAAAGGCGCAGTGTCCGCCGTCGCCGGTTTCGATGAAAGTGAGGTTGGGATTGGCCGCGATTCGCTGGCGGGTTTCGGCGCGAAGCCGGATAAAAGGATCGTTGACGGCGTGGACGATCAAACCCGGCACGGCGATGCGATCGACTACATTGGCGGCGGCGGCGCGGGCGTAGTAGTCATCGGCGCCGGTAAACCCACAGTAAAAGGCGGTGATGCGATCATCAAATTCGCGGAGGCTGGAGATCCCCTTCAGGCGCGCGGCGTCGAAATCGGCGGGAAACAATTTGGCCTTGCGGCGAAAGCGCTGGAACAGCTGCAGCATAAAATAATATTCGTAGAGCCGGTTGGCGGGTTCGTGCAGTGCGTCGGCGGAGGCTGCCAGATCCATCGCCGGGCAAACCGCGACCACGGCGCGGAACTGCAATGGCGCATGGTTACCCCACTCCCCAGCGAGCTTCAGCACCAGATTGCCGCCCATGGAAAACCCGATCAGCACGAATCGCGATACGCCGTCATTTTCAACGACGTTCTGCGCCACCGCGGCCACATCGCCCGACAGGCTTGAGTTGTAGAGCGTGGGCGCGGCGGCGTCCATGCCGCCGCAATTGCGCTGGTTCACCAGCACGACGTTCATGCCAGCGACGAGACCGTCGCGAGCGATTCCCTGCATGTATTGCGAATCGCTTGAGCCTTCGAGGCCGTGGACCACGATCAGCGTGAGCGCGCCCTGCCGGTCAGCTTGCCAATAGCACAGGCAGCGCAGCTTGATTGCTGGGGCGACGATGGCTGGGGCGAAGATGGCCGGAGCCACCTCGATCAGGCGCTCCTCCGCCTTCGGCAGCTGGACTTGGCGTGGCAGCAGAAAGCTGGCCAGGGTCTGCACGTGTCCGCCGCGTAACCACCGGCGCGGACGGAATGGCGGGATCTCGGGCTTCGCGGCGGACGTCACGAGTGAAATCGGATGTTCATTCTGCTCGTGCGCAAGAGCGCCCGCAAGATCTTTCTCGCTGCTGGTCTTCCCCTCGGAATCAGTTTGCGAAGTTGGCACGAATTGATTCTAATGGAACCAGCACTGCGAAAGGCCGGGAGACGCTCATATGCCTATTTTTGAATACATCTGTCAGGAATGCCATCACCAGTTCGAAGCCCTCGTCTTCGGCAAACAGCGGGCGAAATGCCCGAAGTGCGACGCGACCAAGCTTGATCCTCAGCTTTCTGTGTTTGCGGTTTCGGCGAAGGGTTCGTCGAGCGGAGCGACGTCTTCCGGCGGCGCGTGCGGTTCGTGCGGCGATCCACGCGGAGCCGGAGCCTGCTCGCTCGGCGATATGGACTGAGGCGGCTTCGGCTTTCGGGCTTCAGGCTTCGGCGGATCCTTTCGGGTGCCTTGCCGAAGCCCGAAGCCAAGAGCCCGAAGCCGCCCGGCGCGTACGCCGTGGGTTCCGTCCCGGCCGCCGTTGTAAACTCGCAGGATGCGCGTGAAGATTCTCGGTTCGGCCGCGGGCGGCGGATTTCCGCAATGGAATTGTGTGTGCGTGAATTGCGGCGCGGTGCGCGCCGGGAGCTTTCACGGAAAAGCGCGGACTCAGACTCAGATTGCGATCACGCAAGACGACCAGAGTTGGTTCTTGCTGGGAGCTTCCCCCGATTTGCGGGTGCAAATCGAGGCCACGCCGGAGTTGCATCCCCGGGCGCAGTCTGGCGGAGAATCTCCGCGGCATTCACCGATCGCGGGAGTCGTTCTAGCCAACGCCGATCTCGACCATGTGCTCGGATTGTTGTTGCTGCGCGAGTTGCAGCCTCTGCGAGTTCACGCGACGGCTTCTGTGCGCAGCATTCTCCGCCAGGACAACACCATGTTCGGCATGCTGGAACGCGTGGCTAATCAGGCTTCGTGGGAGGACTTCACGCCGGGAGAATCGTTTCCCCTCGTAGGTCCGGCGGGGGAAGATTCTGGGTTGCGCGGCCGCACGGTGTCGCTGGGAACACATTTTCCCGCCTACGTTTCTGCTGCGCGCCAAGCTGAACTCGCTCCGCGGGAATCTTCCCTGGGGTTGCTGATTGATTCCGCCTCGGGCAAGCGATTGGCTTACATGCCGGCCATTCCGGCGATCGATGATGCCCTGCTTGGGGAGTTCGAGTCCGCCGACCTGCTTTTTTTCGACGGCACATTTTGGACCGACGACGAACTCATTCGCACGCAGGGCAGCGGGCACACGGCGCGGCAGATGGGCCACGTCCCGGTGTCGTCGTCGGAGGGCAGCTTGAAGAAGTTGGCCGCACTGCGCCGTCCACGTAAAATCTATTTGCACATCAACAACACCAACCCCATGCTGGATGAGAGCGGTCCCGAGTACCGGCAAGTGCGCGAAGCGGGCTGGGAAATCGCGGAGGATGGATGGCAGTTCGACCTGTAAAAAAATCCCACGCGGCTCGCCGAAACGACGCTTCCAGCGAGGACGCACGCCTGCTCACGCTTGATGAACTGCGCGCCCGGCTCCGCGCCGTGGGCAAGGAACGCTATCACCACCAGCATCCGTTTCATCTGATGATGCACGAAGGCCGGCTTACTCGCGGTCAGCTGCAGGCCTGGGCTCTGAACCGGTACTACTATCAGAGCGTCATCCCAATCAAGGATTCGATTATTCTCTCGCGCGGGCCTGATCCAGCTTTCCGCCGCGCCTGGCGCCAACGCGTGATTGATCACGATGGCGATGCCGCCGGGAACGGCACTGCCAATAATACGGAAGATATTAATCAGGCGCATAATAATGAAGGCGGTATCAAGCGCTGGCTGAAGCTCGCCGAAGCCACGGGCCTGAACCGTGACGACGTTTGCGCGGGAAAGGGAATTCTCCCCGCGACCCGATTCGCGGTGAACGAATATCTGAACATCGTGCGCAGCCGCAGCTTGCTCGAAGCCGTGGCGTCGTCTCTCACGGAGATGTTTTCGCGGGATTTGATCACGTTGCGCATGGAGAAGTTGCGGCAGCATTATCCGTGGCTCTCGGGAGGTCTTGACTATTTTGAGGCGCGCTTGACGCAAGCTCCGGAAGACGCGGAATTTGCAGTGAACTACGTTTACAAAAACGCAAAGACGCGGGTGGAGCAGGAACTCGCCATCCAGGCGTTGCGCGACAAATGCGACATTCTCTGGGCTCAGCTCGACGCGCTGTATTTCGCTTACGTGCAGCCGGGCTGGCCGCCGCCCGGAGCTTTTCGCATCGGGAAGGCGGGAGCCTGATGGCTGCCCCTCTCGATTCAAGCCAGCCACGCCTGGCCGCAGGTTGCCGCTGGGGAGGAAGCGACGCCGATCGCGTCATACTTTTCCCCGAAGGCGCGATCAAGCTGCAGGGCACCGGACGGCAGGTGCTGGAACGCTGCGACGGCCAGCGAACGTTCGGTGACATCATCGCGGAGCTGCAAAAACAGTTCGGTGACGCCGATCCCGATAAGATTCGCGCTGACATCACGATGTTTTTGGAGCAGCTGCAAAAGAAGAGGATCGTTGATTACTAAATCGTAAACTAATAGAACGACATTATCGCAACGATTACTACCCGAGATTCATCGTCGCAGACTTGATTCAACTTCGCATGATTCCCAATCCTCTCGCACTCATCGCCGAAGTCACGCATCGCTGCCCGCTGCACTGCGTCTACTGTTCGAATCCTCTGCAGTTGGCAGGGACGGAGTCGGAACTTTCGACCGAGCAATGGACGAGTGTCTTCGAGCAATCGGGCAAGCTCGGCATGTTGCACGCACACTTCACCGGCGGCGAGCCGCTGGCGCGGCAGGATTTGACTGAGCTCATCGCGGCCGCGCGCGCAGCCGGACTCTACACCAACCTGATCACCTCGGGAATTGGCCTCGGTGAGCAGCGGCTGGCGGCGCTGGTCGCGGCTGGTCTCGATCACATTCAAGTCAGCTTCCAGGATTCGCGCGAGGATTCCGCCAACTGGATTGCAGGCACCAAAGCGCATGCCCACAAAATCGAACTCTCGCGCATGATTCGCCGCGGGGCTGACGGAAAAAGACTTGACGGAAAAAGACTCGCCTTCACCGTGAATCTGGTGGTTCACCGGCAGAATCTCGATCATCTCGAAGAGATGATCGCCTTCATTGAGCAACTGAATCCCGACCGCGTGGAGATTGCGCACACGCAATATTACGGCTGGGCGCTCGCGAATCGAGCCGCGCTGATGCCAACGCTCGCGCAGATTGAAGCGGCGGTAAAAATTGTTGCGGCGGCGGAGAAGCGCCTGGCTGGGCGCGTGCGCATCGATTCGGTCGTGCCCGACTACTATGCCAAATATCCAAAAGCCTGCATGGGTGGATGGGGGCGAAGATTGATGCTCATCAATCCAGCGGGGCGAGTGCTTCCCTGCCATGCCGCGGAAGTGATTCCGGGCATGACGTTCGAGAATGTGCGGGAAAAAACGCTGGAGTGGATCTGGCGGGAGTCGGCGTCATTCTGCCGGTTCCGTGGCGAAGACTGGATGCCGGAACCTTGCCGCAGCTGCGATCGCCGCGCGGAAGATTTCGGAGGCTGCCGTTGCCAGGCTTTTCTGCTCGCTGCAGACGCTGGTGTCACTGATCCGGCATGCTCGCTGGCGCCTGCGCACGGCATTGTTGAAGCCGCAGTGCGCGAAGCTAATTCCGATGAGACGGTTGCACAGGCAAAGACGGCGTCGTCATTTGTGCAGTTGCAACGTGAGACGGCCGAGCTCTGGGACTACCGGATAAATCCGGAATAGCTTTCCTCACTGCCGGCATTCGCGAGCAAGAGTGCCCGCGCCACACAATCAAGCACATTACCAGCGCACGCCGAGGGTGAGGGTGCGGGCGTCGGTGGTGTTACCGTTGCGGCTGCCGTGCAGGGCGCGATACTCGGCGTAAATGTCGATTTTATCGGTCACCTTGCGGGCGATGCCTCCGCCGAAGTTGAAGCCGAATTGATTCTGACTTTCCTTCAGAAAAGTGCCGAGCGGAAGGCTGCGATTGAGACACGTTCCCCACCAATCCCAGAACGGGTTACAGCTTCCGCCGGGAACCGCGGTCGACGAATCGATTTTTCCAGTCCGATGGTAGAAACCAGGGCCGACCAGGGCGTATCCGCTATAGACGCTGGTAACCGGGATATACACGACGGGATCGAACGTGAGCCCATACACATGATTGTTTGCGCCCGGCGCCTGCGCCAATTGCAGAGCGGAGGTCCGCAAGGGAAGATCGGTCCAGGAGAAATCCATCCGAAATCCAAAATATTTGCTGAAGTTCCGAGCCGCGCCAACGTCCGCCGCGGGTCCGCCTCCCCTCACAAACTGCTCGGTCGTGCCGTTCGGCAGATTCGCTCCCCCACCGGCATTGAACAGCCATGTCCTGTAAAGGCGAGGTTTCACTCTCCGCGCGGGCGTTTCTACTTCGGGATTCTCCTGGGCTTCGGCGGGAGCGGCCGCAGGTTTTGGTGCCTCGGGAGCCTGCTGGGCTTGCTGAGCCTGGACAACCCCAGTCGTCAGCGGGCAGAACATTATCGCGCAGAGCATTATCTGGCAGATCGCTGCGGACGAAACCTTTACCGAGCAGATCGGGGCAGCAAGTCCAACAATCTTCACGCACCTTTCAAACATTCATTCTCCTCCCGCTACCGGGCTTGGTTTGCGGACCATAGCGCTCGGTATCGAAAGGCGCTGGTCAAAGAGCGTATCCACGACTCTCCCGCGGCGCGAGTGAATCGCTGGCAGGACGAAGACTCCATACTACCAAGTTTGATGCCAACTCGGCGCGCCAAGCCGCCCGGGGGTGAAGAGTTGTGGGCCAGCCGGTTCCGGAAAACTTTCGAGGTATTGTCCCGCCCCGCGTCGCCCTGCGTTGAATCACTTTCGCTCCGTCCGCGATGGCCTGCTGCACGAACTTCAATTCGTCCTGAATTCGTCCCAGGGAGCAAGAAAATTCCCTATTTGTCTTGACATTACGTGCTAACGGTTTGATGCTGACATAGTCTAGCTATGCCAGCACCATTTCGAACAGGAGGAACGATTTTGCATCGAGACGAGATTCCGCCCGGAACTCTTTATCTTCTGATTCTGAAGACGCTTGCGCGCGTCGGTGAGATGCACGGCTATGAAATCGCAGACTCGATCCAGAGAATCTCCGATGACGTTCTGCAAGTGGAAGAAGGATCGTTATACCCGGCTCTTCAGCGGATGCTGATCAAAGGCTGGGTGAAGGCCAAGTGGGGAACTACGGCTGGGAACCGCCGGGCGCGGTACTACCAGCTTACGGCGTTGGGCCGCAAACAGTTGGAAACAGAATTATCGCAGTTTGAGCGGGTGATCGCAGCCATCACCCGAGTGATTCAGACGGCTTGAAAGGACGATCTCCATGGATTGGCTGAGCGAACTCTTAAGGCGCCTTTGGATGCTAACGCGTCGCCGGCGATTTGACGCGGATCTGGAAGAAGAGATGCGCCTGCACGTGGAACTGAGACAGCAGGACCAGATCCAGGCAGGGGTAACGCCACAGGATGCCCGTTATGCGGCATCCCGGCGATTTGGGAATACGACGCTGTTGATGGAGAAAAGTCATATGGCGTGGGGATGGGAGTGGTTGGAAAGCTTTCTTCAGGATACCGCTTACGGCGGCCGCGCCATGTTGCGCAGCCCAGCACTCACGATCGTCGCCCTGCTCTCGCTCGCTCTAGGCATCGGCGCCAATACTGCCATCTTCGGCCTGCTTGACGCCGTCATGCTGCGCACCTTACCCGTGAAAGATCCCGCTCAACTCATTCTGCTGGGGAAAGGAAACGCTTCCGGCATCACCGACGATTTCGCTCGGACGCAACTCTACTCCTATCCCTTCTACCGACAAATGCAGGGAGAAAACCAAGTCTTTTCCGACACCGCCGCCATCTTCAGCATGACGAACGGCGTCCACGGCTATGTCGGGGGCAGAACTGAATCAGAACCGATGAACGTCCAGCTTGTCTCCGGCACATACTTCAGCACCCTCGGGGTAAGAACAGTTGTGGGCCGCACCTTGAATGATGCGGATGACAACTCGGAAGGCGATCACCCTGTGGCAGTCATCAGCTATGCCTGGTGGAAGCGCAGCCTGGCACGGGATCCGAACGTCCTGAATCGGACGCTTAAACTCGGCGCCACGACTTACAACATCGTCGGCGTTGCGCCGCCCGAATTCTTCGGCACCAAGGTCGGCGAAGCCCCGGATATGTGGGTTCCGCTCTCCATGGTCAAGGCAGTCCCGCCAAACTTCGGCGGATATAAGGACAACTTCTCGGAATCACTCTTGATCATGGGCCGTCTCAAGCCGGGAGTCTCAATCGACGAGGCCAGCTCAAATGTGAATCTGCTCTTCCGGCAAATCCTGCTGGGCTTTCCCGACGCCAAGCTCAGTCAGGAAAATCTGCAAAAACTAAATAAGACGAAGGTCCCATTGACGCCAATGGCCACGGGCCTTTCCTCGCTACGCCGCCAATTTTCAGAACCACTCCAGATCCTGATGGCCGTGGTAGCGCTTGTCCTGCTCATCGCCTGCGCCAACATCGCTAATTTGCTCCTTGCCCGATCAACCGCGCGCTCTCGGGAGCTGGCTGTTCGCCAGGCGCTTGGGGCGCGGCGTACGCGCATCATTCGTCAGCTTCTGACCGAAAGCCTGCTCCTCGCTCTTGTGGGCGGCGTGTTCGGCGTCGCCTTGGCGTCAGTCGCCAATCGCCTTCTCTTACGCATGGTCTCAGGAGGACTCGACCCAATACCTCTCGATGTCTCCATTGATACCCGACTGCTGCTGTTTACGCTCGCGGTGACATTCGCTACCGCATTGATTTTTGGCGCCGTCCCCGCCTTTCGCGCCACGCGGCTGCAGCTCACGGACACATTGAAGGCCGGCCGCAGTCCCCAGGGCGCAAGCGGAAAGAATGCGCTCGCCAAGGCACTCGTCATCTCACAGGTCGCACTCTCACTCGTCCTCATGGTTGGAGCCGGACTCTTTCTTCGCAGTCTCGTCAATCTGAACAATGTCGATACTGGCTTCAATAAAGAGAACGTCTTGCGCCTCAACATCGACTCAAGCTCAGCCGGATATACCGCCGGCGAGCCGCGAGACCTCGCACTCTTTCAGCAGATTGAGGAGCGTGTCAGCGCACTGCCAAACGTGAAGGCCGCCAGCTTTTCGGCATTCACCTTCCACGAAGGCACCTGGGACTCCGGTGTCGTTGTGCCCGGAATGAAAATCGACGAACACATCGACGTGAATCACAATGTTGTAGGAACTGGCTATCTCGCGACCATGCAAATCCCCCTGCTCGCCGGCCGGAACTTCTCGCCCTCCGATACAAGCACCTCGCAACGCATCGTGATTATCAGCGAGCATACCGCTAAGACACTCTTTCCTCGCGACAACCCGATTGGACGTCATTACAACTTGGGCCCCGATAACAAGCCTGAAGACGACGTCACCGTCATCGGGGTGGCGAAGGACGTTAAGTTGGATGACCTTGCGGAAGAACCCGTGAATCTCGACTACATGCCTTACACTCAGCGCCCTTGGGACTTCGGCGACTTCGAAGTCCGCTACACTGGCGACTTCGCTCCGGTCGCCGCTGCTGTTCAAAGGACCGTCCATTCCATTGACCGCAACCTGCCCATTGCCCGTGTGACAACGCTCGACGAGCAGGTGGCGCGCTCATTCACGGACCAACGTGTCGTCGCCCAGCTCTCCGCCTTTTTCGGACTGCTCGCAGTTTTTCTTTCCTGCATCGGCATCTACGGCGTAATGTCCTACGTCGTTACGAGACGGACGAATGAAATCGGCATCCGCATGGCGCTGGGGGCGGGGCGTTCCAATATGCTCTGGATGGTTCTGCGCGAGATCCTGATACTGGTCTCGATCGGTGTTGTCATCGGCGTTCCGGTCACGTTAGCTGGTGACCGCGTGGTCTCCAACATGCTATTCGGGCTCAAGCCAACCGACCCGGTCACGCTCGTCAGTGCAACGGTTATATTGCTGATTGTCGCGGCAATTGCAGGCTACTTGCCGGCGCGAAGGGCTTCCCTGGTGGACCCCATGGTGGCTTTGCGTTATGAGTGACACCTAAACGACGAAGGCCATCCACCAGAAGCCGCGGTGCCGCGGGCCGGATCAAGTTCCGAGGCCGAGGATCGCGCAGGTTCATGCACGGCCCCGCCAGTGAAGACGGTGGGGATCAGGCAGTCGTCATCCGCACCTTCCGCTTTGCAGTTCCCGAGAAGCGCGTGCCGCAAGTATGATGAACAGGAGCTCCTGCGTCGCGCGAGAACGGACCTTGCCCAAACAGAAATTCGCTAAGAAGCCCGCGAAAGAAGTCGCCGCCGCACATCGCGAGGATGCTGCAGCACGCGCAATCGCCAACTCCAAAGCCGCATGCCGCGTGGCCTTGATCGGCTTTGGCACGGTGGGCCGAGCGGTCACCAGGATTCTCTGCGAAACCGTTCTTGGCGAAAATGGCGACGGCTCTCTGCGGCTGACTCACATCTGCAACCGGAACGTGGAGCGCAAGAAGCAGGCGTGGGTTCCGAATAATGTTCCGAGCGATGTGATCTGGACTGACGACTTTCACGCAGTCCTCAATTCCGACGCCGACATTGTCATCGAACTGATCGGCGGCCTCTCTCCTGCCGGGGAAATCGTGCGCGGCGCGCTGCAGGCTGGCAAGTCGGTGATCACCGCCAACAAGCAGCTCATCGCGCGCCATGGCCCTGAGTTGCTGCAACTGGCGAGCAGCAAGGGGGTGCGGCTGGAATTCGGCGCGTCGGTGGCGGGCGGAGTTCCGGTGCTGCCGGCGCTGCGCACAGGGTTGTGCGGAGACCGGCTGCACGGCATTGCGGGAATTCTGAACGGCACGTGCAACTACATTCTCAGCCGCATTGAGAGCGCTCGCATTCCATTCAGCGAGGCCCTCGAAGAAGCGCAGGCGCGCGGCTTTGCCGAGGCCGATGCCTCGGAAGATCTTGACGGCGGCGACGCGCGGGCCAAGCTCGCGATTCTTGCGCTCGCGGGACTGCAAGCTCATGTGGCGCCGGAATCGATTCGCGCCCGCAGCATTCGAACGGTGGAGGCGGTCGACTTCGACTATGCGAGTGAGTTGGGATGCACCATTCGGCAGATCTCGCGAGCGGATTTGAAACAGGACACGCTATTCGCCGAGGTGGGTCCAAGCCTGGTGCCTGTGTCGTCGCCGTTCGGGCGCGTGCAGAGTAATCAGAATTTGGTTTTGACTTCGGGCAAGTATGGCGGGGACATGGCGTTTCTCGGGGCGGGCGCGGGTGGAGATCCTACGGCAGTTGCCGTGATTTCTGATCTGAAGCTCGTGGCTCAGAGCCTTGCCGGGGGAAACGGGCGCAAGGGCGGAGGAGAAGTTGTCGCTGCGGCGCTGCTGTCTCCGGAAACCAGTTGCGACTTCGAGACCCCGTGGTATCTGCGGTTTCTGGTGCGGGACCGGCCCGGCATTGTGGCGCGGCTGGCGCAGATTCTCTCCGCGCATCAGCTGAACATTGACGCCGTGCTGCAGAACCCCGGCTTCGACAAAGCTGCGCTTCCATTTGTGATTACGCTGGAACCTTGCCGCGATTCACAACTACGGCCGGCGCTGGAGGAAATGGCGGCTCTGGATTTTGCGATACGACCGTGCTTGTGGCTGCCGATTCTGCGTTGAAAAGCGGATGGAGCATTTCGGGAAAAGGGCTTTAACCCCAGGCTTCACGGAATCAAACTGGCTATACCGCCTTCGAGAATCAGCTTCGAGAATCAGCATGGAGAAGTTATGGCAAAAGACATCATTCGAACGCCCAACGCGCCGTCTCCCCCTCCGACATACAGCCAGGCGGTACGAGCAGCGGGTCTTGTGTTCGTCTCAGGCACTGGGCCGCACGACCCGGTGACCGGGAAGATAGTTGGGGACACGATCCAGGAGCAGACCAGACAGTGCCTGGAGAATGTGTCGGCCATCCTCAAAGCCGCAGGCACTTCCCTTGAACGAGTCGTGAGTGCCACTGTCATCCTGCTTGAGGAAGCCGACTTCGCCGGAATGAATGAAGAGTGGGTGAAGTGGTTTCCCGCGAACCCGCCTGCGCGGCAAGGTGCGAAGCTCCCCGTTCGAATCCCCGGCATGAGAGTGTCCATCGCGGCCATTGCCGAAGCCTAAGCTTACAATCGAGAGGAAGCGAGCGAACCGCGCGCGCGTTTGTCAAAGGCATTGCGCAGAAAAAGTTTTGCGCCGCCCGCCGGCTTCATGGCGGCGAGGCGGCGCAATCTAGCAACTTAGAGTTAATTCCAGAAGGGATTTTTCAGCCCGGCGGGCGCCAGAGCTTTGTCTGCAGTCGATTCGGTGTCGTACTCGTCCGAGATTTTCTCGTCAATAAAGCGAGACTCGGGTGGTGCCATTGCCTTATCTTTTCTCTCCGGGAAACCCAGGGGAGACGGATACTCTGATTTCATTGCGAACCTCCTGTGCTGCTCATGATCTATTGCTGCTAATGATCTAGGTTTATTCAACCACCGTGCAGGTGACTGTGGGGCCGCAAAATTTGAATGGTTCGCATCGAAAAAGCCGCAGGGCCGTTCCTTGCAAAGCCCCTTGCAAAAACCGCTCGCGCCTGAACTGGTAGGATGGTCGACGCGAGTCGCATTTACTACGAAACGCTAACCTCTTTTTGAAGGATGCAATCATGAACTACCGCAGGCTGGGGCGTACTGGTTTTGAAGTGAGCGGAGTCGGCCACGGACTCTGGGGCATGAGCGGCTGGAGTGGCTCCAGCGACCAGGAATCCCTTGCCGCTCTGCAACTTGCAGTCGATCTCGGCTGCAACTTCTACGACACAGCATGGGCTTACGGCGAGGGCAAAAGCGATGGCCTGCTGGGCGAAATCATGGCGCGCAATCCGAAGACGCGGCTTTACGCGGCGTCCAAGATTCCTCCCGCAAACGACCGCTGGCCGGCGCTGCCGGAATACAAATACCAGGACGTTTTCTCGCCGAAGCATGTATTCAAATACGCGGATAAGATCCGCC
>JBEKDY010000034.1:0-22894 GCA_050014115.1 Candidatus Sulfotelmatobacter sp. | reverse complement strand
GGGTGCAACTGCAGAAGAAGCTTTCCTATCCGGTGATCACGCTGGTGATGGCGGTGCTGGCGATTCCCTTTTCGCTTTCGTCCGGAAAAAAAGGCGCGATCACGGGAGTCGCGATCGCGGTGGGGATTGCGGTTTTCTATACGGTGGTGTCGCGGCTATTCGAGGCCATGGGCGACCTCAGCCAGCTTCCGCCGGCGCTGGCGGCGTGGTTTCCGGATTTGATCTTCAGCCTGGTGGGCGGATATTTGATTTTGAAAGTGCCTACGTAGAAACTTCTGCGTCAGCATTCACAAAAAAGCAAAAGCTTTAACCGCAGAGGACGCAGGGGTTCACCGGGTACTGCTTATTTCACAATCAACCCTTATTTCACGACGACCGCGGTGGGAAAGTTGTCAGTCTGGATGCCGGCGCCGAATGGGGTCAGGATGCCGGTCGCGGGCGCCAGTTCATACTGAGACAAGACTCCGAACCCGTTCAACGTCTCGTTGTTAGCCACAAAAACCCAATTGTCATCTGCCCGGATCGCAATGGCCGCCGGATTTATCCCCGTAGCGACGGATGATGTGCTGAGTGGCGCCAAGCCTCCATTAACCTGAGTGATTCGAAAACACGATAGCTGGTTCGACTGGTTGTCCACCACGTACAGAAAATTGGCCAGCGGGTCAACTTGCAAAACGGTAGGGCCGTTCGGACTGGACGTTCCCCCGCCAAGGGCGAAAGGCGAATTGGGAACCTCAACCAGATATCCCGCCGGGTACTGGTTGGTATCGCAGATCGACGGCCGGGCGGGACTGGTGGAGTTGCAGATGGCATACGCGCTTACGTTGTTCGATCTTTTGTTGGTGACGTAGACGAAGCGGTTGCAGGGATCGACCGCAACTCCCGTGGTTACCGAGTACGCCGGGAAGATTACGACGTTGTTAGGGTAGCCAATGGGTTGGAGAGCCCCGGTGGATTGCACGGTGAAACCCCAGAGCCAATTATTGTTGGCATCGGTGACGTAGAGGTATTCCGGGGTCGAAGGCGGGAGCTGCTGCACCAGGGCGCACTGGGCGTTCCCGACGGCTTGCGTGTTCAGCACCGGGTACTGCGTGGGCGTAACCGCCAGGCCCACCAGGTTCGGAATCGTAACCGGGCCTGTTAGCAAGGGGGGGACTGTAAAAGGAGAGCCTGTCACCTCGGTGAGGGCGCCGCCAGAGCCGATGGAGAATACGGAAATGGTACCGGGCACGGCGTTTCCGTTGTAGTCGGTGGTTTGCTGATCGGCCACGAAAAGATACTTGCCCGCCGAATCCATAGCGACGGCAATTGGACTAAGTTTGCCCGCCGCGGGATTGAAGCTGGGGTCTGTCGGAAGCAGAGCTGGACAACTTACATAGGGCGGCGCCGGCGGGGGTAAGGTATTGGGGCAGATTGTCAGCATGCTGGGCGGCGTGCTGGCATCCGCCACGGTGCCATCTGAGTTGATCGCGTAGGTGGCAATGGAGCTTAAGGCCACGCTTTGAAAAACCCCGCTGGGGGGCGGGTTTGGGACGATGGTTACATAGGCGTATGCGCCGCTTGGGTCCAAAACCATGGCCGTAGGTTGACCTAAAATCGGGGGCGCGGAATTGACGGTCGAAACGTGCCCGTTGGTCAAGTTGAAGCTGAAGGACTGTACCGCGGCGGAACCGAAGCTGGGAACAATCACCAAACCGTCCGACGAAGCCGAATACGTGCTATTGCAAGCCAGCAGCATGGCAATCGCGAGCAGAACCAATACCGCAAGCACTCCGGCGCATCTCCTAGACATTCTTCGGTTTATCTCCATATTTCGTAAATATGTTTCCTAATGTGTTCCAAGTATACGTCTTAAGTTTATACAGCCGCAGGTTAGCCGGCGGGCGGTAGCAGTCCCCAAAAGGAGCGAAAAAACTCAATCCACTTATTTATCAGGAAAGCGCAGGAAGAGCAAACGCCGCCACTTGTGATTGGAGCCTAAACCGTGCCCAGGAGTTGTATCCGGCCCTGAAGAGCGAGGTCAACGCAGCGGACGAGACCTGCTCGTTCGACAGGCGCAGAACGAGCCCTGCGCCGCGGAAAAAAGTGTCTGCCCTATACTTCGCGGCCCGCGGGAACAGACTCCGGGGCCACAGTTGGCTGTTTTCCGCCGGGAATCAGCGGCAAGTGGATTTGCACCAGCAAGCCGCCTTCGGCGCGATTCGAAGCCGAAACCCTTCCGCCATGAAAGCGGACGGCGCGCTGGGCAATGGCCAGGCCCAATCCGACTCCGCCGGTCAGCCGGCCACGGGCATCGTCCAAACGATAGAAGGGCTCGAACATTTTTTCCAGCGCGTCCTCGGGAACGCCGGGACCACAATCCGTAACCTGCAATAGCGCCTCCGGCCCAGTCGCGCCTTCCACACCTTGCAGGCGAATCTCCACCGAGCCGCCTTCGTGGGTATAACGGATGGCGTTGCGAACCACATTTTCTATGGCGCTGTGCAATAGAGATGCATTTCCGCGCACGTCCCAGTCTGCCTCGGGAATCTCGGTGCGCACGTGGCAGTGCCGGGCCTGCGCTTCGAATTCAGCGTCCTCCGCGACGCTGAGCACCAACTCGTTCAAGGGAACGGGCGTGCGGGGAACTTCCTGTTCGCCATCTTCGAGTCGCGCCAGAGTCAGGATTCTGCCAATGAGTTCGTTCAGACGGCTGGCTTCGAGTTCGATGCGCTCCAGCATGTCGTCGCTCTCCGCGCCCGAGCGCCGGCGCGCCAGGCCCAGCGCCACATTCAAACGAGCCAGGGGCGAGCGCAGTTCGTGGGAAATGTCGTTGAGCAGGCGCGATTGGGCCTGCACCAATTTTTGCAGACGCTCCGCCATGGTGTCGAAGTCGCGCATCAAGCCGGCGACCTCATCCCGCCGGCCGCTGGTTGGAGCTCCGGAACGCGCCGTCAGATCGCCGGCAGAAAGTTGCCGCGTGGCCGCGCGCAGCCGCACGATCGGCTTGGTGAGATACCACGACATGAAATAACAAACCAGCCCGGAGGACACGACCGCGATGATCAAGCCCGGCACCGGCATTCCACGAGGTCCAAAGAAAACGCGCGGTCCCGGAGGCAGTCCTAATACCAGCGTGTAGCGATGATGCCCGTCGGAGGAGGCGCGGGAATCGCGAAGAACCGAGGGAGCGGGAAAAACGAATCCCTCGCGCGGCATGCGCGGGCCGCCGGCTGCGATGCGCAATGCCCAGTCGGGAGCGGCGCGGCGCGAGACTTCCTCACCCTGCTCGTTGAATAAATAGGCGCGCACATGCTGGGTGTTTTCCAGATCGATCAAATACTGCCGGACCTGGCGATCTCCGCCTTCCTCGTAAGCGCTCACCGAATCGTTGAGAGCGGTCGTGCGCAGCGCCTCCCACGACGGATTACGAGGACGAAAGGCGAGTGTCACCAGGATGGCCAGCACCACGAAAAGCGCCTGCGCCACCCAGAACGACAGGAAAATTCTCAGGAACAGACTCTTCATGTCGAGCTCCCGACTTTCTCGCGCGGGCGCGCAAAAATGTAGCCGACGCCGCGCACCGTCTTGATGTGCTCGTCGTTGTCGGCGCCGCCATCGGAATCGCCCAGCTTCTTGCGCACCTTGCTGACGTGCATGTCGATGCTGCGGTCAAACGGCGAAAACTTGCGGCTGAGCACGGCATTCACCAGACGCTCGCGGGGCACCACGTGTCCGGCTTCGCGCAGCAGAACTTCCAGCAGATTGAACTCGACGGAGGTGAGGTCCACGGGTTGGCCATCGCGCCGGACCGTACGAGTTGCGGGATCGAGTTCCACTTCACCCACGCGCACAATCTCCGGCGTGGCGGGGACGGCCTTGCCGTCACTGCGGGAGCGCCGCAGAATTGCCCGAATGCGCGCCACCAGCTCCCGGGGATTAAAAGGCTTGGGAAGATAATCATCGGCGCCGATCTCGAGGCCGACGATGCGGTCGACATCTTCGCCACGGGCCGTGAGCAGGAGCACAGGCAGGCGTGATGTGGCGCGGATTCTGCGCAGCACTTCAAAACCGTTTATACCCGGCAACATTACGTCCAGCACGGCAAGAAGATAACCGCCGGCAGTCGCCCGCTGCAGGCCGCGCTCCCCGTCATGTACACATTCCACGGAGAAGCCTTCCGCCTGAAGATATTCCTGCACCAGGCTGCAGAGTTCAACGTCGTCGTCGATGACTAGAATGCGATCCATATGTGCAGGTTTCATTGTGCACTACACCGACTGAACCTAGTAGTAAAGAATTGTCACTTTGCAATTGTCAAACCACAAATCGCAAGCGACCCATCCCAGCGACTGGCCAGAATGGTACGCTTTTGACAAAACTTTACTCCGGTTGACCGATTCTTTACTCCTTTTTCACGGGAGCCGTGTTTCCATAAGTGCACGCAAAACCGGCCTCCACGAGAAGCGGAGAAGAATGAGAAGCCGGGATGAAGGAGTTTACCAACATGATGAAAGCACTTCGTTTTCGTTTCATGATTGCGGCACTGTGTGTGTTGTTTGTGACGGTAGTTGCGAGATCGCAGGCTGCCGACGCATCCCCCGCACCGCCGGCGCGTGGCCATCAATTTGGCAGGGGCGGCAGCGGCGAGTTTTTTGCCGACTACCTCAACCTGAGCGACGCTCAGACGGCGCAGATGAAAGGCATTCTGGCCAAAGAGAATCCCGCGTTGAAGCCTCTGTTCCAGCAGCTGCAACAGACGCGGCAGCAGTTGAAGCAGTATGAGCAAGGCACCTACGACGACGCCAAAGTTCGCGCTCTCGCCGCGCAACAGTCTGCGGCGATGGTGGAACTGACGGTGCAACAGACGCGGATTCATTCCGAGCTGTTCCAGGTGCTGACCTCGGACCAGCAGGCGACGATGAAATCGGTGCAGGCCCGTCGCGCGGCTCGCATGTCGCGGCATATGCGCGCAACGCCCGCGAGTCCTGCTGCTCCTGCTCCGGCGGAACAGTAACGAGACTCCGCCAAGAGAGCGTCCGCAGCGGCGCGGGATTTTGTCTGGTGACCTCGCGCCGCTAACGGCGGAACTCTCCAGCGACGGACAAAGACACGGAGGGAAAAGATGACCGGCAGCGAATCCTACCTTCTCGATGCGGGCTGGCTCTTCTTCGCGGGATGGAGCCTGGTGGTGGTCACGGTCAGCGTGATTGCGTTCGGCAGCGACTTTGTATCGGTTCCTCATCTGTTCGAGAAGCGAGTGTTCGAGAAACAGCAACAAAGCACCGTCATTGGCTCCACTCCCTCGATTGCCAAGACTCACGCGCAGGTGTGATCGCAACTCGATAAGCGCCGCCAGGAGAATGTCATCCTGAGCGGGGCCGAAGGCCGCGTGAAGGACCCTACGATGCGCTTGAACTGGCAAGAACGCGAGCGGGATCCGTTCGCTCCCCTATCCCTCCACGAAAAGCTGAACCCCGCCTGTTAAAATCTCATCTACAGAACCTGTCTAGAGATCAGCAATGGTGCCCAAGAATCTGCGCCCGCTCCTGCCCTACCTCAAACGCTACCGCTGGAGTTACGCGGCTGGTACGGTCTGCGTTTTCCTGACGAATGGAATCTGGATACTGTTTCCCCTGGTGATCGGCCATGCGGCGGATGATCTGCGCGAGGGCGTCACCCGTCACAAGCTGCTTTTTTATGCAGGATTGTTGCTGGCGATTGCCGCTTTCAAGGGAATCTTTCAGTTCTTGACGCGCTGGATCGTGATCGGCATTTCGCGCGAGATTGAGTTTGACCTGCGCAACGATCTCTTCAAGCATCTGGAACGCCTTTCTTTTTCCTACTACCAGCGCAATCGCACCGGCGACATCATGGCCCGTGCCACGAACGACCTGAACGCAGTGCGCATGCTGCTGGGCCCGGCCATCATGTATTCGGCGAATACCTTCGTCTACACCGCCGGGGCGCTGGCCTTCATGATCTCGATCAGCCCGAAGCTGACTTTCTATACTTTTCTTCCGCTGCCGGTGGTGAGCATCGTGATCCAGTATTTTGGCCGGCGGATTCACGAGCGCTTCGAACGAATCCAGGCGATGTTCTCCGACATTTCGGCGCGCGCCCAGGAGAACTTTTCCGGCGCCCGGCTGGTTCGCGCTTACGTGCAGGAGGAAGCGGAGATTCGCGCGTTCGAGGAACAGAACCACGAATACATCCGGCGCAGCCTGAAGCTGGTGCGGCTCATGGGCATGCTCTGGCCCACGCTGGAACTGCTTCTCGGCTTCGCAGTTGTGCTTGTGCTGTGGCTGGGCGGACGCGAGGTGCTGCAAGGTCAGGATCGAGTGCAACTGGTTTCGTATCTGGGAACAAAAACCACGCTGATGCTCAACGGTTCAATGGGCGTTGGCGACTTCGTGGCGTTCACTACTTACATGGTGCAGCTCACCTGGCCAGTGATTGCTCTCGGCTGGGTGATCAACATTTTTCAGCGAGGCACGGCATCGCTGATACGCATCAACGAAATTCTTCTGGAGCAGCCGGAGATTCAGGACGCTACCGATGCGCAGGAGCGGCGAGTCGAGGGCGAGATCGAATTTCGCGGCCTCAACTTCAGTTACGACGGAAAAGCCGTTTTGCGCGATTTGAACCTGCGAATTCCGGCGGGCAGCAGCCTGGCGATTGTGGGACCTACGGGCTCGGGAAAAACCACGCTGGTCAGCCTGATTCCGCGCATCTACGACGCCGCTGCAGGAATGGTTCTGATTGATGGGCGTCCGATTCGCGAATATTCGATTGCATCTTTGCGCAACAGCATCGGGTTCGTGCCCCAGGAAACTTTTCTCTTCAGCGACCGCATCCGGGAAAACATCGCACTCGGCGTGGACACGGCAACTGATGGGGAGATTCACGATGCCGCGGAAGCTGCAAACATCGCCTCTGACATTGAAAGTTTTCCCGAGGGATATCAGACACTGGTGGGCGAGCGCGGCATTACGCTCTCCGGCGGCCAAAAGCAGCGCACGGCGATTGCCCGCGCATTGATTCGCAATCCGCAGATTCTCATTCTTGACGACGCGCTCTCCAGCGTCGATACCCACACCGAAGACAAAATCCTGAATCATCTTCGGGACGTGATGCGGGGACGAACCACGATTTTTATTTCGCACCGCGTTTCCACCGTGCGCAACGCCGACCGCATCGCGGTCCTGCACGGCGGCTCGATCGTCGAACTGGGCACGCACGAAGAACTCCTCGCCTTGAACGGCTACTACACCGACCTGTATAACAAGCAGTTGCTGGAAGAAGAGCTGGCGGAAGTCTGAGCGCCTCCGGGAATCTTCTTTTCTGTGCTTCGCCCTGAGAGAGCGGCGCCTGACGATGTGCCGCCAGAGGACGCGCGCACGACGCCGAGCGCACGACGATGAACCAGGCCGAGCTCACCCGATTTCCACTGCCCGATGAAGCGCGTCGACATACCCGAACTTCTCGACTCTGACGCGTGTTCGCCCGAGGACGTTCAAGCCTCGCTGCGCGATATCGCCCTCGTCAACCGCTGGTTCGGCGGAGTAGCCACCACGCAAAAGCTGATTGAGCGGGTTGCGCGCGTGACCGGTCTGCGGAATTTGTCGTTACTGGAAGTTGCCGCGGGTACCGGCGAGGTTACTGAGATCGTGCGCAAGAATCTAGCGCGCCGCGGCATCACGCTCGAGATCAGGCTGCTGGACCGGGCATGGACGCATCTCCCGAACCACAGCGGCGCGATCGTCGCCGATGCGCTCGCGCTTCCCTTTCTCGACTCAGCTTTTGACCTGGTCAACTGCAATCTGTTCGCTCACCACCTCGCGCCAGATGCCTTGTCGCGATTCGTGCGCGAAGCGGTGCGGGTGACACGCCGTGCGGTGTTGATCAACGATCTGGTGCGGAATCCGCTGCACCTGGCGCTGGTCTATGCCGGGTTCCCCCTGATGCGCAGCGCCATCTCGCGTGCCGATGGCGTGGCCTCGGTCCGCAGAGCGTACATTCCAGAAGAACTGCGGCAGATTATTTCGGCTGGCGCAGACCAAGCCCCGCGCGTGGATATCTCACGCCAATTTCTATTCCGCATGGGAGCGATCGTGTGGAAGACGGCAATTGCTGATTGATGATTGCTGATTGAAAACCAAAAACCACCGCGGAGCCAGCTTTTCAATCAGCAAATCAAAAATCAAACAATCAGCAATTGCCGTCACCGAATCACCAGCACTTCCCTGACATTATCCCGCGCCAGAAAAAATTTAATCGACGCGAAGTCGCGGAATAAATTCTCGATATGCCGGTTGTTGAATACTCTCTGCAGATGGAATCCATCCGTGATTGCGGTATGAATCGCTCCAGTCGGGCCGCGCCGCGTTTCCTTCCGCATCTCGATGCGCTGCATTTCGAGCGTATCCCGCCCCACAATGTGAAAACGGTAACAGGGCGAATCCGGCCCGGCATCGCGCGTATGAAAAAACGCCAGCAGCATCCCGCCCGGTTTCAGCACCGACCACAAACGCCCCACCACCGGCCGCACCAGGCTCTCATGCAAATAGTCGGGAAGGTTCCAGCACAGCACGACATCGAAATGCGCGGCCGGATAAACCAGGTTATCGGCCAGAAATTGCCGGCTGTCGAGCACTACATTTCCCTGCTCGTCTTTGGTCACAAGCGTAGGTTCAGTCGAAGCGACCAGCAGATCTTCGCTGTAGATGCGATGCCCACGCTCGGTGAAATAGCTGATATTCGCCGGCGAGGTCGAGCCCAGATCCAGCACGCACAGCGGCGTCTCCGTATCCCACGTGCGCGCCACTTCCCCGAGTCCGCTGGAACGCCGCGCCAGCCTCTGCGAAGCCTGCGCCGATGTGGGCGGCTCCGGTCCGCCCGATGAGCCTCGAAAGAGTTTCATGAAATTCTGGGTTACTGATGCCATTCAATTCAAGGAAACCGAATCCCGCCTCTGCCCGCCAGTCTATGCCAGAGCGCGGAAACTAACGCCGGCGCCGACCAATCCATTTTTATTTCGCTTTGCCATCCTGCGCGCCGTGAATATCGACTTTGCCTTTGAGGTACGCCCCTTCTTCAATGGAAATGCGGCGCGCGGAAATGTCGCCTGTGACCACCGCCGACTTGCGCAATTCGACCTGCTCGCTGGCCTGGACATTCCCCTCCAGCTTGCCCTGCACCACCACGCCTTTGCATTCGACGCTGGCTTTGACCTGCCCGTGCGGACCGACGGTCAAGCTGTTGCCTTTCAACGCGATGGTTCCTTCCACCTGTCCATCGACGTAGAGGTCTTCGCTGCCCGACAGTTCCCCTTTGATGACAACCGACTTGCCAATCTGCGCCAATTCGCCCGACAACGGTGCACTCATGGAAACTCTCCTTGCAAAGCTGGTTCGAGAAACTCAAAACAACGACGAGCGCATCAAACCAAGGCAAGTGCCTACAAAGCAAGTGTTGGATGTCCGCGTCGTTCCCTCGACTATACTCAACCTTCCGAACATGCGGCAAGCGGCACGAATTGGAAGTTCACCCGCGGAATCGTGCCCGGAGATTTTCTTCGCGACCTTCGCGGCCGTTCTTTGCGTCCTTTGCGGTTAAAAGCCTTGGAGCCTTTGACCGCAAAGCTCGCAAAGGTTCCGCAAAGGACGCAAAGCAAACCGATCCTGCCGGGGGCCAAAGGCATGATCGCGGCCGTGAACGATTGCAACGTTCGTTGGTAAACTAGTTGAGATGCGAAGCGTTCGGTTCTTACCACGGCGCAAATCGCGGCGCAATGCCGTGGTTGCGGTTCTTGCGGCGGTTCTCGTTGCGATCCCGGTCTTGATTGCACAGCCCGCGCCTCTGCAATCTTCGCCCCCTCAGTCATCGCCTCTGGGAAATACCACTCCGGCCGAACTCGTGCGCCAGGCGGTTGCAACCGAAGTGGCAGCGTTCCAGGATCCGTCGGTGAAACACCAGTTCCGCTCTCGCAAGCAGACTCCGCACGGCTCGCAGACAAAGCTGTACGTAGAAACTCGCGACGCGATGGCGGGCATGGTGATCGCCTACGACGATCGTCCAGTGACTGAGGCGGAACTGGCGGGTGAGCAGGCGCATCTGCAAGGCCTGCTCGACCAGCCCGAACAGCTTCGCCACAAGCAGGCGCAGGAAAAAGAAACCACCGACCGCTTCGTGCGCATCCTCAAAGCACTGCCTGACGTTTACGTGTATGAATATGACGGCACGGAAACGGCGACGCCCGATTTCGGCAAGGCCGGCGAACCCCTGGTGCGCCTCAAGTTCCGGCCGAATCCGAACTACAGCCCGCCTTCCCACCTCTCCGAACAAGCACTCGGCGGAACGCAGGGAACAATGCTCGTCGACGCGGAGCGCCACCGCATCGCCAGGGTCGAGGGCAGCGTGTTCAAAGATGTAAACTTCGGCTGGGGATTTTTCGGGAGGCTCGACAAAGGTGGCCATTTTCTGATTGCGCAATCCGATGTTGGCGATGGCACCTGGGAAATCACACGCATGACCTTAAGCTTCACCGGGAAGATACTGCTGTTCAAAAGTTTCAACATGGTCAGCGATGAAGTGTTGAGTGATTTTCGCCGCGTGCCCGCCGGCATGACATTTGCGCAAGGAGTTGACCTGTTGAAGGCAGAGCAGACCAAGTTGGCTCAAAACCGTGCTCAGAGCCCCGCCGCGAGCGCTCACTAGTGGAAGAGCGGCGCTTCAGCGCCGCGTAAAGCCTTTGAAATTTATTCGGGCTTTGGCCCCTGAGGTTTCGTTCGTTGCCAGCCGTCGCTTTATTGCCGACGCAGCGTTTCTTTCCGGGTGGTCAGCTTCTCGATTAAATCCTCTTTGATGGCGTAACCCGTGCCCGCATCGTCGCGGATGGCGATGGTTCCCGCGGGCGAGACCTGCACTTCAGGATCGATGACGTCCTCTTTCCAGTAGCGCTTCGAAGCGGAAACATCTCCCGGCAGTCGAAAATTCTGCAGCGTGGAAAGCGCGATGTTGTGGGCCCGCCCGATTCCCGACTCCAGCATGCCCCCGCACCAGACGGGAATGTTTTGATGGTGGCAGATATCGTGGACCTTGATCGCCTCGGTAAATCCGCCGACGCGGCCCACCTTGATATTGATGATGCGGCAGGCGCCGCTTTCGACGGCGAAAGCCGCCGCCCGTGCGTTGACGATGGATTCGTCGAGGCAGATCGACGTGCGCAGCTCCTTTTGCAACCGGGCGTGATAGTAGATATCGTCGTCCCATAAAGGCTGCTCGATCATCAGCAGGTTGAACTGATCGAACAGCCGTAAGTGTTCGACCTGGTCGAGCGTGTAGGCGGAATTGGCATCGCAGCTGAGCGTGATGTCGGCCCAGCGCGAGCGAATCTTTTCAAGCACGTTCACGTCCCAGCCCGGTTTTACTTTTACCTTGATGCGACGGTATCCGGCCGCAACTTCGACTTGAATCTTTTCCAGCAACTGCTCAATGGAATCCTGAATGCCGATGGAGACGCCGCACGCAATTTCGCGGCGCGTTCCGCCCAGCAGTTTCCATAGCGGCTCCTGCTTCTGCTTGGCTTCGGCGTCCCACAGGGCGTTCTCGATCGCGGCCTTGGCCATGCGATGGCCGCGCACCCTGGCGAAGAAAGACACACATTCGCGCGCAGATTCCCAGGTCTGGCCCATCACCGCCGGCGCCAGATAATGCACCATCGTGGGCCAGACACTGTCGATCCATTCGCTGCTGTAAAAGGGATCTTCGCCGGCGACACATTCTCCCCAGCCTTTTACTCCCTCGCAATGGACAGTAACCAGAAGAATGCGGCGGCTGTAGGTGCGGCCAAAGCTGGTCTCAAAGAAGTGGACCAGCGGCATCTGAATCTCGCGGAGCGTGATGGCTTCAACTTTCATGGATTACTTCATTTCACCACGGAGGCACGGAGACGCGGAGAAAATCTTTCTAAAAATAAAATCTGAAGGAAAGCATGGATGCGCGAGTGTTCCGGCTTCCCGATGTTTCAATTGCGTTTGTTTTCTCCGTGCCTCAGTGTTTCCGTGGTGAATCAGCCTTCCGATGCGTACGACCACTTTTCATCCCAGTGTCCGAGCAGAAAATTTCCGTTGCTGGCCGCGTCGCGTTCGTAGCCGACCACGGTCAAGCCTTCGCCGAAGGCGCGTAGAAACTGTTCCCGGTTGCGTTCCTGGAGTTGCTGAGCCTGGGTGCGCGTTTCGAGTGCAGCCTTCCACTCGTAGATCTGCGCCGGAACTTCAATTTTCGTTTCGATTTTGGACGCTGGGATCTTGCCGGTACTGAGCAGTGTCTCGACGCGCTTCGACTTCAACCACCACTCCGCGATGAGCCGGTCGCTGGGCAATCCGCCCTGCAGGGGCGAAGACGTGATTCCGTATTGGTTGATGTTGTAGCGCCGCGTGATCGCCCCCAGCTTCTCGATGTTGAGGTAAGCGTTCTTGATCTCGAGCGGATCGAACGTCCACTCGATCAGTTCAATCCCACGCGACAGCGCGTCTTCCCGCTGCAGCAGCTTGAGCCGCCGGCCCAGGCCGCTGTTGCGCTGGTCTCTTCTCACGGCGAGCATGTGCGAGTGAAGATAAACGTGGCCATCGCGCGTGCCCGGAACCGACAGCGCGAACCCGACCATGTCCGTGCCAGTGAAGGCGCCCATCACTTGTCCGCCAACCTTTTCCGCGACCACGAACATGCGCAGCGGGATCAGTTCCGCGTCAGTAAAGTTCCACACTTCTTTCTGCAAGGCGACGCAGGCGCGCAGCTCCTCAAGACCGTGACAGGACCGGATGACGACGGAATCGGCGGTCAAATCGCTTTCTCCTCACGCTTCGCCCGTTGCCACAAGGATTCAAGTTCGTCCATGCCAGCCTGGTCGGGAGAGCGTCCCGTTTCGCGCAGTCGTTGTTCCATCCACTGGAATCTGCGTCTGAATTTGCGATTGGTTTTGCGCAGCGCGGATTCCGGATCTACCGAAAGATAGCGTGCGATGTTCACCACCACGAAAAAAAGATCGCCAACTTCCTCTTCGAGCCGAGTCTGCAACTCTTCACTCACGACCTGCCGGCCCGATCCGGCAACGCCTCGGCTCTGCGGGCGAGGCCCCGGTGCGGGAAACTCTTTCAGCTGTTCCTTTAATTCGTCGGCCTCTTCGTGGAGCTTCGCGAACAGGCCGTCGACATTGGGCCAATCGAAGCCGACGTGCGCGGCGCGGGAACTGAGCTTGGAAGCTTCGAGCATCGACGGCATCTTTGAAGATATGCCGGCGAGAACCGAGGCGCCCTCGTTGGGCTGACTCGAAGCAGCGGCAGGCGCGCTTGCGGCGGCACTCGCTGATTCCCTGCTCTGCCGCTTCTTGCGCTCCTCCCCTTTCAAAGCTTCCCAGTTTCGCTTCACCTCGGCAGAAGTGTCCGCCTTGACGTCGCCAAACACGTGCGGATGGCGATCCACCAGCTTCCCCGAGAGCCGGTCCAGTACATCATCGATCGAAAATGTTCCCTGCTCTTTCGCCATTTCGGAATAAAAAAGCACCTGCAGCAATAAATCTCCGAGTTCGCCGGTGAGTTCGTCCCAATCGCGGTTGTCGATCGCCTCCAGCACCTCGTAAGTTTCTTCCAGCGTGTAAGGCTTGATCGAATCGAAGGTCTGCTCACGATCCCACGGACAGCCTCCCGGCGCGCGCAGGCGCTCCATGATGGCGATGGCGCGTTCGAAACGTTCTCCAGTGGTAGACATTCGCGAACTACTGTAAATGACGTTATGCGGCGCGAGCAATGCGATGGTGTCGGACGACCTCATCTTGCTGTAACGTGAAGTCAGGAATAGGATTTAGGCCAAGTACCCACCGCACTTACGTTACCTTCCTCCCAGAAGCGAACGAGCGCAAACTGGGAAGGAAGAGTGGGTCCAGGGGGCGAAAACGGCGCATTCTCTGGTTTACGTGCGCTGCGTATCTTGCTGAAATTACATGACTTTAGCGATTAAGCCTCGAGCGCCACTGGAAGGGCAGCGTTTCCACGTGGTGGTGATCGGCGGCGGCATCAACGGCGTGGCCATAGCGCGCGAGTGCGCGCGTGCGGGCAAAGCTACGCTGCTGCTGGAACAGAACGACTTTGCTTCCGGGGTGACCAGCCGCTCTACCCGCATCATTCACGGGGGGTTACGGTATCTGGAGCACGGCGAAATCGGACTGGTGCGGGAATCCTTGCGCGAACGCGAGCGGTTGCTGCGCGAACGCTCGCATCTTGTACAGCCCACTCAGTTTCTGGTGCTTTTGAACGAGCAAAGTAGGCGCAGCGCGCTGAAAGTGCGCGTCGGATTGTGGCTTTATCAACGACTCGCAGGCCGGAAATCGAACAAAAGCATTGGTGAGATGGAACTTAAGCGGGTGGAGCGGGCGCTCGACGCGGGGCATCGCTGGTCGATCTTCAACTACGAGGACGCGCAGTGCGAGTTCCCGGAACGCCTTGTGGCTGAATGGCTTACGGAAGCTATCGACGCGGGAGCGGTGGTCCGCAATCACGCCGAAGTATTAGCCGTAAATGTAGCGCACGGGCGTGCACGGGGAGTGCTGTTTCGCGACCGGATTACGGGGAAAGACGCGCATGTCGACGCGGCCTGGGTGGTGAACTGCTGTGGACCTTGGGCCGACCGCATCTGCCAGCGATCGTCGATTCGGACGGCGAAGCCCATGGTCGGCGGAGTGCGCGGGTCACACATTGTTTTGCCGCGTTTCCCAGCGGCGCCGAGCAACCCGCTCTATACCGAGGCCGCGGATGGGCGTCCGATTTTTGTGGTGCCGTGGAATGAGCAATTGCTGGTGGGCACGACCGAGGTAGCAGATGCGGGAGATCCCGGGAGAACCGAGCCCTCGGCCGAGGAAACTGGATACTTGTTGAGTAGTGTGACCAAGTTGTTTCCCAAGGCGAAGCTCTCGGCGCACGACGTGAAATATGCTTTTGCGGGAGTGCGTCCGCTTCCCTACTCGGAGGGAAATCGGCCATCGGCGGTTACGCGACGACATTTTCTGCACGACCATACCGGGGAAGGCGCGGCACGAATGATTTCGGTGATCGGTGGAAAGCTGACGACTGCCGCGTCGCTGGCACGCGAATGTGTACGGAAAATCGGAATCGCGGTTTCCGAACCGACTTCGGTCTCGGTTGGGCCGGGGGTCGCGCTCGATCCTATGCTCGATCAGGCGGTCATCGAGATTGCGCAGGCCGGATCGGTGAGCGAGGAATCGGCGCGCGGGATGGTGGAATGGTACGGCAAGCGCGCCATGGATATTGCCCGCATGGCTTTGGTGAGCGCGGAATTGCGGGCTCCGATCTGCCCGCACAGTTCGCACGTGGTGGCTGAGGTGGTGGAGGCCTACCGGCGCGAGTGTGCGGTGAGCCTGGCTGATGTTCTGCTGCGGCGAGTGCCGGTGGCGTTGGGGTCGTGCTGGTCGGAGTCGTGCAGCCGCGAGGCCGCTTTGCGCATTGGCGCCGTGCTCGGCTGGGACGAGCATACTCTGGGGGCGAACCTGGAAGCTTTTGAAACGGAGCGGGCTTCGTTTCTTCGCAAGTTGAGCGGCAGGCCCTCCGTCCTGGAAGCCGCGGCCGACTGAACTGAAGTCCAAAATGTTTTTCGCCGCGGATTTGCGCGGATAAACCCCACATCAAGCAATTGAAAAAGACCCGAACGATTTAGTCGACAGGTTCCGTGTTCAAGCGGTCGACGGACAAGGTTTGGACTAGAAGTTTGGTCTCATCGGAGATGATGCCGTCGACTCCCCACTCTGCGAATTGCTGCATGGCGGGAGCATCGTTGACGGTCCAGACGATGACTTTTTTTCCTGCTCCCTTCACTTTGCGGATGAGTTCGGCATCGACCAGATCATAGTGAGGGATCACATAGCTGATGGGGAGCTCGCTCCAGGAGCGGAGTTGGGTTTTGGTTTCGCAGATCAGGCCGAGCGGGATGGTGGCGTCTTCGGCGCGGAGGGATTTCAGCGCTCCGGGCAGAAACGACGAAACGACGCATCCCTTGCGGGGTTTGAGCCGAAGAAATAGGTCGACGATGGTTCGCTCCAGACCTTTCACTTTCAGCTCGATATCCAGGAAGGAGTCGCGGTAACGCTGGAGAACATCGCGCAGGCGGGGCAGTTGAGAGACCTCTTTAGCCGTGGCCCGCTCGATCTTATCGCGGCCGACTTTTGCG
Organism: Candidatus Sulfotelmatobacter sp.; assembly: GCA_050014115.1. Classification (GTDB taxonomy): domain Bacteria; phylum Acidobacteriota; class Terriglobia; order Terriglobales; family Acidobacteriaceae; genus Sulfotelmatobacter. The sequence goes on along the minus strand of JBEKDY010000034.1, from coordinate 6,676 downwards.
TCGTGGCAGACTACGGCCTCGAGATCAGCGGTCATGCGAACATCGAATTCGAAGCCGTCGCAGCCGTCGGCCAGAGCGCGATCGAACGAGGCCAGAGTGTTTTCCGGGATGGACTGGACGGCGCGCGCGCCACGGTGGCCGAGAAGAAGAGGACGATTAGTCATGATCGCACGGTGTCGGCGGCTGGTGTCCCCGCAGTCGCGGTAGTTTTCGCAAACGGAGAATCGGCGGCCAGTCTCACTCTTATTAATCCAAATCTGTTAATCCAGATCGAAGTCGCGGATGGGCCGGCCGGTGTCGGGCGTTTCTTTGGCCTTCTTGACGGCTTCCTGAAATTTCTTTTCCAGGAGAGCTGAGGAATTTTTTTGCGCTTCTACGGATTGGCGGAAGATGGATTCGCGGCGGCTGTCCTGCTCTTTCATGGCGCGGGCGGCCTCTTCCATGTCGTTGAAAGTTTTTGGCTGCTTGGCGGCAGTGTGGGAGATCACCGTGCCGGTGGTGGCGTCCACTTTCAGCAGGCCGTTGCAGCAGGGGCAGGTGATTTCGAAATTTGCGGGACGGTTGGGCATTGCTAGAACGAATCATACCGCAAGTCGAGTTGCGGGAGTGTGACGCGAGGGCGGCGGGAATTGTTCCGGCGGCTGGAAAATCCCCACCCTTCGACTTCGCTCAGGGCAGGCTTTCTCGCAAAAGATGCGAGAAACGGGGCATCCGGGGTGGTTTTGATTCACTGATTCAGCGCTGGAGTTTGATGGGGAAGATGTGGAACAGGTTCAGCATTTCCCATCCCAGCAGGAATACGGAGAGTAGGACTACGAGCACGGCCATTAATTCGCCGAAGCTCATGCCGCGGCGGTTGGGTTCCAGGCGACGCGACGCCAGGCTCAGGATATTCAGCGTCGCGAAGCCGAATACGACGGCCCATAGGATGTTGTAGACGTCTTCGCGGGAGCCGTGAGATCGCACGGCCAGCAACAGGCTCAATAGGACGGAAGCCTGCAGGCGGATGGCGGGGTATGCCGTGAGTGCGGCGCGAGTTGTGCGTGCAAGGGCGGAAAACATTGGTGATCCGTGCCGCGCGTCGTGAGCAATGTTCCGGCGAAAAATCTGCCTCGCTCACGAGGCCGGAAGTTGGATATTACCTGTTTTTACCCGGTTGGTCACGGGTCGGAAGTTCAGGCGCGTAAGTATGGTTAGTGTGGTTCATGGTTCGTGTGAATCTTGGATACTATGATTCATGGGCGAACTTCGCTTTGTATTCTTTGATGTGGGGAACACGTTGCTGTTTCCGAACCGGGCGCGCATCCTGGCGGCGCTGCCGGCAGACCGTCATCCGACGCTCGCGCAGTGGCAGGCTCTGGAGCGCAGAACCAAGAAAGAGTTTGACCAGGGCATGGTCGGCGGCAGAGTGGACCACAGTTTCTGGTGGACGTTTCACACCTACCTGCTGGAGGAATTGGATCTGCTGGAGGACGGCCTGCGCGATGTGCTGATTGAGAACACGCAGCAATCGGCGAACTGGGATCAGATTCTGCCCGGAACGCGGGAGGCGCTTGAGCGCATCCGCGGGGCTTACGCGACGGCGGTGATTTCGAACGCTGATGGCAAAATCGAAGAGGTGCTGCGGCGCTGCGGGATTGCGGACTGTTTCCAGAGCATCACCGACTCGGGGATTGTGGGGCAGGAGAAGCCGCATCCTGCCGTGTTTCAGGCGGCGCTGCGGGCGATGCGGGCGCCAGCGGCAGAGAGCCTCTACGTGGGGGATTTGTATTCGGTCGATTATGTTGGCGCGCGCAATGCGGGGATGCAAGCGATTTTGTTCGACGTGGCCGGAGCTTACCGCGGTCGCGGGGTCGAGCGCGTGGAGTCGCTGGTGGAGTTAGAAAACTGGCTGAAGCAGGAGTGATGATTTGTTTCACAACTCTAGAATCCGATGGTCGTGGCAATCGGGTTGGATGGCGTCGTGTAGCTGGTGCAGAAGGTCCAGGCCGTAGCGGGCGAGGAAATAGGCACCGCCGATTCCTCTCTCCTGCAGGCCTTTGTCCGGGAAGAGGGACTGGGTGAGGGTTTCGGCGTGACGGCCGACGACTTCGCCTTTTTGTAACTCGGCTCGGGCAGCTTGCGTGTAGAGGCGGTCGAGTTGATAGCGCATTTTTGAACTAGCGGTTTGCGCGGCTTCTACCAGGGTGCGATCGAGTTTCTCAAGCTTTTCACGGATCGTCGCCAGATTGCTGTCGAGCGATTTGTTGGCGTTGTCGAAGGCTGCCTGCAGATCGCCGGGAAGGCTGCGGGCTGCCAGTTCCTGGCGCAGAGACTCGGGTCCATTGAGAACATCGCGCAACGTGATTCCGTAGCGCTCCAGGAAGCGTTGTGTTTTGGGCTCGATGATCGTGGCCGAAAACCGCGGCACGATTGGGGTGACGCGGCCGAGCACGGCTTCGTAGACGGCTCCGGCCTGGGAGAAGTATGCCGCTTCGGCGGCGCCGCCGGAATAGGCCAGCGTGGGCAATAGATAGTCCTGCACCACGGGACGCAGCAGCACGTTGGGACTGAATTGCTCGGGAGCCTCTGCGATTCGCGCCAGCAATGCGTCTTTGGAAAATTTCTCCGCGCCGTCCTCGTGGCCAACTACGAATTCCGCTTCCGCGGCCGCCGATCGATGAATGGGCGTGCGGGCGCCATCTTTCATGGTGAACAGGAGCACCGTGGAGGGCACAACTTTAACCTGCTGGTGATAGCCCGCGGCCTCGAGCGCTTCGCCCCGGGCCAGCAGCGAGGCGTTGAGGGCGGCGGCGTTTTCGATTGCGGAGCGATAAATTGGTTCGGCGACGCGGTGCAGATCGGGATCGGACGCATCGAGCAGGATCACTCCCCACTCTGCGAACAGGCGCGCGTAGAAGAGAGCATAGGCCGTCCCCATGGTTTCGCCAGGGCGATAGGACTCGCGCAGAAGGCGGGTTGCGTCGGATTCTCCCAGCAAAGTTGCGGCTTGTTCCACAGCAGGGAGAATCTCGTCGCCCAGGCGCACGGCGCTCACCGGGGCTGCAGGCACATGGTGACTGGTTGTGGTTATCGTTTGCAGCGCGCCGTCCGGGCCGGGAAAGGCTACGTGATTTACCTCCGCGAGATCGTGATCGGAAGTGGCCAGCCAGAAAATCGGGACGGCATCGACCCCGGCTTTGGTGGCTTCTTCGGCGAGCTTGATGGCGGTCAACGCTTTGTAGATGGCAAACATCGGGCCGCCAAACAAGCCGACCTGCTGGCCGGTGACCACCGCGGCTGCGCCTTTGCGCAAGCGGTCGAGATTAGCGAGAGTTTGAGGTGAAGCGTCCCAGGAGCGATTCTGGCGCTCGAGAATAGCGCTCACACGCTCGCGGCGGGAGGAGTCATAACGAAGCGCGGAGGCTTCTTCTTTCAACCATTCAGAAAAATGTGGGGAGTGCGGATAGAACTGCTGGACCTGCGGTGAGTACGCGAGAAAGTCGGTGAAAAGCCGCGTGGTATGCGGAATTTGGGCAAACGGCAGACAGTGCGCCTTCACTGGCGGCTCCCTCGACATCGATGGGTTAGACGATCATGCGCGGACAAAGTTATGTGATTCTTTCTGTTGGGAATAAGGGTTAGGCAGCGTTTACAAACTTCGCTGCTCGTCGCTGCTCAATCACCTTTTCTTCGTAACCTGATGCTAACAGGCCCGGGACGCCGTTGTTCAGATGCCCCAAACCGCTGCGATGATGCAAGATAATCGTGAGCCGCACTTGCGGACAAGTTAATCTGGGTGAGGACTTTCCAATGCAATCGACCGTAGGCATTGTCACTTCTCCGCTGAATATCGTTACGCCGGTCACACTCACGGGGTCGGTGGTTCGCCTTGAACCGATTCGCCACGAACATGCTGAATTGTTTTGGGAGGTTGCCAAGGACAATCTCGACAATATCTTCCGCTGGATTCCCTATCGCATGCAGACGCGGGAAGACTTTCAGCAACTGGTTGCCAAGGCGTTGCAGGAGCAGGAACGCGGCGAGTCGGTTGTGTTCACCACGGTGGAAAGTGGCTCCGGACGTGTCATTGGCGGCACTCGCTTCATGAACATTGACCGCAGCAACCGGCGGGTCGAGATCGGCTCCACGTGGATCGCTCCGGCGTGGCAGCGTACGGCCGTGAACACGGAGGCCAAGTACCTGATGCTGCGGCAGGCGTTTGAAGTGTGGGGATGCTTTCGAGTCGAGCTCAAAACCGACGCGCTGAACGAGAAATCGCGCAATGCGATCCTGCGGTTGGGAGCGAAAGAAGAAGGCACGCTGCGCCGGCATGTGGTTACGTGGACCGGACGAGTGCGCGACTCGGTCTACTTCAGCATTCTGGATTCGGAATGGCCGCAAGTAAAGGCGCAGCTGGAGGAGAAGCTGCGCAAGTGATGTTTGCCTGCCTTTGGGACTTCGTGGGGGAACATTGTCGGAATCTGGTGGAACGGCTATGATGCGTCCGATTCCGATTGTGCTGGTTCCGTATTGTTTGTGGAATGAAGGAAGCTGGATAGCGATCGAGGAGGACTATCGATGGATTCTTCGTCTGGCCCCATGTTGTTTCTCTATGCGCTCATTGCGTTATTTGTGATTGGGACGATTCTGAAAGGCTTCTTCCAGGTGAGGACCGCCGAGGCGGTCGTGATCCAGCGCATGGGGAAATTTAATCGCGTGGCGAACGCGGGCATCAATTTCAAATTGCCCTGGCTCGATCAGATTGCCGCCCGCATCGATTTGCGGGTGCAGCAGCTTGCGCTCGACGTGGAGACCAAGACGAAAGACAACGTTTTTGTGAAGATGCCGGTCTCGGTGCAGTACCACGTCATCCCCGAGAAAGTGTATGAGGCGTTTTATAAGCTGGCGAATCCGAAGCAACAGATCTCTTCTTACGTGTTCAACGTGATTCTCGGGCATGTTCCGAAGATGAATCTTGACGACGCCTTCCTGCAGCAATCTGACATTGCGATCGCGATTAAAGAGGGACTCGACGACGTGATGCGGACCTACGGCTATGCCATCGATCAGGCGCTGGTTACCGACATTGAGCCCGACGAAAAGGTGAAAGCCGCGATGAACGACATCAACGCGGCGCAACGCGAGCAGGTCGCGGCCAGCGCGCGCGGCGAAGCTGAGAAGATCCTGAAGGTGAAGCAGGCCGAAGCCGAGGCGCAGAGCAAGGCTCTGCAAGGCCAGGGCATCGCCAACCAGCGCAAGGCGATCATCGAAGGACTCAAAGAGTCTGTCGAAGCATTTTCGAAGGCGGTGGAAGGGGCGACGCCAAAGGATGTGATGATGCTGGTGCTGGTTACGCAGTACCTCGACACCATGAAAGAAATCGGCGCCAACGACAAGAGCAACACGATTCTGCTGTCGCATTCGCCGGCGGCGGTTGGCGACCTGTTCAAGCAGATGCAGGACGCGGTCATGATCGGGCACAAGGCGGCCGATTTGGCGTAGCTCGCGGCCCAGGGCGGGTCAGCGTCAAAGGATGTTGGAGTCCAGCCCCGCGATGAATTGGATTCCGGGGATCACCTTGCCGATGAGATCGTTGTCGTTGGTCAGAAAGAGATCGGTGCGGGCCTGCGCGGCGCAGGCGAGGTGGATGGCGTCGGAGGAGGAGACTCCGATCCTGGCGCGGATATCCGCATACAAATCTACAGTCTCCAACGTATAAGAAATTACTTCGACAGAATCCTGCTGGAAAAAGTTCCGGACACGAGCTGCCGTTTCCATCGCGCCTCTCTTGTGGAAGCCGACCAGAGTCTCTCCAACCGCGAACGTGCTCGTGCACAGTTGATCCTGGCGGCGGCTCATGCGCTCGAAAATCTGCTGGACGCGGTTGCCGTACCGTGGATGGTCTTCCAGCCAATAGATGAACAGCATCGTGTCCCAATAAATCCGGCTCATGATTTGCGTTCGAGGGGATCCTTGCCGGGCCCGTAGAAATTGGCGCGCTCCTGCCTGAGATAGGCTTCTCCGCCCCCAAACGATGCGTAAATGTCCTTCGCGATCCCACGAAGCGACTGCCATGCTTCTTCTGCGGAAGGTTTTTGTGAAGACGCTTGCGACCCAGGCATGACGATCTCGTAGGTGAATGTGACAGTCGTGCTCTGTCCCGACGGAGGCCCCGTCTTCGACACGATGCGCAGGCCGTGCTCCGTCAGGAACTTCTTGGATCCGAGAGCCGCGCATACAAGGGGCACCCGATTGTTGAGCGCCAAAGCCCGGTGTACGGCACCGGCGTTGATGGAGAGTATTTTGTCTCCGCGACGACGCGCCGCCGAAATGTACTCCCTATACGCGTGCTCCCGGATGAGGTCCGAATCAGAAATGGATGTAGTTGTAGGCATCGCCTTCCCTATGCATGCTATTCTTGCATATGCATGCATAGTGTGTCAACCGGTCCCACCTGCTGATGGAACTTGTAAGGTCGGTATTCCGAGTGAGGGCAGACGAAGCCTTGGCGTTCCAGTGGCATCTAACCCAGTGGTGTTTGACTTCCACTTAGGCTCCGCCTAGTCTGGAAGTAGCTCTTTGAGTATGGCCAATCCCACCAGTGGGGGCGTCACGGCTTCGACGGAGATGCTTGCGGCCAAGAGGCATGCCGGGGTGCACACACCCGTAATCGTGGGCAAAATGATAATTGCCA
>JBEKDY010000033.1:0-26136 GCA_050014115.1 Candidatus Sulfotelmatobacter sp. | reverse complement strand
TCCCGCTTATCAAAGGCAATGATACTCTGGGCTGGCAAGCGACCAAGCAGTTCTCTACTGTTGAAACATCTTTAACACTGCATTGACCAAAGCAGTCGGGAGCCTCAGACTCGCATCTGCGCAGTTCCGCTCGAACATCGAGCAAGCCATTTCCACCACCAAATACCAACGCCCAGCCTGTCGGCTGGGCGCCGTCTAAAACTCCCGGACAGTTTCGCAAGCCTTTTAGCTGCGTTGCCCCCGGCCCTTGCTTTCGTCGCTGGCGATGACGCCGTCCTTGATGTGGATGACGCGGTGGGCGTACTCAGCGATGTCGCCTTCATGCGTGACCAGGATGATGGTGTTGCCTTCTGCCTGAAGGCGGTCAAACAGCGCCATGATTTCAATGCCGGTCTGCGAATCCAGGTTACCGGTGGGTTCGTCGGCCAGAATGATGGAGGGCTTGTTCACCAGAGCCCGCGCAATGGCCACGCGCTGCCGTTGCCCGCCGGAAAGTTCGTTGGGCTTGTGGCTCATGCGCGCTTCCATGCCCACGGCCGCCAGAGACGCCTTGGCGCGTTCCATGCGTTCGTCGGTGGGAACGCCGGCATAGATCAGCGGCAGCTCCACGTTGTGCAGAGCAGTGGCGCGGGCCAGCAGATTGAACGTCTGAAAGACGAAACCGATCTCTTTGTTGCGGATGCGGGCCAGTTCGTCGTCGTCCAATTCGCTGACCAGTTGGCTGTTCAGCCAGTACTTGCCTTTGCTGGGAGTGTCCAGGCAGCCGATCAGGTTCATCAGCGTCGATTTGCCGGACCCCGAGGGTCCCATGATGGCAACGTATTCGTTGCGCTGGATGCGCAGATTCACGCCCTGCAGCGCATGGACTTGCTGCTCCGAGCCCATGTCATACGTCTTCCACAGGTCTTCAGCCGCGATCATGCAGGATTCCGGCGGCGCCAGAACTGCGGAGGTCGGCATATTGATGACTTCGGCGGTTGCCATTTTGTTCTCCTGATGTTCCTTAACGTCGTCCGATGCCACTGACTTCTCCGATCGTTTGGTGTTTAAGTCCTGGCGTTAAGTCTTGGTCCCGCTTGCTCACGAATCTGGCTTTTCCCTTTGGACGCGCCAACCCGCCGAACGTTATAACGTAACGGTATAACGTTAGGATGTTTCGTCTTCGTCCTTCTTCGGCGCGGAATTGTCAATCTTTACGCTGCTTCCCGGCCGCAGCGTGCGCAACACTTTGTAACTCCCGGTGATGACCTCATCGCTTTCCTTCAAGCCGTCGAGCACTTCAATATCCGTAGTCCCCGTAATTCCCGTCGTGACCGGCACAAACTCCGCTTTACGATTCCGGATTACGAACACGCCCTGGATATCGTCATTCTTCTTCGGACCCTTAGATGCCGCATCCGTGGTTGATGGCGCCGCCGCATGCACCGATCCTGCACCGGAAGTCTGCTTCTCCATCTGTTCTTTCGTTCGGATCGTGAGTGCCTGAATGGGAATCGCCAGGGCGGAAGTTCGCGTTGCCGTCGTGATCTTGGCGGTGGTCGAAAGTCCCGGCCGCAGATCGGACGGCGGATCCGTCAACGTCACCACCACTTTGAAATCCTTGGCTTCTTCGCTCGTGGTGGTCGATTGCGAAGTCGATACGCCGCTGGAGCGGACAATGGCATTGTCCCCGATTTCCGAGACCGTCCCGTGGAATATTTTCTTCGGGATCGCGTCAATCGTGACCTCGGCGGGTTGGCCAATCTTCACGTTCACAATGTCGGTTTCATCCACTTTCACTTCCGCAGTGATGATCCCCATGGCCGCGATCGTCATCAAAGTGCTGCCCTGGGCGTTCTGTATGCCTACTACCACGGTCTCGCCTTCGCGCACCGGCAAGTTGCTGATCACGCCATCGAACGGCGCGTTGTACGTCGTCTTCTGCAGCAGGTCGGTGTAGTGCGTCAGCGTGGCCCGCGCCTGCGCCACGTGTTCGGTGGCGGAATCGTTCTGCGCTTTGGCCTGCGCAACCTTCGCTTGCGCCTGCACCAATCCCGCATCCGCCGTGGCCCACGCGTTCTTGCGGCTGTCGAAATCGGACTTCGCAATCAGTCCGTCCTTGATAAGGCTCTGGGCCCGTTGCCAGTCGAGCTTGTTGCGGTCGTAATCGGCCTGGGCGCGGACCAGATCGGCCTGGGAAGTCCTGAGGCCCGCGTCGGCCGCAATCGCGTCCGTTTCCGCAGCCTGCAGCGCCGCTTCATTCGCGCCCACGTCCGCCGTGGATTGCACGTTCTCCAGTTGCGCCAGCAATTGACCCTTCTTCACCTGATCGCCTTCCTTCACGTACAGGTGGGTTATCTTGCCAAATGCATTCGCGCCGATATTGACGTAGGTCTTGGGCTTGATTTCGCCCGAAGCGCTCACTACGGTCGCCAGATCTTCACGCTGCACCTTGCCGGTTTGCACCGTCACCACGTTCTTGGCACTCTGGTGCACCGTGAAACTCACGATGGCTACCAGTAGAAGGGCTACGCCTGCCCCAATTGCAATTTTTTTCCAAGGTTTCATATTGCCGTCACAGTCCGGAGGATTTCGGGTTCATGCCCTGGGTTCATGCCGTAAAAGACCGTCGGGCAAGGAACACGTTACTGCCTCAGCCGGTGAGAGTAACGGACTCACATCCTGTAATACGATCCCAGTGGCGGGAAAGTTCCCAATCAGGAAGAACGAGTGGCCGAGACCCACGACACGAATAGGAAGCCCGTATGACCTGCCCCGAGCGAAATCAAACTAATTATAGCTTGCCGCCGGGCCAGGCCAAAGTTCAAGATTCGGTGGGTAGCGGTGCAGTTCCCTGGATAGCTTGCCATCCCATACAGCCTGTCATCCTGAGCGAAGCGAAGGACCTCTACAACTTGCCGGCTGCGCCTCAGCGCCGGCAAGTTGCACAGATCCTTCGTCCCGCGAAAAGCGCGGGCCTCAGGATGACAAAGTTGACCAGAGGCGTCATATCGCCCCACCGCTCAAGATTCCGAGCCCTCGGGCAACTCCGAGCTTGCCGGGGCGCTTCTAACGAAGTAGGGGATGTTCGATTTCCATCCGTTTTCAGGACGCGAGTTAGCCTTGCTTTGACACAGATAACGGCCTAAAATAGCACGACAGCCGACAAATCGGCTGGAGACGCGGCCGCAGCCGCACAGCCGGCCCAGACCGCCCAAGAGGCTGATCCCCTCAAGAAGCCCATCGACCCCAAGAAAAAGAAGCAGCAGGAAAAGGACTACAGGAAAGAAATCAAAGGGCCCTACAAGAAGTGGCTCGATGAGGACGTGGTCTGGATCATCACCGACGAAGAGAAGGCAGCCTTTAAGCAGCTCAGTAACGATGAAGAGCGCGATAATTTCATTGAGCAGTTCTGGCAGCGCCGCGATCCCACTCCTGACACGGAAGAGAACGAATACAAAGAAGAGCACTACCAGCGAATTGCCTATGCCAACGAGCATTTCGCCGCCGGCATCCCGGGCTGGAAGTCGGACCGGGGCCGCATCTACATCATGTACGGCAAGGCCGACGAGATCGAATCGCATCCCTCGGGCGGAAGTTATGAACGCCCGATGGAAGAGGGTGGTGGCGAGACTTCCACCTTCCCGTTCGAAGATTGGCGATACCGCTATCTCGAAGGAATCGGGCAAGAGGTCATCATCGAGTTCGTCGACAATTGCATGTGCGGCGAATATCACATGACCATGGATCGCTCCGAGAAAGACGCCCTGCTCTACACGCCGAACGCAGGACTCACCATGTGGGAGCAGATGGGCATGGCCAGCAAGACCCAGAGATTCTCCGGCGGCAACGGCCTGGAGAGGCTGGGCCTGGGCCCGGATAGCGCCAGCCAGAACGCCAAAGAATTCGACCGGCTCGAGCAATTCGCCAAGCTGCAGGCGCCTCCCCCGGTCAAGTACAAAGATCTGGAAGAAATCGTCAACAGCAAGATCGTCCTGAACCCAATGCCTTTCGATGTGCGGACGGATTTTGTGAAGGTGACCAGCGATACCGTGCTGGTGCCCGTGACCATCCAGATGAAGAACCGCGACATCACCTTCGTCAACAAAGATGGGATCCAGCGGGGCACGGTAAACATTTTTGCCCGCTTCACCACGCTCACGGGCAAAGTTGTGCAGACGTTTGAGGATCCGGTGCAAGTGGACGTTCCGGAAGAGTTGCTGCCGCGCACCGCCGAGAATTCGTCGGTGTACTGGAAATCGATTCCCTTGCGGCCCGGACGCTACAAGTTAGAGATCGCAGTGAAAGACGTGAATGGCGACCGCCGGGGGGTTTGGAGCCGGGGTATCATTGTTCCCGACTTTTCTGACGATAAGCTGGCGACTTCTACGCTGATCGTCGCCGACCAGATGGAGCCGGTGCCGACCAAGACGATTGGCGCGGGCAGTTTCGTGATCGGCACCATGAAGGTACGGCCGCGCGTTGCGGGTGTGGACGGCAAGCCGGCATTGTTCAAGAAAGATCGCGACCCTAAGCTGAATTTCTGGATGCAGGTCTACAATCTGGGAATCGACAAAACCACCAATAAGCCTTCGGCGACGTTTGAATACGCCATTGTCAATATGGCGACCAACAAGGCCGTGATCCAGAAGATTGAATCTACGGAGTCGATGGGCAATCTCGGCGATCAGGTAACCCTGCAGAAATCGATTGTCGTGGCGAACCTGCAACCTGGCACTTACAAGATCGATATCAAAGTGAACGACAACATCTCCAAGCAGACCATTGATCCGTCGGCCGTATTTGCGGTAGAGTAGCGGCCTGCTTGATTCCCCCGGGGGGTGGGTAGGGCTTGATAAGCAAGCTCGGAACTTGGGTAGTGGTCCTCGGATTGGCGCTTCCCGCGTGTGCCAGTGAGCAGCCGGGAGCGATCTCAGGATACGTTCGCAATGCCTCGGGAGCCCCGCAGATGGGGGCGGTGGTGGAGATCCTTGGCTCAGCCTCCCGCTCTCTTACTACCTTCACGGATGGCCTGGGTTTCTATTCCGCTGCCGGCTTGCTGCCCGGCGTTTACTCCGTAAAAGTTTCGGCTCCCTCGTTTCTGCCGACGGTGCTGGAGCGTGTCGGACTGGTTCCGGGCGCTCACCTGAAAGTAAACGTCACCCTGAACACGCTTCTGGGTGCGCTGGATGTAGGACGGATTCGCGCCGTTCCCGACGACGACGATTGGAAATGGACTCTGCGTTCGGTCGCCAACCGGCCCATTCTGCGTGTATTCGACGACCCGCAGCAGACTGCAGAAAAACAGAATCATGAACTGAGAGGCTCGCTTTCCTTCCTGGCGGGCTCGACCAGCGATGGCTACGGCAGCGGATCAGACATGAACACCGGCTTTACCCTGGAGCGCTCGATTTTTTCCACGGGCCGCGTGGGCATGAGCGGGAACGTGGGTTACGGTGACGGCACGCCCGACGCCGTGTTCCGCACCACGTATTCTCGTGTGTTACCCGATGGCTCGGAACCATCCGTGGCTCTCACCGTGCGCCGCTTCGCGCCTTCCGACCCGAACCTGCACAACGCCGCGCTGCAAGCCATGGCGCTGGCCATGGGCGACTCCTTTTCAGTCGGGGATGTGCTGGAATTGAAATTCGGCAGCGAGCTGCAGACCATTCAGTTCCTGGGCCGGGTGAGTGCGTTTCGCCCATATGGCTCCGCTCATTTGCATATCTCTCCCAACACCGTTCTGGAATATGCCTACGCCACGTCGTTGCCCGATGCGCGGACTGAAAAAGGCTTTGATTCGGCTCCCGCGGATTTGAGCGAGTCGGACCCGCGCGTCAGCCTGCAGAACTTCGCTTCCAAGATCGAGCGGGCTCATCATCAGGAGTTGAGCCTGTCACGGCGCATGGGCAAGACCAATGTGCAGTTTGCCGTGTTTTCCGATCGCGTTGCCGATACCGCTCTGACCGGCGCGGGGGAAGTTACGGCCGCGGGCGGCTTCGTGTTGCCCGATGTATATTCCGGCACCTTCAGCTACGAGGGCGGAACTCTCAACACCCCCGGCCTTCGGGCGGTGGTGCAGCACAAGTTCTCGAGCGACCTCACAGCGACGCTCGATTATGCCTGGGGTGGGACCCTCAACCTGTCACAGCCCGATATCCCGCAGCCGGTTTCGCTGCAGGATGCGCAACCCTGGATCACTACAGTGCGGCGTCACGCGTTGGCCGCCAAGTTCAACGGGACGCTGCCGCGGCTTCACACCCGCTGGATTGCTTCCTACCGCTGGGTGAATGGGCAGGCTCTCACTCCGGTTGACATGTTTAACGCCTCGCCGGGCCAAAGCGATCCTTACCTGAGTTGCTTCCTTCGTCAGCCGATTCCCAGCATCGGCTTTCTGACCGGCCACATGGAAGCGCTGATTGAGGTACGCAACCTGCTGGCGCAGGGATACGTCCCGGTGATGGGCCAGGACGGGCAGACAGTTTACCTGGTGCAGGCCGCGCGCTCGGTGCGCGGGGGACTGGCTTTCAACTTCTAGTAGACTCGTCCCGCCTTTAGATCGCCAGACCTTCAAGATCAAACCCAAGAAGCGAGATCGAAAGCGACGGGCAAAAGTGTCCGTCCTACACGGGCAGGCTTTCTCGTAAAGGACGCGAGAAATGGGGCAGCGACAGAATCGGCGCCTCAAAGAATCGCACTCTCGAATCGGGAAAACGAATGCTGCTGCTCTCTAAGTTGCTGATTCTGCTGGTGTGGAGGGCCGTGCCCTGACGCTACTCCCGGATGGACTCGGTGCCTTCGGGAAATCGGAGATTGACGATTGGCTCTGTGCTTCGGTAAAGTTGCCGCCTTGCGGAATACTCCAGTGGACAAAGAAAACAAGCGCACTGCGATGATTTTGATGCGTGATGCTGATTGCCGTTGTCGTTCTCCATTTCTTCCCAGCTAGAAGCCTGACCAGTCCACGTTTGCCTGGGGCTTCGGGGCTACAGATTCTCATATCGATTAAGAAGAGACTACCGGTGAACATATTTCGTGTTCGGCAGTCTTTTGTAAGTTGCTGTAAATAAGCTGGATAGAGGTAGGACTCGCTATGGCGGGTAACCTGCTTCATTACCGCTGACCACCTGCAATTTAGCTGCTTAAGAAGTCACCAACGGGCTTTTGAAAGCCGGGTGAAGGAGAAGACGTACATGAGAGGTCTACTGAGTGGGTTCATCGTGCTCGTGTTGCTTGGGGCAACAGGATACGCGCAGACATTCCGCGGCGCCATCAATGGCGCCGTGACAGATCCATCAGGAGCTGTGGTCGCGGGCGCCAGCGTAAAAGCGACCAACGTGGCTACAGGCGTTGCGATCACCGCAACCACCACCAGCGGCGGCGAATTCGCCTTCCAGGATTTACCGCTGGGAACCTACAAGATCGAGGTAACAGCCGGCGGATTCCGTCCGGCTGCGTTCGATAACATCACGGTGACCGCGGGAGGAGCCTACACTCTCCCCGTGAAACTTTCAGCGGGATCGGCGGGCACGACGGTGGTGGAAGTTTCCGCAGCTGCGCTCACGCTCGACACGACGACCGCTGCGCAAGACAACATCCTGCCCACTGAAGCGGTGCAGGATGTGCCCATGAACGGGCGCGACTTCACGCAGTTCATTGCGGTGCAGCCCGGCTACGGCGGATACTCCGTGGGCGGCTACGGTTCGCTCAACGGCACACGCGCCAACCAGATGAACTGGCAGATTGACGGCGTCGACAACAACGACTTCTGGCACAACATTCCTGCGGTCAACCAAGGCGGTGTTTCCGGTATCGCCGGCACGATTATGCCTTTGGACGCGATTGACGAGTTTGCAGCGCAAACCCAGTCGAATGCCGAGGGCGGCCGCAATGCCGGCGGCATCGTCAACATCGTGCTGCGGTCGGGCACGAACCAGCCCCACGGCAGCGCGTATTACTTCAACCGCAATGAAGCCTATGGAGCCGAGTCTCCGTTTACGCCCGACGGCGTACACAAGCCGGAGCTGCGCAACTATAACTTCGGGTTTTCGATCGGCGGACCGATCAAAAAGGACAAGACTTTTTATTTCCTGACGTTTGAGAAGCAGCGCTACGTGATCAGCGTGTCGGGGCTGGCGACGGAACCGTCGCTGGCTTACCAAGCCAACGCCCTGACGCTGCTGCATAACGCCGGCGTGCCTGAAAGCCCGCTCTCGGCAAACCTCATCTCTACTCTCTGGCCCAGCAGCATTAACTCCGGTCCAGCGACGCTGAACAACTTCTTCGGTACGGACCCATCGATCGGCTACAGTTACAACGGCAATCTGAAGCTGGACCACAACTTCAATGAAAAGCACCATTTGATGCTGCGGGCTTTTAATGGACAGGGCGACCAGATTGCACCTCTGGGCGCGAGCGCGGCGCTGGCCACGGCCAGTTCCAACCTTTCCTACTATTTCGAAAAGGCGCCGATTCACCTGCAGAACTATTCGGCGGTGTTAAATTCCGCTTTGACTCCAAGTCTGACCAACCAGATTCTGTTTGGCGTGAACTACTTCAACCAGATTTTCCACGACGCCAACAACAGTTTCGACACGCACGATCTGGGGTTGTACCTTAGCCCCGACGCCCTGATTCACGGCCAGCCTATTCCGGGCGCTCCCAATATTCAGATCAGCGGTTTTGAGCAGGTCGGCCTCACGCCTCCGGAAGGACGCAACGACATCACTGGCATGTTGAGCGACGTACTTTCCTACAACGTGGGCAAGCACCAGTTCCGATTTGGCGGTGAATATCGCCAGGGCCATGTCGATGAGTTCTACTTCCGCCACTCGCTGGGCAGTTTCAGTTTCACCGGCTCTTACCCGGGGACGGCCTGGTCCGGGACCTGCGCGGCCGACGATCCGACCTGCGCCTTGGCCGATTTCCTGGCCGGCGATGTTTCATCCTCCTCCATCGCGGTCGGCAATGCGGAGCGCAAAGTGGTTGCGAACGGCATCGATTTCTTTGCCCAGGATGCTATCCAAGTCAACCACAGGCTGAACGTCAACTGGGGCTTGCGCTGGGATTACTTTGGCCCGCTTCACAACGGGAGCAAAGACCTCGCCGTGTTCGTCCCGGGTAAAGGGATAGTCGTTCAGGGTGCGGGCGCGGATTCGGTTTTCCCGTCCGACAAGCATAACTTCTCTCCTCGTCTGGGCTTTGCCTATCAGCCCACGAGTCGGGAAGACTTAGTCGTTCGCGGTGGTTTCGGCGCCTATTATGACCAGATCAACATGAACCCGTTCCTCGACTTCCGCCCGCCAAACGGGGGAGCCGATGGTCTGGAAAGCAATCCGGCAGGGCCGTCGCCGGTTTCCGTGTATGATGCCAATACGCTCAACCAGACGTCTTACACCTGGCAACCCAACACTTACATCTTCCCCGGCATCGCCACCTGCGTGTCCGGACAAGCGGCTGAGTGCGGTGCCAACAACTACAGCGTGTACTCGGTCAACCAGAATTTCCGGACCCCTTACTACTTCAACTACAACCTGAACGTGGAAAAAAGCTTCGGAAACGGGATGGCGGTGTGGCAGGTCGGTTACGTGGGCAGCGAAGGCCGCAAGCTTTCCATCATGCTGAATCTCAACCAATTCCCGAACACGATCTTCAATGAGGATGCCTTCGGAGATCCGGGTCCGGCTACGGGGGTGTACTACAACGCCACCACTAGCCACCCCGCGTATCCGAACTTCTCGTGCCAGGCCTGCTCCATCAACCAACTCAACAGCATTGGCACATCGAACTACAACGCGCTGCAGAGCACGTTGCGGTTACGAGCGTGGCACGGGCTGAGTGCTTCGTTTGCCTATACCTGGGCCCACGAGCTGGATGAAATCAGCGAGTACCGGGGCGCCATCCCGCTGGATAGCACGAATCTGAAGGCGGAGTACGGCAACGGAGATTTCGACACTCGCAACAACTTCTCAGCCACATTCACATGGGACCTCCCCGGTTCGTCGCATGGACCCAAGTTCCTCACCCATGGCTGGTCCGTGAACAGCTTGATGACCTTCCACGGTGGCCAACCCATCGACGAAACCCGCGGGGAAGGAAATGGGATTGGAATCGATGAGATCGCCAGTCCGTTTGCCGGAGTGTCGCACAAGTTTAACAAGGCTGGAGTTACCTGGATCAATCCCGCCAGCTTTGTGTCGCCCAGCGCCACGTTCCTGGGTACTCTGCGCCGCAACCAGATTTACGGGCCCGGCTTCTCGGACGTCGATCTGTCTGTGTTCAAGGCGATCCCGATCACAGAGCAGATCAGAGCCCAGTTCCGGGTCGAGATGTTTAACCTGTTCAACCGCATCAACCTGGCATCCGGTCCGGGCGCTACCACTACCGGCAGCGGCATTGTCAGCGACACCATCGGCGACTTCAACGGAGCTCCCGGAATTGGGCCCGGTGAAGCGTTCAACATGCAGCTTGGGTTGAAGATCATTTTCTAAGGGTCGTCTCACTCCTCGGCCCCTGCCGCTTGCGGCGGGGGCTTTTTTTTGCTCCCTCAGGTCTGGCGCCAAATCCCCTTCCCAAGCCTAACCCAGCGCAACCGTCCTACTCCTTTGGTCACTACGTGACCCCGTTCCGGCGATGTTACCCTGCAGTTGTTCGATCCCTCCCCGTAAACGTCTGTACAAACATCTGTACAAAGCGTCTGTTTCCGGAGATCCCTGATGCGTCGCGCCTTTTCGAATTGCGCCGTTTCCGTAATCATTCTGTCCCTGGCTTCGCCACTTTGGGCGCATCACATTAAGAAGGGCGAGTCGGCCACGTTGCCGGTGACGACATCCTCGGCGCGGGCACGGTCGCTCTACGAAGAGGGAGTGGCCGACTACGAGAACCTCTACTTGGAACGCTGCAATGAGGACTGGCGCGCGGCGGTGAAGGAAGACCCGAATCTGGCGGTGGCCTGGATTTCGATTGCGTTGAACAGCGGCAATCCGCAGGAAGTGAACGAGGCGCGTGCCAAGGCGAAAGCGCTGGTGCCCAAGCTGACTGCGGGAGAGCAGTTGATGGTGGGCTGGATTATCAAGGTGCAGGAAGGCGACTACATCGAGGGCATCTCGTTGATGAACGATTTGCTGGAGATGTACCCGCACGACAAGCACCTGCTCTACCTGGCCGGGAACTGGCTGATGCTCGAGGAGGGCAACGAGCAGGCGCAGAGGATCATGGAAAAAGCGCTGGCGATCGACAAGAACTTTCCCGCGGCGCTGAACGACCAGGCTTACCTCTACGCGCGAAACCGGCAGTTTGATAAGGCGTTTGTCGACATGGATCGTTACGTGGCGCTGCTGCCCAAGGAACCGAATCCGCAGGATTCTTATGGCGAACTGCTCCGCATGGCCGGGCGCTTCGAGCAATCGCTGGTGCATTATCGCGCGGCGTTGAAGCTCGATCCGGACTTTGTGACTTCGCAGCTCGGGCTGGGAGATACCTACGCTTTAATGGGCAACCAGGAGCAGGCGCGGATTGAATACGAGCGCGCCGTCCGCTACGCACATAATGAGGCCGATCGCCTGACTTACGGCATGCAAAGCGCGATGACCTGGGTGCGCGACGGCAAATTTGGCGAAGCCGACAAGGCTTTTGCGGAGATCGCGGCGACTGCCCACGCTAAGGATCAGGACTTGCAGGAGGCCCAGGCGTTCCGGCACATGGCGGAGTACCAGGCCGACGATAACGTCGCTCTGAAGTATCTGAAGCAGGCTCAGGAAGCGCTCAGCCATCGCGACATTGTGATGTCGGACAAGGACGAAGAACTTTCCCACATCCTGCGCAACCGGGTGGTACGGGCGGCGCGCGCGGGCGATCAGGCTCTGGCCGACAAGTCTCTGCAACAACTGGAAGCCATGGCCACCGGCAGCCGCAACCGGGTAATCCTGTGCTCCTATAACGGCGCGGCCGGGACCCTGCTGATGGATCAGAAGAAATTCGAAGACGCAATCGCGCGCCTCGAAGAGGATCAGGACAATCCCTTCACCATGGAGCTGCTGGTGCAGGCTTACTACGAAACCGGCGCGACCGACAAGCTGCATGAGATTGAAGGGAAGCTGCGCGGCACAAATTTGCCGACGATGGAGCAGGCCCTGGTCGTTCCGGCGATGCGATCGAGCCGGCCGATTATTTAGCGTGGTCCTCTAAACCGCTTCATCGAGCGGGCCAGGCCCAGAAACTCTCAGCAAACTCGCGGGTTTAGTGTAGATTTGGTGGGCACCTGCGAGTTGTTATGACAGCCCAAGCTGAGCGCCGCTCCCGGAAAAGAATACCCACCAGCGTTCCTGCGCGCGTGCGAACGGCGCACGGAGTGGAGCATTCGGTTCAAACCCGCGACGTAAGCAGCAACGGCGTCTTCCTCTATTCCAAATCTAAAATGGAAACCGGCGCCGAGGTCGAGCTGGTGCTGATTCTTCCACCCGAACTTACGGATGGCCAGAAATGCTGGGTATGCTGCCAGGCCACGATTGTGCGCGCCGAACAGGTGGGCAGCGAGTTCGGCGTAGCGGCGACAATAAAGCGCATGGACATCCTGCCCGAAGCCGCGATTTGATCGGCGCCCCTGGCGCCCGATTCTGGAGCAGTCGAGATTCTGACTTCTGCATCTAAGTTCCCAACGTTAAGCTGACCTCGGACCGAAATGTTCAGGCGTCGCATTGGGGGTCACACCAGGCGCGGGGTCGACCTGTGAAAAAAAACTTCCCATTGCATCGCCTTCGGTGCAATAATGGCGGCCCTAGAATTGCTCTCTGGCCAATCTCAGGAACAGGCGGGCCCAAGTATGTGGATCGAAAAATTGGCCGGCGGTGTGGTGCGAGTGCAGACTCCCATCGGCCCTCGGTATGTGATGCCATCATTTTTGCAGCGCATGCAATTGCTGTGGATGTTTCGCAATTTTCCAATTCTTCCGCACGCGGTGCTGAGCGGACGTCAACAGCGCATGGTGGACCAGCTGTGTTCGGAGCAGCCCTTTGAATCGATGGCGTATTCCGGCGACGGCATGGAAGAGGCGCCCGTGATCGGAACAGTCGAACGGCGTCCGGCGATAGGAACCGCGCCGTTACCGCCGCGGCGTCCGGTGGCGAGCGAAGGTTCACGCGGCCTTCCCGCGGAAGCGCAGCAACAGCCGTAGTGCCTGCTGCGCCGAACGAAAGCGGCGGCAGCACCTCGAATGCGGCGTCGCTGCGGACGTTCTCCGTGCGCTCTAAGATTCTGGCTTTACCCTGTGTCCTTCGCGTCGTCTGGGGTTGAAGAATTTAAGACGCGACCTTCGCGCCGATGCGGTAGCTGCCACTGCGCGCGGATGTTATAATTTTTGTTTCGTCCTTCCTGCACATCCCCACCGTGGGCGCGTAGCTCAATTGGCAGAGCAACTGACTCTTAATCAGTAGGTTGTAGGTTCGATTCCTACCGCGCTCACCATCCTCGTCGAAGCCCCTGGTCTACTGACGTGTCGGGCTGCAAAGCAGTTTCGATAGGCGTGCCGACATTGGTCACGCTGCACCGTATGGGATTCCCCGCCTAATGGCATAAAATCATTCGAAGAACGAGGACGAAGCGGTGGTTCTTACCAAGCCGGATTTCGATGTCGCGATTATTGGCGGAGGGCCGGCCGGAGCCTCCATGGGCGCTTATCTGGCCAAGGCTGGCGTAAGTTGCGTTGTGTTCGAGCGCGAGCTGTTTCCCCGGCCGCATGTCGGCGAGTCGTTGGTCCCTTCTTCGACGCGCGTGTTCAAAGAACTAGATTTTCTTCCTCAGATGGAAGAGGCAAAGTTTCCCCACAAGTTTGGCGCAGTCTGGACTGCGGACGATAAGCAAAAGGTTCCCTACCAGTTGGGATGGGAGGGTCTGGCTCCGGATTGCCACGCCGACATTCGCGCCGATATTAGATTTGACGAGCGCGAGCAAGCAGGCGTCGACCGGAATTACACCTACCATGTGGACCGCGGCAAGTTCGACCTGATGCTGTTGCAGCACGCCAACAAATTAGGCGCGGAGGTATATGAGGGCGTAAAGGTCAGCGCAGTCGATTTTGGGCCCCGGGAGCCGCTGGTGCGCTTCACCATGGGGCGCAACGGAAAAGAGATGGCCGTGAGCGCGAAGATGGTCGTCGACGCCAGCGGCCGCAACACTTTCCTCGGAAACCAGCTCAAGCTCAAGGTGCAGGATGCCGTGTTCGACCAGTACGCCATCCACAGCTGGTTCGATCACTACGACCGCAAGGTCTT
The DNA here is from genome assembly GCA_050014115.1 of Candidatus Sulfotelmatobacter sp. Classification (GTDB taxonomy): domain Bacteria; phylum Acidobacteriota; class Terriglobia; order Terriglobales; family Acidobacteriaceae; genus Sulfotelmatobacter. The sequence continues at coordinate 11,890 of JBEKDY010000033.1, read as the reverse complement.
CTCCCGGAAAGACGACCACCGCGACTATATCTTCATCCATTTCCTGCCTATCTCGAACACCTGGATCTGGCAGATTCCGATTACTGATTCCGTCACCAGCCTGGGCGTGGTGACGCAGAAAAAGAATTTCGCGAAATCGAAAAGCGACCGGGAAAAATTCTTCTGGGAATCCGTTGCTTCGCGGCCCATGCTCGAAGAAGCTCTGCGCAAGGCAGACCGCATCCGGCCTTTCAAGGATGAGGGCGACTACAGCTATGCCATGAAGCAGCTTTGTGGCGACCGTTTCGTTCTGGTCGGCGATGCCGGCCGCTTCGTCGACCCTATCTTTTCCACGGGCGTCAGCATTGCGCTCAACAGCTCGCGCTTCGCGCACAAAGACATCCTGGCTGCCCTGGAGAAAAACGATTTTTCGCGGCAAAGTTTCTCCACCTTCGAGAACACGCTGCGCGTGGGCACAAAGAACTGGTACGACTTCATCACCGTGTACTACCGTCTGAACGTGCTGTTCACCTACTTCATCAACGATCCCACGTACCGCCTGGACGTGCTGAAGTTGTTGCAGGGGGACGTTTACGACGACGCCGCGCCGCCCGTGCTGCAGAAGATGCGCACCATGGTCACCGACGTGGAGCAGAATAAGGATCATCCCTGGCACAAGCTGCTGGGCGATCTGACGTCGAACGCATTCCGCCCGGAGTTTTAGCGAGTGACCGAGCGCTCGGTCAGGCCGCCGATGCGCTTTTGCGGAAGAGCGGAGCTTTGCTAAAGTGATACCGTGAAGTAAATTCCAAGATATTCTGCTGCAAGTAGACATCTCTTATGAATCGGCTGGCGATTGCGGCGACATTGCTGTTGCTGTGCACTTCTTTCCCGGCTTCTCTCGAGGCGAGCCACAAGGTGCCGCGCTACCTCAGCAAAGAGTCGAGCATCGACATGAGTCACATGAACCGCGTCTTTCTTGGCTGGGTCGATCTGGAACCCGACGCGTGGGCGCTCTACGGCTATACCTCCAGGGCCGACTGGAGCGACACGATTGCCGCTCTGAACGCCGGTTTTGCGCGCAGCGTGCAAGCGACCTACTTGCCTGGCCGAACCATTACCGCAGCCAAGGACAGCGAGAACGAGATCTCAGCGGCCAGCGACCTCTACATCAAGTTTTCGGATGTCAATGTCGACTATGAGAACGATCACCTGGTTCTTTCCATCCATTTCATCGACCTGAAAACCAACTCCGAAATTGCATCGATTCCAGCGAGGCTCTACTATGGGAACGCTTCCGGCATCAAGAATTACCTGAAAGCCGCGCTGGACGAAGTAGCCAAGAAACTGCAAGTAGAAGTTACGGGCGAGACGCAGGGGAAAAAGTAACCAGAGAAAGTCGCGAAGGAGAATTCAAAGTGAAACGGCTGGTGCTGATTGTGGGATTACTCGTTTGCTTAACCGCCCCTTCGCCCTTGGTGGCCCGGCCCCACAAGTATTCGAAAGAAACGCCGGTAGATATGTCGGGTATGAAGACCATCTTTCTCGGATGGGTCGACCTGTCTCCGGAAACCTGGCGCCTCTGGGGTTACGGGAGTAAGGAAGAATGGACGGATATAATCCGGGATTTGAACGTCGATTTCCAGAGTAGTTGTCAGGGCCAATATCTTGCGGGTCGGACCGTTACCTTCGCGAAGGACAGGAATGACGAAAATGCGGCGGGCAATGACCTGTACATTAAATTCTCGGACGTAAATATTGATCACGACTACTATGGCATTCGTTTATCGATTCACTTTATCGACCCGAAAACAAACACTGAAATTGCGATGATACCGTCTCGTCTCTATTACGAGAAGCGATGGTTCAAATTCCAGCTATATATGCGGGCGGCATTAGACGAAGTGAGCGCGAAGTTACAGGCGGAAGTTACCGGCGAGACCCCGGGTAAAAAGAAGAAGTAGACGAATCGATCGCGGCGCAGGCTTCGTTTTCCGTGCCTCCGGACGCCGATGTTAAAATGACTTTCCGACTCCCGTAGCCCTTCCTGAGCCTGGGACAACTGATATGGCGAGGTCCGCGATTTTTTTCGCGCTGTTTCTTGCGACCCACGCCTCCCTGGTCCTGCTGTACCCTTTCACCCTCTCGCGGTTCCTGCTCACGTTGCTGATTTACACGGCCGGCACGCTGATCATGCTCTTCCTGTTGTTTCATCCGCGCAATCAGTGGCTGGTCGACAACCGCTCTCGGGTGGAGGGCGACCGTTGCGTGGCTCTGACTTTCGACGACGGCCCCGACCCCGTGGATACACCCAAACTGCTCGATTTACTCCGTCAGAAAAATGTTAAGGCCACATTCTTTGTAATAGGCAAGCGTGCCGACCAGTATCCGGAAATCGTGCGCCGGGCCTGGGCCGAAGGCCACCTGATCGCCAACCACACCTGGTCGCATCGTCCTCTATTTTGTTTTCTCACGCCCTCGCGTCTGCGGACGGAGATCGACCGCGGCACGGAAAGTGTGCGCCGCATTTGCGGTTTCCGTCCGCGCTTGTTTCGCTCGCCGGTCGGTCTGCGCCACCCGCTTCTGCGTCCCTATCTCAAGGACGCGGGATTGGAATACATTTCCTGGACCATTCGCACCCGCGACACGTTCGCCAGGGATTCTGGTGTTCTGGCACAGCGCATCCTGAAACAAGCGGCCGGCGGGGACATCATCCTGCTGCACGATCATCTGCCCGGTGGGACGCAGGTCATGCTGGAAGCCCTGCCTCGGGTCATCGACGAGCTGAGACAACGGGGATTTGACTTCGTGCTGGCCGGCCCGCGTGAGGATGCCGTCATCGCTATGCCGGGACCCGCGGCCTACGAATCCGCGCGTTGATTCTCGCACTCAACCGGGCCTGCTCAGCGAGCTAATCCCAGAGCCGAAACCACACCCAGAAATGCGCGACTCGCCACCCCGACAGGATCGAGCAAGACTCTGCGCCGTTCCAGCATGGCAGCCACCGGCTGCCCCTTATAGCTGGCAATCTGCCGGTAGCGCGACATGAAAAACAGCACCCGCAGAAAAAGTTTCCACTGGAGCGGGGCAAAATAATCGGGCGTCACGAACGGCACCGCATGCCCGTCCTTCACTTCGGCGACAAAGTCCTTGTAGGTTGCGGCCCGCGACAATGAGAGGATGGAACTGGCCACCAGCAGATGGCTGTCGCCTCCGCCGACCACCGGCTTGCGCCATTGCCGGGCGAGTTCCAGAACGCGATCGTTCTCCTCGCGCCGCCGCATCCCGTTTACTTCCAAGGCATGAATTGCCCAGCCGTACCGGGTGAGCAGATCGGTAACGGGAATGGTCTCCGGCCCTTTTCCCCAAAAAATGAGGGGATGGTTCAAGACCACCAGGCACCCGCTGGCGGCGAGCGTTTCAAACAATTCGTCGTAGCGTCCCCCGCGCGCGGCCGTCTGCATGCGAGCGTGGGTGTCATCGATTCCACTCTCCGGCAGGCCGCTCACTCCCAGGTGAAATAAGTGCCCCTGGTACCAAAGTGACAGCTCTTCGCTGAGTGCGATCCGCGCGTTCAGGTCGGGTCGGCCGCGCAGCAGAGCCAGGCTGCCGGCGAACTCGTCGTGATCGGTGATGGCCAGATGAACGTGGTCAAAGCCCCAATGAGCGGCCGCCGCGGCTTCGATCTGGTAGATGTCTTCGGGCGTATAAGGCGGGTTAAACGTGATCTGGGCATAATTCAGATCAGGAACATCCCCAAGGCCGAACGAGCTTTGCAGAATGCCGCTCAAAGGGCGCATAAACCCCAGCTTGACCACCTGGTTTAATGCCGCCAGCTTCTCCACCGAGTGGCACGAATGGTTATGCAGGGAAACCGCATAACCGAATTCGCGGTCCGGGTGCGGACACTCGCGGTAGGTATAGTTCTCAATTTTCCAGGCTGACCGTCGTCTCATCGCGTTCCGAAAAGGGAAGTCCCGCAAGTGTAATTTCAGCGGTCACACCCAGCAAGAAGAAGTTGTCGCAGAAGAATGCGATCTGATAGTCTTCGACCACTGGGTGTAGGCTGGGGGTGGGTCTCGGCGTAGGCGGAAACCTGCGAAACCCAAGGGGGATGGGCGTGCTGTATTCCATCGATTCGTCAGCGCAAAAGCCGCAAAGCGACGTCCTGGCGCGGTTATCGAAGTGCCGCCGGGTTCTGCTGATCGAGGCCAACGATATGCGGCGCTGGGTCGGTGGCTTGGTTACGCCCGAGGTTCACATCCCTCCGGTGGGGCTCATGTATGTCGCCAGCAGCGCGCGGCGACACAATCCTGACGTACACATCGAAATCCTGGAAACCTCGCTCGACGCCCCGTCCGACGAACAGCTGGTGGCGAAGCTGCTGGACTATCGCCCTGATGTCGTCGGAATCCGCAGCATCAGCCTGTTCGAGGATGAGCTCAAACGGGTCGCCGAGTTGACCAGGAGCGTTCTCGACATTCCCATCGTGGCCGGTGGACCTATCGCTACCGCCCGGCGCGGGCCGCTTCTCAAATCCATCCCTGCAATCGATCTTCTGGTAGTGGGCGAGGGCGAGTTGACGTTTTCGCGGCTGCTCTCGGGAACCGCAACCAATGGGATGGTATTACGGCAAGGCGACGAGACCGTCGACCTGGGCGACGGAGATATTCTCGACAATCTGGACGAGCTGCCGTTCCCGGACTACAGCCTGGTCGATCTGAGCCGCTACGAACAGCACCTGAGTTATGCGTATAACCACCGGCGGCAAGGCGTCTTGCTCACCAGCCGGGGTTGTCCGTTCCTCTGCACTTACTGCAACACATTCGCCGGCAAGACGGCGCGGCTGCGTTCCGCGGAAAATGTTGTCGCCGAGATGGAAATGATGTCGCGCGATCATGCCATCGAAGACTTCTACGTGGTCGACGACATTTTCAACATGGACCGCAAGCGCACTGAGGCCGTCTTTCGCATGATTATCGGCCTCGGCAAGGATTGGCGCCTCTATTTCGTGAACGGCTTGCGGGCTGACATTATGACGCGTGAGCTGGTCGACCTGATGGCCGATGCTGGAACGGTCTGGGTTACTTACGCGGTTGAATCCGGAAGTCAGCGCATTCAAAAGCTGGTCAAGAAAAACATGCGTCTGGAGCAGGCCGCGGAGATCATCAACTACTCCCAGGACCGCGGGATGGTGGTGAATGTGAACACCATGTACGGGTTTCCCACCGAGACCGGAGCCGACGCGCAACAAACGCTCGACTACTTGGCCCGCTTGCACATGCCATCGCTTCTTCCCTACCATTTTTGTCTGCGCGGATACGACGGATGCGAAATCGTCGAGCAGGCGGCCGAAGCCGGGTGGGATACGACTGCCTTCCTGGCGGATGGTACGCTCTCCTATCACGACATGCCCCGGGGAACCGACACGTTTCCGAAGAGCGAGATGATGAAGCACCTGATCGATTATCATACGCAATTCGGCATGCGTAACCAGCAGCACCTGCGCCGGTCGCTCGACGTTCTAAGGGACAACGGATACACCGAGAACGATCTGGTGGATATGTACAGCGTGCTTCAAAATCGTTCGTTCCGGCATGTGGACGAAATTGTGGCCGGCTCAACAACGAGTGCCAAGGCCCCGATTGTCAAGGCGACGACCGTCAACGTAACGAACGTCAAGGCAAATGCATAAGCCCATCAAATATCTTGAAACAGCGATGTCGATTGCTGCCAACGGGGCGTGGCAGATATTTTGTTGGAGCAACAACCTCGTTCCCGAAAATCCATCGTTCACGCCGAAGTGGTCGGATAAGCCGCTGCTGAAGTCGCGCGAAAAATCGAAGCCTCCCCTGGGGTGGCCCCGGCAGACCGATTCGTTGTGTCCGCGTTGTGTGCCGGAGATCCGCCAGCAGATTGTCGACGGCAAGCAGGATTATCGCGTCCTGTTGAACGAGAGGCCCGGCGAAATCAAGGCGCAGATCATCGAGCGCGATGGAAAAATCCTGATGGTCAAGGATTGCCCTGTCCACGGACATTTCGAAGATGTCTTGTCCATCGATGCGGAATTCTTCCGGCATCTGGAGGAGACCTTTCCGGGCCGTGATATTCGTGCTCACAACGACGAAAAACTCCACAACCACGGCAGCAGCACCATCAAGCACGGGCGAGGCTCGGTTCTCACCGTCGACCTGACCAACCGCTGCAACATGATGTGCGACCCCTGTTTCATGGACGCGAACCAGGTCGGCTTCGTGCACGAGCTCGCCTGGGACGACATCAAGACGCTGCTCGACAATGCATTTTCCATTAAGCCGAGGCGCCAGATGTCCGTGCAGTTTTCCGGGGGCGAGCCCACCATGTCCCCGTATTTTCTGGACGCCATTCGCTACGCCCGCGAGCTTGGCTACGACAGTGTGCAAGCAGCGACCAACGGCATCGAGTTCGCCAAAAGCCCGGAGTTCGCGCGGCAGGCCGCGGAAGCAGGTCTACGCTACGCTTATCTTCAATTCGACGGCATCGGTAACCCGGCCAATTCCCATCGCAACGTCGGGAACCTGTTCGACGTGAAACTGCGGGCCATCGAAAACCTTCACTCCAACGGCGTGGAAATCGTGCTGGTCACAACGGTCGTCAACGGCATCAACAACGAGCAGGTGGGCCGTGTGGTGCAATTCGCGCTCGATAACCCGGACAAAATCGCCCTGGTGTCGTTCCAGCCCGTCTCGTTCACCGGCCGCGACGAAGCTGTCACCGACGAACGCCGCAAAGCGCAACGCTACACACTCTCGCACCTCGCCCACGACGTGAAAGATCAATTAAACATCGGCGAGCCCGTCCGCGACTGGTTCCCGCTCTCGTTCCTGAGCACCTTTTCCGACTGGGCCGACCTCGTGCACGGTCCCGACGCCGCCTGGGGCCAAGTCGCCTGCGGTTGTCACCCGAATTGTGGGGTGGGGATGGCGGTTATGGTGGATAAGGAGACGCGGGAGGCGGTTCCGGTGACGGCGTTTCTGGATGCTGGCCAGTTTGCGAAGGACGTGGCGAGGGTCAACGATTGGGCTCGCGGCAAGTGGTTGTCGGTGGTGGGGATGGCTCTGGCGCTGGTGCGGAATTACGATGCGTTTCGTGCGCCGAAGCATTTCCGCGCGGTCGACATGTTGCGGAAACTCGACAAAGGCATGGGCGCGACGGGACGTGACTACGGCGACGTCTCGGGCAAGCGGACGATGGATGACATCCTTCGCCGGCGGCGCGACCGCTGGAACCTGCTGTTTGTGGCGGGTATGTGGTTCCAGGATCTGTTCAACTACGATTTCCGGAGGACCGAGCAGTGCATCATTCCCTATGCCACGCAAGAGGGGGAGATTTCTTTTTGCGCTTACAACACCGGGATGGGGTGGCGGAACATCATTGAGAAGATGCACATGACCGCCACGCTGACCAAATGGTACGAGGAGCACGGCCGGCATGAGATTTTCGCCGGGGGCAAGAGCGTGAAGCTCAGCAGCACGGAGCATCATCTGGTCTTGAAAGATGAGATCGTCACGAATGAGGCCCAGCATGACCTCGAGCAGCTTGGCATCGCGAAGAACGCTCGTGAGGAAAAACTGCGGGCGCGAGCGGAGCGGATTAAGCAGGAAGAAGAAAACTTACGTATGGCCAAGCTCTACCGCGAGTTTGTGTTGAAAGAACGGCCACTTCCGAACCTTGTGCAGATCGGGCTCGGAGCGGCGGTGGCGCCTTCGGAAGGCGAACGGGAAGCTGTGGGCGGCTGCGGAGATTAGTTGGAAACGCGAGTGCGGTTGTGGCTCCCTCAGGGGCTAAAGCCCGCACGGAATTTTGCGCTTTACGCGGCGCTGAAGCGCCGCTCTTCCACGGTGGTACCCTCTATCGCGGTAGTAGCCTGCGCCACGCGGTAGCCTGCGTCACGCGGTAGCCCGCGCCACGTGGTAGCCTGCGCCACGGTAATTGCCTCGATTCGAACTCGAATCACGCGCCGCGTAGGGCGCCGGTGGACGCGGCTTCGGAGGGAGATTCGGAAACTGGTGCCAGGCCTCTCGCGTCCAAGCCTCTCGGGTCCAAGCCTTTCGAGTCCAAGCCCCTCGGGCGCAGGAGATTTGTCTCCCTCAAGTAGGCCTGGGGATCCATCAGCGTCTGGGTGCGCGCCAGAATCTGCGCCAGGCGCGGAATGTCGCGCACCCGAACCTGGCTGAGCCACTGCCACCACTTCTTCTTTCCCGCGATGTTGAGAACGCTGCGCCGCCACGACTCGCAATAAAGCTCCCAGAAGCGTTCTACCGGCAGGCGCGGCTGCCACAGCAGGTGATGCAAATCGTAGTGGCTCCAGTCGAAGACGTCGATTTTCTTCTTGCTTTTTTCGAAATAGGAAGTGCCCGGCAACGGCGTCAGAATGGTAAATCCCACGCGGTACAGTTGGTGCTCGTCAATGAAATCCCACAGTCGTTGAAAATCTTCCTCGGTAAAATCGGGATCGATAATGAAATTCCCGGTGACACCGAATCCGAGTTCGCGGGCAATGCGGACGGCTTCGACGGTCTTGTTGATGTCGGCGTCTTTGACCAGTGAGTTGAGGCCCGGGCTGGTGGCGGATTCCAGGCCGAAGAAAATGTCGAAGCTTTTCGCCAGCGGACGCCAGAGCTTCAGCAGGTCGGCATTTTCCGTGACCAGATCGGCGCGGGTTTGCACCAGCAGCAGGTTCTTGCGCTCTTTCGACCGGAGCAGGGTGCGGCCTAATTCTTCGCTGCGCTGCCGGTCGGCCCAGAACAAATCGTCGACCATGAACAGGTTGCGGCCGGTAGCCTCGAAGTCGGCACGCACCTGCTCGGGCGCGAAGCAGCGATAGGTTCGCTTGTAGAGTTGCCATACCGAACAGAAGTTGCAGCGGTAGGAGCAACCGCGGGCCGTTTCCATGGTCCACATGGGCATGTAATTCAGGCAGGCGTAGCGCTTCTGGTAGCGCGCGACGACGGAGCGGTCCGGGAGGGGCATCTGTGCCAAATCCAGAAAGCGCCCCGGCTGCGCGGCGGTGGCCTGAAACCGGCCGTCTCCCTTGGGAAGCAGCAGAGAGGGAAGTGTATCCAGCGGGCGGCCGTTTTCGACCGCGTCGCACAACGCCGGCAGTAACGTCTCGCCTTCGCCGATGCAGATTGCGTCGACGGACCGGTTGAGGTCGACGGCCTTCGGGTAGGCAGAGATTGCGTGGCCACCGATGGCGACAAAAATCTTCGGGTTGTGGGCTTTGATCTGGTCGGCCAGCCGGAGGCACTCGGGAGCCTCAAGGATATGCAGGCAGGAGATGGCGGCCAAGTCAGGCTGGCACTCGCGCAGAATCTTGGCGATGCCGCGACTCTCGAAACGCATGTCCGCCAACTGGACGGAATGCCCCGCCTGCCGCAGCGCCGCCGCCAGGTACATCAGGCCTAAGGGCTCGGTCTGAAAAAAGGGAGACAACCCGAACTGAGCGGTTTCCGGGTAAGGCCTTAGCAGCAGGATTCGCACAGGCTACCTCCCTGGCACCGGTTCGGCCCGATTCCCGTGCGTGGCAACTCAAGAACCCCCGATGGATGAGTCATTGCATTCGTGGCGATGCAACGGCAAAAAGTGTGTTCCCGGACTCCGATCCCTCCATAGGTTGGTCCAGGACCTGCCGATTGAACGCGACAGGTTACTTTACTTGGGGGAGGGATTGCAATACAGAATTGTCCTGCGCCGTTGGTTACTTGTACGGCGTAAGAAAAGGCCATTACCGCTCAATTTAGTTCCGTAATCGGGATGAATCCCGACCGGGGCTTTGCTGGCTGAATTCAACCATTATCCTGGCGGACCATGTTTTTGCCGCGGCCGAACGCGTGATACACTCGGAAAATCCAGCGTTCTTCTCTCGCGCATCTCCGCCGACGCTGGAACTTGCGGCATGCGAACCTGCGCGCTCATTCCGGCGTTCAACGAAGTCCCTTACATCGCCGAGGTGGTGAGGGGCGCTCAACAACATGTTGAAAAAGTCGTCGTGATTGACGATGGTTCCGGCGACGGAACGGGGCAAGTTGCCCGGGCTGCCGGAGCCACTTGCCTGCGATCGCCAAGGAATTGCGGGAAGGCCTCGGCGCTGCGACTGGGCATCGAATTCGCGCGGGCCGAGAACTTTACCCACGTGCTCACTTTGGACGGCGACGGCCAGCATTTGCCGGAAGATATTCCTGGCATGCTTCGGGTGGTGGAAGAGACCGGAGCGGACCTGGTGATTGGGGCGCGCTCGTTCGATCGCGCGTCGATGCCGCGGTCTCGCTATTATTCCAACACGATTGGCAGCCGGATCGCCTCGTCACTGGTGGGGCGGGAGATTCGCGACAGCCAGAGCGGGTTCCGGCTGTTCCGGCTGGATAAACTTCAGGGGACCAAACTGCGGAGCCGGTTCTACGAATTCGAGATGGAAGTGCTGATCAAGATGGCGCGGTCGGGTTGCACCATAGCGCACGCGCCGGTGCAGACGGTCTACCACGACGGCCATGCGCGTTCCAAGATGAAGCCGGTGCGAGACACGGTGCGGGTTTGCCTGTGGTCGCTGGCATTTCGTTTTCTGGGAGCGTGACGTGAGCGCGCGGATCGGACTGCGATGTGCGCTGCTTGGATTCCTGATTTTTGCGGCAGTGCTGGCGGCGCAGTCGGACAATCTTCACTCCGGCGAGGTTCAGTCGGAAGCCCATCAGTCCCGCGATCTGCACCCCGGCGATCGTGAGTCGGACGATCTGTTGAACCGGATTTGGGAGGGAGTTCAGCAGGCGCAGAAAAAATACACGAGCAGCTGCGGGGCCGTTACCGAAACCCGAACTTCCAGCCTGATGGCGAAGCCGATGGTGCTTCGCGGCAAATTTTGCGCTGAGGGCACGACCCGATTTGCGCTGGAGTATTTCGAACCTGCCAGCGTGCGCATTCGCTACAACGAGAACACCCTTAACGTCACGACCGGCGACAAGACCGAGGTCATGGAAGTGGGAAGCGACGTTCGCCGCGCCCAGTCTTATTTCAGCCGGGAAAGCTCCATCGGAAACCTCAAAAAAAACTTCACGATCACCGTGCAGGAGAACATCGGAGATTTTGAAATGAAGCTGTTTCCGCGGACGGATAATTTTCGCCGCAGGGTGAATTATCTTGTGGTGAAGCTGGACAAAGGGAATTTCCTGCTGCGATCGCTGGAGATAGACGGCAAGAGCGGCGTGAACAGCGTATTCTCCGTCAACGTCAATTCGCTGAACCCGAAGATTCCGGCGGAAACGTTTGAGGTTTACAAGCCATAGTGATCGAGCGAAACATGGCCGAGCGAAAGGTGATCGGGCGAAGTGAAATCGAGACGATGATTCCGCATCGCGCTCCGTTCTTGTGGATCGATCGAGTAGAAGAACTGGAGCCGGGAGTGCGTTGTGTTGCGGTGAAGTTCGTCGATCCAGCGAACCCGATTTTTGCCGGACATTTTCCTGGCAAGCCCATTCTGCCGGGCGTTCTTCTGATCGAGGCGGTGGCCCAGACCGCGGGAGTGATGCTGGGATCGGCCGCCCCGCAGGGGGACGCCGGAGCGGGGGGAGGAGTGGCGCTGCTTGGGGCAGTAAACTGGTTCAAGTTTCTCAAGCCCGTGACTCCGGGGCATGAAATGCGCATCGAAACCAGGAAGATAACTGAGGCTGGCCGCATGGCCTATATCGGCGGCACAGTGTGGGTGGACGGGGAGATAATAGCGAGCGGCGAGTTGTCGGTGGTATCGGCCTGATGGGCGAACCTGAGACCAGGCTTACGATGGCAAAGACCACGAGGTGATCCGAACATTTCAAGGCCGCGTGCGGGAGTTCGCCAGCGTCTTGCTGAAGGAGAACCTTGACCCCGGCCGAGCCGCTGC
>JBEKDY010000032.1:0-30893 GCA_050014115.1 Candidatus Sulfotelmatobacter sp. | reverse complement strand
ACTTCGCGCGCGATCGCCATGGTGAGGCCGATCAGTCCGGCCTTCGAGGCCGCGTAGTTGGCCTGTCCCGCCTGGCCCATCTGTCCGAAGACGCTGGTAATGTTGATGATGCGTCCCCAGCGTTGTTTGAGCATGGAACCGATCACCTGCTGGGTCGCCAGATAAGCGGACGTGAGGTTGGTTTGCAGCACAGAGTCCCAGTCGGCGCGTTTCATGCGCATGACCAGTTGGTCGCGGGTGATGCCGGCGTTGTTGACCAGGATGTCGACTTTGCCGAACTGCGCGATGGCGGCCTTGACCGTGGACTTAATCTGCTCCTCGTCGCCGACGTCGAGCGGAAAGGCTGCCGCCTTGCCGCCCGCAGCGGTAATTTCATTTACCAGTTCGTTGAGCTTCTCCTGATTGCGCGCCGCCACGGCCACCGCGGCACCGGCGGAGGCAAGTTTTAAAGCGCATGCCTTCCCGATGCCCTGCGATGCTCCCGTAACCAACGCCACGTGCCCTGCAAGGGACATGAATTTCTCCCGAGTGAGTGATTGGTCTGTTGTTCGTTGTCTAGCTGTTAGAACGCAGAATTATACGCGCCGTTGGTTTCTAGTGGGCGGGACTCAGCGGCCAGATGCTCCGACTTGTATAGGACGGACACTCTTGTCCGTCGCTTTCGACTTTGAATTCTGTTCGCTTGGATCCGAAACCCAAATGTGTAGGGCACAAACCAATCCCTAGTTCAAAAGCAACGTCAAAAGCGACGGACAAGAGTGTCCGTCCTACACGGGCGTTGTCGTTTCTCTAACGATTGCGCGTTGCCGCGTTGCCAAGTAACATTCGTAGACTCTCATGCCTCAGACTTTGCCAAATAATGTAATCGCCATGCCCGAACCTTCCACCAAGAACTCATCCTCACCCGACTCGGCTGCGGGCGGGCACCGGTCGCCGCTGCGAGCTGCGGATGCCGAGAATTCGGCAACTCCCGTGAAGCTCCCTGCCGATGCGCCTTCGACTGAGGTGTTTGCGGTGTACGGGGTCGAGCCGGAGATTCAGGCCTATGCGATGGCCAAGTATTCGCGGTCGGCGCTATCGATGAAGGAGTCGCTGCGCGAGATCAGCTCGCAGAAGGCGGAGAAGTTTCTCAACACATTTTATTTTCAGTACGGGCACCGCTCGATTGCCGACCTGGCGCATCTTGCTCTCGCCGTGGAGCGGCTTTCGATTCTCGCCGCGATTGAGTTGGCTGACGAGCAGCGCTGGGACGGGCAGGAGCGGTCCACGCGTTATCAGGATTTCAAAAAGAGCGGCTACTACACTCCGGATTTCGGAGCTGACAACGAAGCGCGAAGACTCTACCGCGAGACTTTGGATTTTCTCTTTGCCGAGTACGAAGCGTTGTCGGCGCACATGGCGCAGCACCTGATCCGGATCACGCCCAAGCCTGCCGAGATGAAGCAGGAAGCGTATGAGCGCACGCTGAAAGCGCGGGCATTCGACATCACGCGGTACCTGTTGCCGCTGGCCACGAACACTTCGCTGGGAGAAATCGTCAACGCGCGTACGCTGGAAACGCAGGTCGCGCATCTGCTGTCGCACACTCACAAGGAAGTGCGGCAGCTGGGCGAGTCCCTGAAGAAAGCGGCGACGACCGCAGCCTACAACGTAAACGCGGAGTCGCTGGAAAAGTTGGTGGCGGAGATTCGTGCGGTGGATCCAGCACTCGGCGCGCGCGCCGAGCAGGAACTGCTGCACGAAGTTCGAGTGGCGCCGACACTGGTGAAGTATGCCGACCCGAATGTGTACGAGATGGAAACGCGGCGGGAACTCCGCCAGGCTGCGCGCGAGTTGATGAAGAGCGAGCAGGTTGCTCCCTCGAAGGCGATTGTCGATCTGCTCGACGACGAACCGCTGGAAGTTGAGATTGCGACCACGCTGCTCTACGAGCATTCGCATCATTCGTATCGTCAGCTGCGGCAGGCGTTGCAGGTTTCAGGGGAAAGATTCCGGCGCGAGATTATCGACCTCGGCCTGCGGCATCGGGGCAAACATGACGACATGCTCCGCGCTTTCCGCGCCGGACAGCAGTTCCGCTTCGACATTCTCATGGATACGGGCGGCTTCCGCGACATGCATCGCCATCGCCGCTGCATCCAGGTGATGCAGGGGTTCACCACGCAGCACGGCTACGAGATGCTGCTCGACGTGGAAGATGCCGGCATGCGTTCTCGCTTCGAGGCCGCCATGGGGCGGGTGCAGACTGCGGTGGAGAATCTGGCGCAGTGCGGCACGCCCGAAGCGGAGGAAAATTCGCAGTACGCGATTCCGCTGGCGTTCCGCAAGCGGGCTCTGTTCAAGATGGATTTCGCCGAGGTGGTCTACATCTCCGAGCTGCGCACGACGCCGGCGGGACATGTTTCCTACCGCAACGTGGCTTACGCGATGTATGAGGCCGTAGCGCGGAAGTATCCAGCGCTGGCGAAGTATTTTCGGGTGCACGATGTGATGGCGCCGGTGGATTTGCTGCAACGGTAACATTAGAGGTTTTCCGAACCCTATGTCTGACGTTGTCTAGCAATGTCTAGATTTATCTTGATACTACCAGTCCCTCTAGCTAGAATCGACAAAAGAGGGGACCCATGCCGCGTTCGGTCAAGATCGCTCCCGAAATTGACGCCAAACTCTATGAAGAGCTCGTCTCCGTAACCAAGGAGAACGGGCAAACGCAGCGCTTTGTGCTGGAGCGGGCCTTGGAGCATTACCTGCACAACGTGGTCCCCTCCCAGCGGATGGTGAGGCCCGAGGTGATGGCCGCCTATCGCCGGTCGAACGAGAAGTATCGAGAGTTGTACAAGAAACTGGCCAAGTGATGGCCGAGCGCGTCTATCTGACCGTCGCGGAAGCCGTCGCCATTCACCATTTCCAGATCGAGGAATACGGCGGCGAGCGCGGTCTGCTCAATCAAGGCTCACTGGAAGCCGCCGTTTTTCGCCCGCAGACTGGCTACTACAACGACTTGAGCGAAGAAGCGGCGGCGCTGCTGGAATCGCTGGTAAACAATCACGCCTTTGTGGACGGCAACAAGCGGGTGGGGTTTGCCGCCGCGCACACGTTTCTCCTCATAAACGGATTCGATATGGATGTCTCCAGCAAGGCTGCGGGCGAATTCATGCTAAAGACGATGACTGAGGGCAAGTTCCGCTTCCTCCTGCTTCACGAATGGATCTCGGCACATCTTGCTCCGCTTCCTGGATAGATTTCGCCGGCAGGAGTGCCCGCGCCACACGATCCCCTTCGCCCAATTCGGAACGATTTCCACTGTTTATTATTAAGATTCGCCTTTTCTTCGCTTCAATCTGTATGTATAATCCGGCCAGATTAGTTTCCCATCAGGTCAGCAATCTAAGGAGTCACTCCCATGGCGGATGAACGGGGCAAGGCAATTGAGTTAGCGTTTGCGCAGATTGAAAAACAGTTTGGCAAAGGTTCGATCATGCGGCTGGGGTCGAAGGAAGCGATTGTCCCCATCGCGGTAATTTCGACCGGATCAATCTCTTTCGACGCGGCGCTGGGCGTGGGCGGGTTTCCGCGCGGGCGCGTGATAGAAGTGTTCGGGCCGGAATCTTCCGGCAAGACGACCATTACTCTGCAGGTGATTGCCGAGGCGCAAAAACTTGGCGGCATGGCGGCGTTTGTGGATGCCGAACACGCCCTCGACCCCGGGTACGCCAAGAAGTTGGGCGTAGACGTCGATAATCTGCTGGTTTCGCAACCCGACTACGGCGAGCAGGCGCTGGAAATCACGGAAGCGTTGGTGCGCTCGAACGCCATCGACGTGCTGGTGGTGGATTCGGTGGCGGCGCTGGTGCCTAAGGCCGAACTCGACGGCGAAATGGGGGACAGCCACATGGGCCTGCAAGCGCGGCTGATGTCGCAGGCGCTGCGCAAGCTGACCGGAACGGTTTCCAAGTCGCGCACCTGCCTGATTTTCATTAACCAGATTCGCGAGAAGATCGGCGTGATGTTTGGCAATCCGGAAACCACGACCGGAGGAAAGGCGCTGAAGTTTTACTCTTCGGTGCGTATCGATATCCGGCGAATCGGCGCAATTAAAGATGGAGACGTAGTCACCGGCTCGCGCACGAAAGTGAAAGTGGTGAAGAATAAAGTGGCCGCGCCGTTCCGCGAGGCGGAATTTGACATCCTTTATGGCGAAGGCATTTCGCGGGAAGGCGATCTGCCTCGAACAACAACATCGTCGAGAAATCCGGCTCTTGGTACAGCTACAAGGGCGAACGTATCGGCCAGGGGCGCGAAAATGCCCGCCAGTTCCTGAAAGACAACAAAGACACCATGGCCAAGCTGGACGCCGAAGTGCGCAAGACGCTGGGACTGACGGTGGCCCATCCGCAGCCGGCAGCCGTGGCTGCTCAAACCCCACCTCCGCAAGGCGCGCGCGTCACGACCATGCCGACGGCGGCGGAGCCTGTGAAAGCTCCGATCGTGGCGGCGCGGCGCTGATTTCGTTGCCAACGGGCGCGGCGTTTCAAAGCGCTGCGCCCGGCTTTTCACTCCCCGATTGCCATCCCTGCTCCCGCCCGCATAAAATCTCTGTTGCACCCGCTGAGCCTGTTTCTGTGAGGACCATTGAACAAGGGCATTGCTATCTATCCCGGTTCGTTTGACCCGCCCACGAATGGGCACCTCGATCTGATTCAGCGGGGCAGCAAGATGTTTGAAGAGCTGGTGGTCGCCATCCTGCGCAACTCGGAGAAGAGTCCGATGTTCAGCGTGGCCGAGCGGCTCGAGATGTTGCGCGCGCTCACCGCGGATCTGAAGAACGTGCGCATCGACACTTTCAACGGGCTGATGGTGGAATATGCCAAGTCGATCGATGCCGTGTGCATCCTGCGCGGCATCCGGGCCATCAGCGATTACGAATACGAACTGCAGATGGCACTCATGAACCGCAAGCTCGAGCCCACGCTCGAGACTGTCTTTATGATGCCGGCCGACAAGTATTCTTATGTCAGCTCGCGCCTGGTGCGGGAAGTGGCGCAGGCCGGCGGCCCGGTGAAGGGTCTGGTGCCGGAAGTGGTTGAGCAAAAGCTCCGGGAAAAGCTGGATCCGGCTTACAAGTTTCATGACGCGAACATCGTCGAGGCTGCCGAGGGCGACAAGAACAGGAAAGCCCCTGACAAGAAGAGGAAGAGAAAAGCATGACCACTGCAACCACCGAAGCGCTGCGACTTACCGACCGCATCAACCGTATTGAACCGTCTGCCACCATGGCGGTTGTGGCCGAAGCGGAAAAATTGCGTTCCCAGGGGATCGATGTGGTCGATTTCGGCGCGGGCGAACCGCACTTTGCCACGCCGCAGCACATCAAAGACGCAGCCATCGCTGCCATTCAGGGCAATTTCACGAAGTACACCGCCGTCGCCGGCACGGCCGAGTTGCGCGATGCGATCGTGCACCGGCACAACGTGGATTTTGATTCCGACTATCGCCGTGAAGAAGCGATAGCCTCGACCGGCGGCAAGCACGCGCTGTTCAACGCCGTCCAGGTTTTGGTGGATCACGGCGACGAGGTGATTCTGCCCGTCCCCTACTGGGTTTCGTTCAAGGACATCGTGCGTTACGCGGGCGGAAACTGCGTTCTGCTGGAATCTGACGAGTCGCAGGGTTTTCGCGTCACCGCTGAAATGGTGGCCCGTCTCATCACGCCGCGCACCAAGGTCATCATTCTCAACTCGCCCTCGAACCCTTCCGGCGCCGTGATGAGAGCGGAGGACATGACCGAAGTGGTTCGTCTGGCTCATCAGCGCGGCATCTGGGTCCTTTCCGACGAGTGCTATGTGTATCTCAATTACACGGGCAAGAATTTTTCGGTAGGGTCGCTGCGCGAATACAAGGAGAGGATGGTAGTGCTGGGATCGCTCTCGAAAACTTATGCCATGACCGGATGGCGTCTGGGATACGCGCTGGCTCCGGCGAGCGTGGTCAGTGCGATGGCGAAGTTGCAGAGCCAATCGACCTCGAATCCAACATCGATTGTGCAGAAAGCCGCGGTAGCGGCGCTGAAGGGGCCGCAGGAGTGCATCGCAGAAATGCGCCGCGAATACATCGAACTGCGCGACCATGTGGTGAAAGGCCTACGGCAGATCCCGGGCATCACGTGCACGTTGCCGGAAGGCGCGTTCTATGCGTATCCGAATGTATCGTCGTTTTTCGGGGCCGGCGGCGTGAACTCCGCATCAGACGTGGCGGGGCGACTCTTACGGGAGGCGCACGTCGCCACGGTTCCGGGCGAAGGTTTCGGCACCGGCGATCACATTCGCGTTTCCTACGCGACCTCGAAGGCCGAGTTAGATCGGGGCCTGGAGCGCATGCGGAAGTTTTTCGCCGCTCTATAACCGGGTGGCAACACCTGCCCCAAGCTCGGCAACAAACGATTGCCGCAAATTGACCGTGGGCTGAATTCAGGTTCGGCAAAGGCCGTTCCGTTTGCGGGCGGCCTTTTCTGTGATTGCAATCTGTATGGAAAGTCTCTACCCATTGCTGATGCTTCCGGGGTTCGATCCACGCCCCTGGGGCACGCTCGATCTTTCTCCGATATATCCCAATCATCAGTTTGCGGAGAAGATCGGCGAAGCATGGTTAACCGGCGACGATTGCAAAGTAGCCAATGCGCCGTTCGGCGGAAAAACTCTCTCCCAATTAAGTCAGCAATATCAGCGCGATCTGCTGGGTGATGCGGCGCGAGACGCGACACGCTTCCCTCTGTTGGCGAAGTTTCTTTTTCCGCACGAGAAACTTTCGGTTCAGGTTCATCCCGACGACGAGCAGGCACGCCGCATCGGGCAGCCCTGGGGCAAAACGGAGTGCTGGTATGTGGCGCACACCAAGCCCGGATCGCAAATCGCGCTGGGCCTTAAGCCAGGAGCAAGTGCAGCACAACTCGAAGCGGCGATTCGGGAAAACCGCGCCGAGCAACTTCTCAACTGGCTTGATGTCCACGCCGGTGACATGATCTATGTTGCAGGAGGCACTGTCCACACTTTGGGCCCCGGCTCGGTGATCGTCGAGATCCAGCAGCAGTCCGACACCACCTACCGCCTGTATGATTACGGACGCGGTCGGGAGCTTCATTTGAAGGACGGCATGGCTGCGGTGAATTTGTGGTGGACAGGTTCGATGCCAAAGAAGCATTCGAGCTTTCAACCCGTGACGATTCGGGCAGGAGTTCGGTGCAGATTCTGGTGGCGACAGAAGGATGCGGTGCGATTGAGGCGGCTGGCGCGGAACCTGTTACTCTCGCCAAGGGCGACGCAGTCGTAGTCCCGGCGTGCCTTGAAAACTTCGGCGTACGGCCGCAATGGACGCTCGAATTCCTGAGAGCATACGTGCCCGGAAACAAGTTGCCTGAACCGGAGACGAGAATTTAGTTCTTGATTTGGTTTTTGATTTAGGTTTTCAATCTCAGTAATCGGCAAAAACCTTTGGCCAGGAATTCAGTCTTCTATCCCGTAATTCTCGCTGGCGGACGGGGCACGCGCTTCTGGCCGCTCAGCCGGAAAAAGCGTGCCAAGCAACTGCTCGCGCTCGACGGCAAGCAGACGATGATCCAGCAAACGGTAGCGAGACTTCTTAGACTCGCTCCAGTGAAGCAATTCTGGGTGATCACCAACGAAGACCTGCGGCCGGCAATTCTGAAGCAACTGCCAAAATTGTCGAAGACTCAGGTCCTGGCTGAGCCGGCAGCACGAAACACAGCCCCGGCAATCGGCCTGGCAGCTTTTCTGTTGCTGCAGGAACATCCGGACGCCGTCATCGGGATGTTTCCATCCGACCACGTGATCGCGGATGAAAAGCGCTTTCGTGAAACTTTGGAGCGCGGCATCCAAATCGCGGCCTCGGGCGAAAATATCGTGGCGATCGGCATTGAGCCTACTCGGGCCGAGACCGGCTACGGTTACATCGAAGCGGGTAGCACCTCCCCGAGCGGGGCTTTGCGAGTCCGCAGGTTTACGGAAAAGCCGGATGCGGCAACGGCCGCGGAATTCGTGGCGGCCGGAAATTATTTTTGGAACAGCGGAATATTCCTGTGGAGCGCGCGCACTCTGGCCAATGCGCTCCGCGAGCATCTCCCCAAGACCGCTCCTCTGCTCGAACAGATTTCCAGCGCGTTCGGCACGCATAAGTTCGCGGCGACATTCCACAAGCTCTATCCAAAATGCGAAAACATCAGCGTGGACTACGCCATTCTTGAGCCCCGGTCGGCGAAAGGTGAACAGGCGGGGCATATTTTCTGCCTGCCCGCGGATTTTGGTTGGAACGACCTGGGCTCGTGGACGGCACTCCACGAGCACCACAGCGCAAAGAGCAAACCGACCGCGGGAAATCTGATTTCCAGCGCGGGTGTATGCGTAGTGGACGCCGAAGGAAACTACATCCACGCCCCAGGGAAATTCGTCGCTGTTGTCGGCGTCAGTGATGTGGTTGTGGTGGAAACAGACGATGCTTTGCTGATCACGACTCGGCAGCATGCGCAGGATGTCGGCAAAGTCGTGAAATATCTCGATGAAAAGAAGCTGCACAGGCTCACATAGTTACAGGTTCTAGTTTCTAGTTTCCAGTTGCGGGTGTAGAAGTGGACGAGATCCCAATCCGGAAACTAGACACTAGAAACTTCTTTCCATGCCCCAGGAAATAAAATTCGGCACCGACGGTTGGCGCGGAATCATCGCCGACGACTTTACGTTCGATAACGTGCGCCGGGTCGCGGGCGCCATCGCCTCTTATGTGCTGAAATACGAGGACGCGAAACGCGGAGTGTTCATCGGCTACGACACGCGATTTGCATCGCTGCGAGCGGCCCAGGCAGCCGCGGAAGTCATCGCCGCGGCCGGTGTTCCCGTCAAAATTGCCGACGATTACACGCCTACGCCAGCCGTTTCCTACGCGGTGAAACGCCAGAGCGCGGCGGGCGGAGTCATGATCACCTCCAGCCACAATCCGTGGAATTGGAATGGCGTAAAGTTCAAAGGCAAATTCGGCGGCTCGGCCACGCCCGCCATCATGAAGCGGATCGAAGAAGAGATGGCCGCCCGCACCCCGCCAAAGGGAGTGAACGCTGCCATCGAAGAAATTGACTTGAATCGGCCCTACATTGCCGCGGTCTGCGCCTTTGCCGACGTCGATCTGGTCGCGAAGACCAACTTCAAGTTTGCCGTGGACGCCATGTACGGTTCCGGCAGAGGTATTCTGTCGGGAATATTCCAGGCGCGCGGCATCCGGCACGTGGCTGTCCGCGAAGAACTGAATCCCCTGTTTCCCGGGATCAACCCCGAGCCGATCGAGCCGCACGTAGCCCTGCTGCAACAAACCGTCGTTCGCGAGAAGTGTGATGCCGGTCTGGCTACGGACGGCGACGCAGACCGCATCGGCGCGGTAGCCGAGGACGGCACCTTCGTAGATTCCCACAAGATTTTCTGCGTGCTGCTGCACTGGCTGCTGGAACGCAAGAAGTGGCCGGGCGATGTAGTGCGCGCGTTCAACACCACGCGCATGCTCGACCGCATCGCCGCCAAATATGGCCGCAAGATCTACGAAACCAAGATCGGTTTCAAATATATTGCTGACCTGATGATGGAGCGTGAAATCCTTATTGGCGGCGAGGAGTCCGGCGGCATCGGCTACTCGCGTTACCTGCCGGAGCGCGACGGGGTGCTCAACTGCTTGCTCCTGGCTAACGTGATGGCGGAAGAAGGCAAGCCACTCGGTCAGCTGGTGGCAGACTTGCAGCGCGAATTTGGCTCTCACTACTATGGGCGCCGCGATCTGCACATTGCGGAAGAAATCAAGCAAGGTGCGATTCAGCGCGCCGGTGCCGAGAGCACTCGGAAAATAGGCCGGTACGCTGTGCTCAAGAAAGAAAACCTGGACGGCGTGAAGTTTTTTCTGGACGCGCCGACTAACGGCAACGGCGCGGAAGCCTGGATTCTATTCCGCGCCTCTGGAACGGAACCCTTGCTGCGGCTGTATTGCGAAGCAGCATCGCCAGAACTGGTGGCAGAAATTCTGGCCGGCGCTGAACTGTTCGCTCGCGAGGGCTGATCACCGATCCGTCAACGGCGGCACGTCGCCCGAGAGCACTGCCAGCGGCTTTCCGGCGACATCCTAAGTTCTGCATACTTTAAGTCGGCATTCCTGTCCCGAGAATGCGATACTTTTAAGACACATGAATCTTGTGGCAAGTCCAACCCCGGTTCCGGCGGATTCAGCCGAGGCCCAGCGCTACAACCGCACGCGGCGGTGGCTGGGAATCGCCGACTTCGTCGTTGGCCTCGCATTTCTGATCGTCCTGCTGGTTACGGGCTGGTCGGGAGGGTTGCGCGATTTCGCCTACCGGCTGGGAGAGCAGAACTACACGCTTTCGGTTTTTCTTTATCTCGTGCTGCTACTGATGATCGGCAAAGTGCTGGGCTTTGGACTGGACTATTTTGGGTTTCGCGTGGAGCGCAAGTTCAAATTGTCGAACCAGAAATTAGGTTCGTGGCTATGGGATGAAGTTAAGGGATTCCTGGTTGGAGTAGTCTTGGGTGGGGTCTTGGTCGAGTTGCTGTATTTCACCATCCGGCAATCTCCTGAGCACTGGTGGTTCATCACCTGGGCCCTATTCATGGGCTTGTTCGTGGTGTTGGCCCAACTGGCGCCGGTAGTGCTGTTCCCGATATTTTATAAATTCGAACCGCTCGATAACGAAGACCTGCGTCGCCGCCTGGTAGTCCTGAGTGAGCGAGCCGGCACCCGAGTGCGAGGAATCTACCGCTGGAAACTCTCCGAAAAGAGCAAGAAAGCGAACGCTGCACTTACGGGACTGGGAAACACACGCCGCATCATTCTTGCCGACACGCTGCTCGACAATTACACCCCCGAGGAAATCGAAGCCGTGCTGGCCCACGAACTTGGGCACCACGTGCATCGCCACATTCTGAAGGGAATCTTTGTGCAGGCCGGCATCACACTCTTCGGCTTCTGGGCGGCGAATTGGTCTCTGCATTACGCCGTGGACCAGCACCTGTTCAACTTCGACCGGCTTTCCGATTTCGCCAACCTGCCGTTGCTGGTCCTGGTTTCTACCGTGCTTTCGTTCGTATTGATGCCGGCGCTGAATGCCTACTCGCGCTTCAACGAGCGGCAGGCAGACCAGTACGCATTCGAGTCGGTGGCCAGCATCGTGCCTTTTATTTCGTCGATGAACAAGCTGGCCGAGCAGAATTTAGCCGAACGCACTCCCTCAAGATTAGTGGAGTGGGCTTTCCACTCACATCCCGCGATCGCCCGCCGCGTAGCCGCGGCCGAAACCTGGGGACGAAAACACGATCCCGCGTTTCACGCTTAAGTCTTGGATTTCCGCAGGATATCGATCACGCGTTGCAGATCTTCTTCCGTATCGACCCCCACCGAATCATAAGGAGTTTCGCCGACGAAAATCGGCATGCCGTTTTCGAGGAAGCGCAACTGCTCCAGACGCTCGCTTTTCTCCAGTGACGACTCCGGCAGCGCAACGAACCGGTCCAGGGCAGCTTTGCGATAGGCATACAGACCCAGATGCTTGAAATAGCGGGGCCGCGTGCCGTCGCGGTCGAAGGGAATGGTGGCGCGGGAAAAATAAAGCACGCGGCCATTCACATCGGCCACAACCTTCACCGCATTCGGGTTGGGAATATCCATCTCGGCCGCGGCCGTCATCAGCGTTCCTACCTGCACGTCCGGATCTTTCATCACACCAAGCAGCGTGGCAATGTGCTCGGCCCGGATGAGGGGCTCGTCGCCTTGTACATTGATGTAAATGTCGGCGCTCGTCAGATTCGAAATTTCGTGCACCCGCTCGGTGCCGCTGCGATGGGCAGACGAGGTCATTCGCGCCTGCCATCCATGTTCGCGGCACACGTCGGCAATCTCAGCGGAGTCCGTCGCCACGATCACTTCAGCCAGCAGCGGTGAAGCTCGCACGGCTTCGCAAACCACTCCGATAAGCGGCCGGCCTCCGATCTCACGCAGCATCTTGCGCGGCAAGCGCGTAGAGGCCAGGCGGGCGGGAATGACGGCAATGGCTTTCATGCGTTCTCGTGAGGAAACAATTCCCGGTTTCTAGTTTCCAGCTTCCGGTTTCAAAGCGCGGCTGCCGGTTTCTTTCTTTTGAGCAGCCACTCGCATGAGACGACCCTGTCAGATGCCGGCGTACCAGGCATAGCCTCCTTCTGGAGACGCCGAGCCCAGGCCTTTGCCGAAACCTTTCAGACTGTCGGTGACCGTCAGGTGGGTAATGTATTTCACGCTCTTGTAGCCGAGCTGGCGGGGGACGCGCAGGCGAAGCGGGCCGCCGCTGCCCACAGGGAGTTCATCGCCATTCATCCCATAGACCAGAAAAGTCTGCGGATGCAATGCATCGGCCATATCGATGCTTTCCCACCAATCGGGATCGATCGAGAAGTAGACTACGTATTGGGCTTGCGGGTGGACTTCCACGGCTTGCAGGATTTGGGAGAGAGGCACGCCGTTCCACTCGGCGATATACGACCAGCCCTCTTCACACTGCAGCATCGTGATCTGGCTGTGAGAGGAGTAGCTCTTAAGCTGGGCCAGCGAAAACGAGGCGGGCCGTGCGACCATCCCGTTGACGGAGAGCCGCCAGTCAGCAAATCCTCCGGCCTGAAGGCGCTTAAACGCTTCACTCGGAGGCGGAATTTCGTTCGCGAATGGAGGCTTCGAGATCATGCTTCGAGGAAACTCACGGGCTAACGAGTGCCTGGTGAGCAGCCGCTGCGAAGCGTAGGTCAACGTTTCGCCGAGGCCGTAGATTCCACCGTGATCGGGCGGGATTAGGCCATACCGTTGGGCAATGCGCGCGGCCACGCCCAGGCCCAATGCGCCTCCTGCAACCGCGAGTCCGGTGGTGATCAGTTTGCGGCGTGATAGTTTGCTCATGTGCGCTCCATAGTTGGACGTGCGCGAAATGTGCCACCGCGGCCCGTGATCATCGCCCGCATGCGGCTCCTGAATCCAGCCAGCCAAACCATCCCAACGTGGACCAGCAGAAACAGCACGAGAGCCAATGAGACGAAGAAGTGAAGCGTGCGCGCGGACTGCTGGCCGCCCAACACGTTGACCGCTGCCGGAACCGCAGAAACAAACGCCGGAGACATCGCCAGGCCTGTCCAAATTACCAGTGGGAAAAGAACGAAGATAACGAACAGGTAGCTGAGCCGCTGAAGTAAGTTATACGACCAGGCTTCCGCGTCACTCGGCCGCTCGAAGCGCAAATGGCTGGCGATTGCCGTCGAGAACGACCGCCACGAAAGATCGTCCTTAGCCGGAAGCAAGTTTCTCCGCAAATGCCCATTCAACAGGATGGAGATCGCATACAGTAAGCCAGTCAACACCAGCAACCACGCAGCTTGAAAATGGAGATAACGGCTCCAGCCGTTCTGGTCCGGTAGCACGTACCCGTAGCCGGTCGGCACCAATGCCCGCGATGCCGGAATCGGCAGTTTGAACAACGTAGGAGTCAAGTCGTTGCCAGTTTCACCCCAATAAAAGCGAGGATGAGAGACGACAATTTCAGCTCCGCTGACGAGCAGGGCAAGAAAACAGAGGGTGGTAATCCAGTGAGTGACGCGGACGAGAGCAGAATGCCGCGAAGGGACCGTCGCGCTTGAGACGGAAGCCGGGATGGCCGAGGCACTTGGGATGCAAGCGGAGTCGCCCACGCCGGAATGGTACCATGCGGCCGCACACATTGCGCACGGCCTCGATCAGAACAACCGCAGCTAGACCTGCTGACGGAGGTTGGGACGCAGTGTGAGCGAGCCGTCATCGTTCAGTTTCTGGTGACATGCCCAGCGCACGGGATAGCGCATTCCCTTTACTTCAATCTCAGCTCTGAGTTTCAATCCTTTCCAGTCGGTGACGTTCGGAAGCACGAACTGTGCCTGCCGAATCTTGCCCGGTAGCGGGTAGCCAGCGTCCAGGCAACCGCTCTTGAGCACTTTTCCGTCCGGGCTTTCCACGTTCACTCTCAATACGCCCGGCACACCCGCGATGCCGTCATTGGCGAAGCCCACAATCAGCCCCAGGGAACCGTCGTCCGTATAACTCCAGATGAAAGACGGCCTCACCCGATAACCAATGCGGCGATTGATCCGGTCGAACGCTGCCGGATAGGCCTGGTAGTAGCTCATTAGATTTTTGGCGTTGATCTGGTGAAAATTCCAGAGCGACCAGTAATTCGCGCCGATATCCATCACATGAGCGATCATGTTCTCAGCCGGAGATATCCCTTCCTGCGCAGCGTTTGGATCTGGCGGTTTCCCCGGCAGCCCCTGCTCGAGCAATGCTGCGATCCAGGGTGGACGATTGCTGAGCGCTTCAATCTGCTCGTTCTCAATAAAGATGGTATCGCTCCGGATCCAATTGTTGCTGCGGACAGTGCCGTCCAGGATCTCCGAATTGCCAACCCGGCTGAAGTCTGGTTGCGTGTTGGTCAACAGGGGAGTCTTCTTGAAATGTTCGAGCTGCACTTCGAGCATATTCACCCAGGTGCGCTCTGCCGTCAGGTAGTCAGGAAAAGGATTATTGGCGAACGGCCACGTGTGCCCTTCACCCCAGAAGCCGTACATGAAGGTGTCGATAAACTCGACGAGCGGGTTGCCATCGAATTCTGCCGCCAGTTGTCCAACAAGCTCTTTGAATGCCTGCTGAAAAAAAGGATCGTCGTACCGCGGCTGATAACGCGAGTGTGGATTCTCCAAAAATCTCTTGCCTGCAGCGATGCTCTCCCGATCGCTAGGCGCCACGAGATCAACTTTTGGCACTTTTTCCAGGACGAAATCCGGCAACGCCGCTTCGTGCTTATAGTCAGGAGCGCACATCTGTATTCGGAATCCGACGCGCTTGTTGTTCTTCTTCGCCAAATCAAAAACCAGTTTCACGTAGTCCGGCAGTTCGAGGCGTCCGGGCCGCGGCTGTACCTCCCTCCACGTCGGACGGATATAGAGCTGCTGGCCCAGGGGAAAACGAATCAGGTCTTCAATCGCCTGAGAAACATTGTCTGACTTGATTTCCTCCGTGCCACTGTCTGCCGTGATATAGGTGACCAGCCCCATGCCATAGTTCGGAAAGACGTTCGGCAAGACTTTCGGCACGGCCTCTTCAGAACGGGTCGTGGTCATCACCACGTCGTCCGTCGGAATGACGGCATCCGGTGGGTATTGCGGAAACGGGCCCTGATTGAGGCGATCCGCCACCCGCGGACCGGACCCAAAGTCGTACTTCCCCCAATTGTGGGCGGGAACCTTCGCCTGCGCTTTACCCATTCCAAGTTCTGCAGCCACAGCAACGGCGACGGTGCTCTTTAGAAAATCTCTACGCTGCATCGCAAATCCCCCGGCCCAGAATAATCGCGAAATCGACTATCGAACTGTTACTATTTATATCGTTTTATTTCGTTTGTCCAGCAGAACGCAACAAATATTTTGTTCGGCATTTTCCTAAATGTCAGTCGGATGGAACGGCTCCGAAGGTGTTTAAGACAGACCGTGAGGAATGCAAAGGGCTCTGGCGAAGTTTTGCGGCAGACTTTCCCCCTCTTGAGGCCCAAAATCATTTGACTTTGCAAACCTTTCCTTGTATTACGAATGCTTGCGTTCGATTCCACCCGATTCTTCTTCATGTGCGTATTCATCATGTGCGTCCTTCGAAAGCTTCGATCCATGATTGCGATCAGGTCTTGGATTGTTCTCGCCGCCGTGTCTACCTCTTGTTCACTCGCAGTAGCTGCGGACGTCCCAGTCGGCAAACCTCAGATTCAAGGCGGCCATCTCCGCATCGAATTTGATAATCGCCTGCGGAGCCGCGTAGTTGCCCGTTTCGACAGGACGGAAACGGTGTTGGGGCCGTTCACAGATTCTGAGACGTTGACATCCGGCGACAAAATCTGGGGCGGATTCGCCCTGACCTCGCAAAAACACGAGCGGACAAAAGACGCTTTCGGGGAGGGTGAGCGGCTCACCGTCGAAGGAAAGGCGGGAACACTGACAAAGAAGGCTTCCGTCACCGTATACGACGACTTTCCCGCGATGGCATTTTTCGATGTCCAGTACACCAACACCGGAACCGCCCCGCTCGCGGTCAAGAGTTGGACGAACAACGCGTACACCATGAATGCTCAACGCGGTGCGGGCTCGCCGGCTTTCTGGTCTTACCAGAGTGGCTCCTACGAGAAACGTCCCAACTGGGTTCTGCCGCTGTACACCAATTTCCGGCAGGAGAATTTTCAAGGCATGAACGCCGACGACTATGGTGGCGGCACGCCGATTATCGATGTCTGGCGACGCGACGTTGGAATGGCGGTGGGACACGTCGAGCCGCGGCCGAAGCTGGTTTCCCTCCCGGTATCCATGCCCGATGCAGCACATGCCAGCGTTGCTGTACGCTTCACGAAAGCAATCTCATTAAGCCCGGGTGAAAATTTTCATACATTTCGCACCTTCGTCGCGGTCCACCAGGGAGACTATTTCCGCGCGCTCGTTGACTACCGGCGCTTCATGATGAAGCAAGGGTTCCAGATGGCCACCGCTCCCGATGACGCGTTCGGCGCAATCTGGTGCGCGTGGGGATATGGCCGAAAAGTCCAGCCGCAGCAGGTGTATGACACGCTTCCGACGGCGAAGCGACTGGGATTCAAGTGGGTCACACTCGACGACGGTTGGCAGAACAATGTGGGCGATTGGCAACTCGACCCAAAGAAATTTCCCCACGGCGACGCTGACATGAAGGCCCTGGTGGACCGCATTCACCAGGAGGGATTCAAAGCCCAGCTCTGGTGGTCACCGCTCAGCGCCGTGCCAGACTCGCAACTGCTGCGCGATCATCCCGACTACGAGTTGCTGAACCAAGATGGCTCCACGAGAAAAGTTTCCTGGTGGGATTCCTATTATTTGTGTCCGGCCGACAAACGTGTGGTGGAGTACCACAAGGCGTTGGTGCGAAAAATTCTGGTGGATTGGGGATTTGACGGGCTGAAGCTTGACGGGCAGCACATGAATGGAGTTCCTGCCTGCTACAACCCTGCTCACCATCACGCACAGCCCGAGGCGTCGGTCGAAGCTCTGCCGGACTTCTTCAAAGCAATTTACGATACCGCGCAGTCTGTAAAGCCTGGGACGCTGGTGGAGTTCTGCCCCTGTGGCACGGCGTTCTCTTTTTTCACCATGCCGCACTTCAATATGTCAGTGGCTTCCGACCCGAGAGGTTCCTTTCAAGTTCGGTCCAAGGCAAAAACGTTAAAGGCCTTGATGGGAGATAACGTTCCGTTCTTCGGCGATCACGTCGAGCTGAGCGACGGAGCTAATGATTTTGCGTCAACTCTGGGCGTGGGCGGCGTGGTAGGGACGCAGTTCGTTCTTCCGTCTTTAGTCACCAAGCATGGCAAATCCGATCTGACTCCCGAACGGGAGAAGGAATTCGAAAAGTGGCTTCGCATCTATCGGGAAAAGATGTTGTCAAAAGGACAATATCTCGGGCAGCTCTATGACATCGGCTTCGATTTGCCGGAGACCCATGTCATCCGCAAGGGCCAGACTATGTATTACGCCTTTTTTGCAAAGCAGTGGAAAGGG
This sequence comes from Candidatus Sulfotelmatobacter sp., assembly GCA_050014115.1. Taxonomy (GTDB): domain Bacteria; phylum Acidobacteriota; class Terriglobia; order Terriglobales; family Acidobacteriaceae; genus Sulfotelmatobacter. Next base: position 13,221 of record JBEKDY010000032.1, on the reverse strand, counting down.
CCAGTCGAACTGCGCGGCCTCGAAGACCGCAACTACGGTGTCGTGGACTACGTCACAGGAAAAAACCTGGGGATCGTATCCGGTCACAGTGCACATCTTCCCGTGGAGTTCGATGGAAATCTACTCTTAGAAGTTCAGCCGCAATGAATCGTATTTAGGCGAACAGGATGTTTTTCTTGGGAGGATCGGCGTGAAAGTTCTACCCCTCGTGGTGTTGTTTGCGTGCGTCTCAGCGGCTTCGGGCCAGACTAACTCCTCCTTCTACGTGTCGACGACCGGGGACGATTCGAATCCCGGCACTCAAACGGCGCCTTGGCGCACCGTTCAACATGCCGCAGACGCCGCGCGTGCGGGAAGCACCGTCAACGTGCGGGGTGGAATCTACGAAGAGCTGGTGACCGTCAAGGCATCCGGCAACGCGACGGATGGCTTCATTACTTTCCGAAGCTATCCCGGCGAGACGGCCGTCCTCGACGCCGAGCATTTTGCTCCCGATAGCAGGAGCGCCATATTCACCATTCATAACAAGAGTTACGTCAGAATCGAAGGCTTTGAAATCCGAAATTACCACACCGCCGAGCATCGACTCACTCCGTTGGGGATCAGTGTGATGGGATCCGGCTCGCATATAGAACTGCTGAAGAACAACGTCCATCATATTGAGCAGACATTTGACGGCCGCGATGGTCCGGGGCATGGCGCCAATGGGTTTGGCATTGCCGTCTACGGTACCGACGCCAAGACTCCCATCAGTGAACTGGTGATTGATGGAAACGAGGTGCATCACCTCAAAACCGGTTCGAGCGAATCGTTGGTAGTGAATGGAAACGTCACAAACTTCCGCATTACGCACAATGTTGTCCACGACAACAACAACATCGGAATCGACGTCATCGGTTTCGAGCGCACGGCACCCGACCCTGCCGTCGACCAGGCGCGCGACGGAGTAGTAAGCGGGAATCTGGTTTACAACATCACGTCGAAGGGCAATCCGGCATACGGCGATGATGTAAATTCCGACGGCATTTACGTGGACGGTGGCACCAGGATTCTGATCGAGCAGAACGTCATGCACGATGTAGACTTTGGAATCGAACTGGCCAGCGAGCACAAGGACCGCGCCACTAGCTACATCACAGCGCGGAATAACCTCATCTATCACTGTCACACCGCGGGTGTCTCGATCGGAGGTTATGCACCGGAGCGGGGACACACTGATCACAGCGCGGTGGTCAACAACACGCTCTACGAAAACGACACCTCGGAAACAGGATCGGGTGAGTTCCAGATGCAATGGAACATGGCCGACGACATTTTTGCGAACAACATCGTCTACGCCGGGCGTCGCTGTTTGATCGCGGTAAACAAATCGCAGGTCGACAAAAATCAGCCGTCCGTCACCATCGACCACAATCTTTATTACTGTGCTTCGGGATCAAAGGCGAGCACCTGGGAAGAATCTTCCCTCCACGTGACAGGATTCGACAGCTACCAGGCGACCGGGAATGACCGTCATTCCCATTTTCTGGACCCGCATTTCGTTGACGCTGCCGCCAACGACTTTCATCTGCGATCAGATTCTCCTGCGATCGCTGTTGGCACGACTGACGGAATGGCGGTGGGCGAACTGGATCTTGACGGCTCACCGAGAGTCAAATCCGGACACATAGACATCGGCTGCTACCAGAAAAAATAGGAATAGTCCTTGTATAAATCCGACGTGAATCGCCGCGAATTCCTGAGGATCACTGCTGGAGCCGGAGCCGCCTTGGCCATGCCAACGTCCGCACATGCTGCTCTACTTTCCAAAATGATCGGCATCCAGGTCGGAGCAATTTCGTTTGTCGACGAAGGTACCGAAAGAGTGCTTGATGTGCTTCAGGAACGCGCCCGCGTGAATACTCTGTTTCTTGCAGTTTTCACCTACGGTCGAGGTATCGCTGGAAGACAAATTCCGGGCCAGCCACTACCCGACCACGGCAAGCAGGAGTACGACCTCAATTTTCACGGCGGGAATTTCGCTACCCCTCACCCTCAGTACTACAAGAACACGGTTCTCAAAGACACGCGCGCGCCCGATCATGGCGATCTGGATATCCTGGCCGAAGTGCTCCCTGCCGCCAAGAAGCGTGGCATCAAGGTCATCTGCTGGCTTGAAGACGTGTTTCGCACCGACTTGCCGAACATCGAAAAACTTCAGGAGCGAGATTTGTACGGGCGGAATGCCGAAACGCTCTGCGTCAACAATCCTGACTACCGGAATTTCCTGACCGGCCTGGTCGAGGACTATGCCCGTTCCTATGACATCGACGGAATTATGTGGGGCTCCGAGCGTCAGGGTGCGCTTTCGGACAGTTTGGGAGCCACGCATGATACACCGCCGATCGATCCGGGAAATGTGACCTGCTTCTGCGAGTTCTGCCGGAGCAAAGCGAAAGAGCGCGGCATCAATGTGGAGCGCGCCCGCCAGGGATTTCTGGAGCTGGAAAAATTCGTTCGCTCGGCGCGGAGCGGTAAACGCCCCATAGACGGCTATTACGTGCAATTCTGGCGACTGTTGCTGCGCTATCCCGAACTAGCCGCATGGGAAATGCTCTGGACTGACAGCCTTCGCGAGACTTACGCCGCAATCTACAAAACGGTAAAGACAGCGAGGCCGGCGGTGCCGGTGGGTTGGCACATCTGGCACAACAATTCTTTCAATCCCATCTACCGCGCGGAACAGGACCTTCATGAGCTCTCGAATTATTCGGATTTTATAAAAGTCGTCATGTACAACAACTGCGGCGGCGAGCGGATGGCGCTGTATGCAGACAATGTCGGGCAGACACTTTACGGAGATCTCTCGAGACAGAGCATCATCGATTTCAATTACGCAGTGATGGGATTCGGTCAGCCCAGCAAAGAAGGCAGCTACGATCAGATTCCTCACACCGGGCTTTCGGCTGATTACGTCTACCGCGAGACGAAGCGCGCGTTGGAAGGTGTTGCTGGCACGAAGACTTTGATCTGGCCGGGCATCGACATCGACATTCCGACCGAGCCCGAAAACAGCAAGTGCACGCCGCAAAGCGTGAAAGAAGCAGTTCTGGCGGCTTTCCGTGCCGGCGCGCCAGGAGTGATTCTGTCTCGCAAGTATTCCGAGATGCGGCTCGCCCACCTCAGTGGTGCTGGAGACGCGACCCGCGAGTTGAAACTATCCCGTTGAGAACCACTCTAGAGCGGCCTGTTGTGGATTTCCGGGCTCGGGCCTCACGCGAAGAATGCGAAAAGCCGGAGCCCGAACTATTCTAAGCTGCCGCTTGTTTGCTTCGCTGGATGAACGCAAGCAGGTCGGCATTGATCTGGTCTGCGTTGGTTGTAGGCATCCCGTGCGGAAAGCCCGGATAAACCTTCAACGTGGCATTCTTAACTATCTTTGCGGACATCAGACCCGACGCGGCAATCGGAACTATCTGGTCGTCGTCGCCATGCATGACGAGCGTGGGCACGTCGAACTTCTTCAAGTCCTCGGTGAAATCCGTCTCCGAGAACGCCTTGATGCAGTCGTAGCCCGCCTTCACTCCGCCCATCATCCCCTGGAGCCACCACTTGTCCCGGATGCCCTCGGAAATCTTGGCGCCGGGCCGGTTGTATCCGTAGAACGGGAGAGTTATGTCCCGGTAAAACTGGGGACGATTCTCCACGTAGGCGGCCCGCAGACCGTCGAAGACCGAGATAGGCGCGCCCAGGGGATTCTTCTCCGTTTTCACCATCAAAGGTGGGACCGAGCTGATCAGCACGGCCATGGCGACGCGCTTTGAGCCGTGCCGGCCAATGTAACGGGCAACTTCTCCGCCACCTGTCGAGTGCCCAACGTGGATCGCGTTTTTCAGGTCCAGCTTTTCTGTGAGGGCCGCGAGATCGTCGGCGTAGGTGTCCATCTCGTTGCCGTCCCAGGTCTGCGTGGAGCGGCCGTGCCCCCGCCGGTCATGCGCGATGACGCGATAGCCGCGCTCGCCGAAGAACAACATCTGTCCGTCCCAGTCATCCGCGGTGAGCGGCCACCCGTGGCTGAACACGATGGGCTGGCCTTTTCCCCAGTCTTTGTAATAAATCTGCGTGCCGTCTTTGGTTGTGATGGTCGACATAGAATTCTCCTTGGTGCTATTAGATTACGCGTTATTCGATTACCCGCAAATGGTGAAGATTCCCCGAAGATTATTTTCCTCCGATTTGCCAGAAATAATCCGGCCAGACTAGGATATTTCCTCTCGGTACCACCACTGCAAAGGTCGAGGCTAGGAGGCTCCCTTGAGAATCCACGAACGCCGCTGCGTTTTTCTGCTCTCCGGAGTCTTGATTTGTGGAGCAGCTATATCTCTTGCGCAAACCGCGACCGCGCCAGCTTCGGGCAATCCCGGGCAAGCGATTCCCGGCACGGGTGGAGTGAGCCCATTCGCCGGCAGCGTGCCGGCCAAGCTTGTTCCAGGTGTCATGCCGCTCTCGCTACAGGACGCTATCAACCGCGGATTCAAGCAAAATCTCGGACTGCTGCTTTCGCACGCGGATATCGGGGCGGCCCGTGGACAACGCTGGGAGCAGTTGAGCGCTCTCTTACCACACGTGACCGCTGCGCCTTTCGCGGACGCTTCCAAGATTGATCTCCCCGAGCTTGGTCTTACGAATTTTGCTGGCATTGCGCTCCCACGATCCATTGGCCCTTTTTCTTACTTTGACGCGCGGGCCGCGGTGACTCAGACTCTATTCGATTGGAAGTCGATCAACGCCACTCGCGCGGCTAGTCAGAGCCTGAAATCCGCCGCTTATAGTTTCAAGGACGCGCGGGATCTCGTCGTGCTCGCCGTGGGCTATGTTTATTTGCAGGCCATCGCCGACGAGGCCCGCATTGAAACGGCAGAAGCGCAGGTGAAGACCGCGCAAGCGCTCTATGATCAGGCAGCGGACCAGATTAATGCTGGCACTTCGCCGGACATCGACGGCCTGCGGACGAAGGTCGAACTCCAGAATCGGCAGCAACAGTTGATCCAGGCGAAGAACAACTTCGCCATTCAGAAACTGACTGTGGCGCGCGTTATCGGCTTGGCTCCCGGCCAGGAATTTGAATTCACCGACAAGGCGCCCTACCAGGCGATGGAAGCCACCACCGTGGATGAGGTTCTGGCCCGAGCGTACGCGTCGCGCTCTGATTACCAGGCGGCGATGACCGACGTGCGCGCAGCGGAATTCGCCAGAAAGGCCGCCGTGTCCGGATATCTCCCCTCGCTTTCTTTTAACGCAGATTACGGCCTGGGAGGGTCGCATCCCTCCACGGCAACTTCCGTGGCCGACATCCGCGGAACGCTGTCGATTCCCATCTTTCAAGGGGGCAGCGTTCACGCGGATGTCTTGCAGGCCGATGCCAGACTGGAGCAGAGCCGCGAGCGCCTGGAGAATCTGCGCGCCCAAATCGATTCCGACGTGCGCGCGGCGCTGTTGAATCTGCAGTCTTCGGCGGATCAGGTGAATGTGACGCGCAGCAACATTGACCTGGCGGAAGAGACGCTGGTTCAATCGCGCGATCGTTTCAGCGCGGGAGTTACCGATACCGTGGAGGTGGTGCAATCGGAAGAGGCCGTCGCGAGCGCGCATGAACAGTACATATCAAGTCTCTACAACTATAATTACGCGAAAATATCGCTGGTCCGTGCTCTGGGCATCGCTGAGCAGGGTGTGAAGGAATTTTTTAAAGGAAAGTGAACATGGCGGAAGAAAACCTACCCAGTTCGGTACATGAGTCAGGACAGGAATCTCCGGTAGATCCAGCTCCGGGCGATCCTTCGCCCTTGGCGGACAGAGGCCGGACCCCGAGGGTGCGGCGCGCTTCCGAGCGGCGCAGGAACATATTGATTGTGGCCGTTGTGTTGGTTGTGGTGATCGGCGGCCTGTTCTTGTGGCGTTACTTGAGCAGCTACGAATCCACCGACGACGCCCAGGTGGATGTTCACCTCTATCCCGTGAGCGCCCGCGTTTCCGGCTACGTGGTGCGGGTCAATGTAGACGACAACCAATGGGTGGAGAAAGGCACGGTGCTGGTCGAGATCGACCCGAAAGACTACGAAGTTTCGGTCGCGCAGGCGCAAGCGAATCTCGCCAATGCCGAGGCAACCGCGCAGTCCCTGAACATCACGATCCCGATCACTTCGGTGAACACGTCAAGCCAACTGAAGTTCGCCGCGTCGGGCATCGAAGACGCCAACGCCGGCGTCATTGCCGCCGAGAGACAGCTGAGCGCCGCTCATTCTCAGGTGGAGGCGGCGGAGGCCAACGATGTGAAAGCGCAAGACGATCTGCACCGCTACAAGTTGCTGGTCGACAAGCGCGAGGTATCACAGCAAATCTACGATCAGGCGTTGGCCGCGGCTAAATCCAGCACCGCCAGTGTAGAAGCCGGCCGCGCCACGGAGTCCGCCGCGCGGCAATTCGTCCAACAGGCCCAGAGCCGTTTGGCGCAAGCCAACGCCAACCACCAATCTGCGGAGACTGGGCCACAGCAAGTGTCGTCATCCCAGGCTCGGGCCCGGGCCGCGATCGCCGATGTTGAGCAAAAGCGCGCTCTGCTGGAGCAAGCTCAACTGAATCTCGGATACACGAAAATTGTCGCCCCAGTCAGCGGTGAAGTGAATAAGACGGTGGTGGTTGGAATGAACGTCTCGGACGGGCAACAACTCCTCACCGTGGTGCCGCTGGATGAAGTGTGGGTTACCGCCAATTTCAAAGAGACGCAGCTCCGGCACATGCGCGTTGGACAAAGAGCGGAAATCCACGTCGATTCGAGCGGGCGCACGTTTAAAGGCCATGTGGACAGCATTGCGGGAGCAACCGGCCCGCTGTTCAGTTTACTTCCGCCGGAGAATGCCACCGGAAACTACGTGAAAATTGTACAGAGGATTCCGGTAAAGATCGTTCTCGAACCCGGGGAGAACCGCAATCGTCTGCTTCGACCGGGCATGAACGTGGTGCCGGACGTTTCCCTCAAATGAGTGCCGCTGCTGTCACACTCGACCAGTCCGTTTGGCGCCCCAAGTACAATCCCTGGCTGATTGCCGTTGTCGTGGCGCTGGCAGCCTTCATGGAGGTGCTCGACACCAGCATCGCCAACGTGGCCCTGCCATATATGGCCGGGAATCTGGGCGCAAGCAACGACCAAAGTACGTGGGTGTTGACTTCGTATCTGGTCTCGAATGCCATCATCCTGCCGATCAGTGGCTGGCTCGCAGGCGCGTTGGGGCGGAAGCGTTTTTTCATGTCGTGCCTGGCTATATTTACCGTGAGTTCTTTGCTTTGTGGCATCGCGCCGAGTCTTGGGTTTCTTCTTCTCTTCCGGGTGCTCCAAGGCGCGGGCGGCGGCGGGCTGCAGCCGATGGCGCAGGCTATTTTGGCGGATACGTTTCCACCGCAGCAGCGAGGTCTGGCATTTGCCCTGTATGGAATTACGGCCATCATGGCCCCCACGATCGGACCCACGCTGGGCGGCTGGATCACCTTCAACTATTCGTGGCGATGGATTTTCTTCATCAATCTTCCAGTCGGCTTGATTACCTGGTTTCTGGTGCGGCGTTTTGTCGAAGACCCTCCCTACCTAGCCAAGATCAAGGCGGCGGGCGTGAAGTTGGACTACATCGGCATCGCGTTGCTCGCACTTGGGATCGGGGCGTTGCAGGTGCTGCTCGATAAGGGCCAGGAAGATGACTGGTTCGGGTCGCATTTCATCACGACCTTAGTGGTCATTGCGACCGTGTGCCTGATCTCGCTGGTCATCTGGGAGTGGTATCAAAAGGCTCCCATCATCGACGTGCGCATGTTTAAGAGCTTTAACTTCGCGAGTTCGAGCCTGATGATGTTCACGCTGGGAATTTTGTTGTTCAGCAGCCTGGTTTTGATGCCGCAATTTCTCCAGACGCTCCTGGGATACACCTCGCAACTGGCGGGGCTGGCACTTTCCGCTGGAGGCCTTGTTTTACTGATTGAGATGCCCATCATGGGGCAGCTGACAACGAAGATCCAGGCTCGCTACCTGATTGCCTTCGGCTGGCTCGCCCTGTCCGTCGCCATGTTTTATTCCACGAAGCGGATTGACTTGCAGATCAGCTTCAGCGCCGCCACCTGGTTGCGCATTGCCCAGGTGATTGGTTTGGGATTCCTCTTCGTCCCGATTACTCTGGTGGCGTACGTCGGAATTGCGCCGGAGAAGAACAACTCGGTCGCCGGAATCGTGAATTTCATGCGGAATATGGGAAGCAGCGTGGGTACGTCCTTGGTCACGACGTTGATTGCTCGACGCTCGCAATTCCATCAGGGAAGGCTGGTGGAGACTGTCAGGGTCGATAACCCCAATTTTGTCAATGCGGCGAACGGTCTGGCTCGGCAGTTGGCCACCTCCGGTGTCGGTAAGCACGAGGCGCAGATAACCGCCTACGCCAGGATTTATCAATCTCTGCAAGCACAGGCTGCAAGCCTGGCATACATTGATACCTTTATGGTTCTTTGCGTGGGAGCGGCGATCATGTTCTGTCTGTCGTTTGCTCTGAAGAAGAATGATCCTGGCGGTGGTGGAGTAAGAATAGCGGAGTGAGAGCGCTAAACCTTGGGCCCGGGGAGATTGCGACGCAGATGATAAAAATAATAACCATCGAACGCGAGTACGGAAGCGGCGGCGGCGAAATCGCTCAACTGGTTGCCAAAAAACTTGGCTGGAAGCTTTGGGATCAGTTGCTGACGGAGGAGATCGCCCGGCTCGCCGACTGCCCCAAGTCGGTCGTAGAGGGTCGAGAGGAACGACCGGATCCTCTGTACTACCGGCTCTTCAAATCGTTCCTGCGTGGAAGTTACGAAGGAAGCATCAATGCGCACAAGCTGAAACTGGTGGACAGCGAATGTATCTTGAAGTTTACGGAACAGGTCGTGCAGCATGCGGCGAAAAGCGGCAACTCTGTCATCGTCGGGAGAGGCTCGCAGCAGTTTCTCAGGAACCGCCAGGACACGTTGCGCGTGTTTCTTTATGCTCCCAGAGAAGATAAAGTACGCCGCCTGTTAGCTCGCGGCAAGAGCGAGAACGAAGCCGAACAGCTCGTGGATACCGTCGATCGGGAACGCGTCGATTTCATCCAGAGGTATTTCCACGTCGAATGGCCCGACCGCCCGATCTACCACACCATGATCAATACTGCGATCGGCGATGAGGCGGTCGTTCGCATGATTCTGGATCTTATGAAAACCCTCGAGGCAAAAGTCCCCACCGGCGCGCTCGCACAATAGACCCGTACTCCGGTAAAGAATCTTCACCAATTGTGCGCAGGTTTTTTCTGCGCAACGCCCCTGATGCTCGATACAATCCGTGGATCATGGTTGACTCAACCCGACTTTTCGTTTTTCTCGGCGCCGCCATCCTGCTCGCGATCGCTCCTGGCCCCGGCATGCTCTACGTGCTCGCCAGGACTCTGGCCGGTGGACGCCGCGAAGGTCTGCTCTCCGCGCTGGGCACATTCTTTGGCGGCATGGTGCACGTATTCGCGGCCGCCGCTGGTGTGTCGATCATTCTGGCGAAATCTGCGGTTGCTTTTGCGACGGTGAAGTACTTGGGCGCGGGCTATCTCTGCTTTCTCGGGGTCCGCATGATTCTCGATGCACGGAAGAAGGACGAAGGCCTTCCTCTCGCCGGTCTGCCGCGGGAAAGAAATCCGTTCTGGCAGGGCATCATGACCGAACTGTTGAATCCAAAAACGGCCCTGTTTTTTCTTTCGTTCATCCCCCAATTTGTGAATCGGACGGGCGGTCGCGTCTTCCTGCAGTTTGTTCTGTTGGGAACGCTCTCGGTGATGCTCAATACCTCGGCCGACATCGTCGTGACTCTGCTTGCCGGGCCACTCGGCCAGCGCATCCGCGGGTCGGAGCCATTCCGCCGCCGTCAGCGTACCCTGACCGGCGCGATCATGATCGGACTGGGTAGTTATCTGGCGTTCGGCGAATCGAAATAGTCTGCCTGAAACTTCCACTCTCTGACTTCGTGCGAAACGACAGGACGGATGAGTGGGCGTATAGTTCCTTCGGAGTCCTTGAATCCCGGTGAGGTCTTGACGGTGAAGCGCGTTTCGCAAAGCGAGCGGCAGGTCATGCCGCGACATTCCCGCTTTTCTTTGCTCCTCCTGTTGTCTTTCATGTGGTCGTGTTTCATGCTCAGCCCCGTTGCGGGGTTCGGCCAGATGCTCAGTTATTCCAGCTACCTGAACGCCGGCTACGGGAACCCGGCTCTGACTGGACCAATCGCGGTGAACGCCACTGGTGAGACTTGCGTTTTTGGGCCAACAGCTCTTAGCGAACTCCGGAACGACGGTTCCGTGATCTATTCTGTTTCAAATCTCTATTCTGGCAATTTTTTGGGGTTTGTAGCAATCGATGCCCAGGGCAATTGCTACGTAGTAAGCACGGGAACTATCACTCCCACTGCTGGCGCATTCCAGACTGCCCCGAAGGCGGTCGGTGTTTCCTCCCAGTTCGTAGTGAAAGTGAACGGATCCGGCAGTGTAGTCTACGCCACCTACCTTGGCGGAAGCGGGACGGACTCGCCGAGCGGGATTGCGGTGGACGGCAGCGGCAATGTTTACGTCACCGGCCGGACATATTCGAACGATTATCCAACTCTAAATGCATTTCAGTCCACGATTGCGGTTGCCCCGGACGCATACATTACGGCCCTCAATGCGACCGGCACAGCCTTGCTCTACTCCACGTACTGGGGTGGAAGTAACAGCGAGGAAGGAAGCTCGATCGCGGTCGACGCCACAAGTCATGCTTACATCACCGGTGTAACCCTTTCAACCGATTTTCCCACGGTCGCTCCGTTTCAAGGCAGCCTTGCGGGGACGACCGAGGGGAATGCATTTGTGATCAAATTGAATGCGACAGGAACACCTATCTACTCAACTTACCTGGGAGGGAGTGGAGGTTCGAGCGGCGTAGCGATAAGTGCGGATGCGAATGGCAACGCGTATGTCGCAGCCCAGTCTCAGTCGGGTTTTCCCTTGGTGAATCCAATCCAGAGCAGCACTGCAGATTCGTCGACATCTGTGAGCCAATTCAATTCCACCGGCTCCGCTCTTGTTTATTCGACCTACCTCGGAGAAGAGACGTCCCCGGTGGGAATTCAGGCGGATTCCAACGGGCAAGCGTATGTTGCAGGGGATGTCTTTGTAAACGGCACACCGGCTGGAAGCCTACCTCTCTCCACGCCGATCCAGAGCAGCTTTGGAGGCGGAACAAACGATAGTTTTGTCAGCGTCATTAACACCTCGGGTGCATCGCTTCTGTTTTCGAGCTACCTAGGCGGTGACGACGACTCCCCGAAGAGTCTTGGCATTGATTCCGCCGGAAACATTTATCTATCAGGCTACACCAATGGGGGTCTTGGGGCATTTGGAACATTTCCCATCCTGAACGCGGCAAACGGAGTGTACTTTCCCCTCGTAACAGTTGAGGGAAATCCCGGTTTCTACCCGGCAAACCAGACTTTTATTGCAAAGATCGTTCTGTCTTCTGGACCTTCGCTAAGTCATCCGGCGACCGTCGACTTTACGACAGATCCCCAGCCAGTAGGCAGTTCAACGACCGCAGCTGCGGTGCTCCTAGCCAACACCAGCGCTACAGTCGATGTTGCCATCAGCAACATTGCGATCAATGGCGACTTCTCTCAAACTAATAATTGCGCGCAAACGTTACTCGCTGCGACGAGTTGCAAGTTTCAGGTTATCTTTTCGCCCACGGCCGGGGGACAGCGGACAGGAAATATAACTATCGCGGATAATGCACCGGGAAGTCCGCATGTGATTGCGCTGATTGGAACCGGCACAGTCCCACTGGCCGGCCTTGCTCCGACTTCGTTGACATTTGCATCGCAAGTTGTCGGGACTTCCAGCGCAGCTCAAAACGTGACGTTGAGTGACACGGGTTCTGCGGCTCTTAATATTTCCGGTATATCCGTCGTGGGCGACTTTTCCGAATCCAACAACTGTATGTTGCAGGTAGACGCGACGGAGAGTTGTCAGATCGCAGTTGTTTTCACTCCCTCGGCCACGGGGACTCGAACTGGCACATTAACGATCGTGGACAACGCATCCGGGAGTCCGCAAACTGTGAGCTTGACTGGAACGGGAGCGGGCCCTGGCCTGGGGCTGGGCCTGCCGACGGGAGGCTCCGGTTCGGCCACCGTGGCGGCTGGGGCGACGGCAGCCTACACGCTTTCTATTGGTGGTGCGGGACTGGCTGGAACTGCCTCGTTGACTTGCACAGGCGCGCCAACGGGGGCGGATTGCTCCGTGCCTCCGACCGTCAATATCAGTTCGACCAGCGCGTCGAGCTTCAATGTAAGCGTAACCACTACATCGCGAACTATGGCGGCACTGCATTCAAGGAACAGACGAACATCGGGAAGGAACAGACGACGCGCACGGCGATATTTGCTTTTTCTTCCGCTGATGCTGGCCCTGCTGCTCTGCGGTTGCAGCGGTGGTAGTAACGGAGGACAGACGAGTCCAAATGGCACACCCGCGGGAACCTACAACCTGAGTGTTACTGCGACCATGGGCTCCTCGGCGCAAACTACCGTCCTCACCCTTGTCGTGCAGTAAGGAAGTAGTTCACTGCGAGGCGTGGACCATATTCGCATGCTCACGATGATTGTCGTTAACAGCCATTACCCCCGGCTTGCGACTTTCCGAGCGACTTCTGTAACGTCTGCATTCCGGCCATTAAGCCTCGTGACGTGATCTCCTTTTTCTAAATGCCGAGTGTGGTAGTCATCTCCTTGTGTCGCGCAAGAGCCTGAGCAACCGCGAAGTTGCCTCCTGTCTCCTCAATGATGGCGGTGATTTCTCCACGGCGACCCATACGAACCGGACCCGCACAGTCTCCCCATCACGCATTTCGCTCTGGTAATATTGCAAGTACCATTAGCGTGCTGAAGGTAGACGTGGCCTCTGCCGTGTTCGCTCCTGTGGCGTCTCGCCTTTTCGCGCTGCTGAGGTCGCTTCATGCGTAGGCATAGCACAATAGCCGACCATAGCTGGCAGCACCAGCGTGTGATGCCAGTCGAGTTAACTGTAAGTTATTTATTGTGTGTCGTTTGCAACAATGTGGCGGCGTAGCTCAGGTGGCTAGAGCGACGGTCTCATAATCCGTAGGTCCGTG
>JBEKDY010000031.1:0-33124 GCA_050014115.1 Candidatus Sulfotelmatobacter sp. | reverse complement strand
ACCCGCATGGACAAAGCGGTGGAAGATTTTCGCAAGGCGATGGCGGCCACGCGGACCGGGCGCGCCTCGGTGCACATGCTGGACAGCGTAAGCGTGGATTACTACGGCTCGCAGATGCCGCTGAACCAGATCGCGCAGGTACACGCGCCGGAACCGCAAATGATTACGGTGCAGCCGTTCGATCAGTCGCAGGTGGGGGCGATCGAGAAAGCGATCCGTTCCGCCGAGCTAGGGCTGAATCCGATGAACGACGGCAAGCTGATTCGCGTGCCGGTGCCCGCGCTGACGGCGGAGCGCCGCCAGGAAATGGTGAAACATTTGCACCGGGTGCTGGAGGAGCATCGCACCGCGGTGCGCAACATCCGCCGCGACGGCAACGACGCGATCAAGAAGGCGCTGAAAGATAAGAAGATCAGCGAGGATGAAGAGAAACGTTCTCTCGACGAGATACAGAAGCTCACCGACGACGAAATCAAGAAGATGGAAGACATGAGCAAGGCCAAAGAAAAGGAAGTTCTGGAACTGAAGTAAAGCTGTCAGCTCTCAGCTGTCAGCCAAGACACAGCGAGCTAACTGGAAATTTCATCGTCACTGCGGCTGGAAATGGGCGCCGTTAAAGACTTTCCGGCTCCCGGAAGTTCATGCCCCAAAAGCCTCTTCTCGCCGGGGCCCTTCTAACTCATTCAAAGACAAGGTGATAAACCCGGACGCGCAGGCCGGAGTGTCGCAGGTAATATGTCCGATGGTTACGCGACATTCTGCAAGTGGGCGTGTTTCCATATCCGTGAGACGAATAGTTCGCTTCCCAATAATTCCTCACCCGGAGTTTGCCATGAAAAGATTTCTTGCGTTGACCGTTGCAGCGCTGCTCGCGGCCATCATGCTTGGTTGCGCGTCGGGCAGCCACAACACTCTTACGACCGGAGCGCAGCCTGGTAACGTCTTCGTTACTGGTGAAGACGCGCCCCTGCCCTCGGTTGTGGGCTTTGATGTCACTATTAACTCCATCACGCTGAACGGCACGAGCGATTCGCCGGAGGTGGTTTCGACGCCGACTACGGTGGACTTTGCACGGCTGATCGGCCTGCGCTCGCCACTCGCGTTCAGCGCTGTCCCGGCCGACACTTACAACAGCGCGACTTTTGTGCTGACGAATCCGGTTATTTCGTTTGTGGACTTGACGCAGAATCCGCCGGCGTTGAGCACGATCAACGGCACGCTGCCTCAGTCTCCTACTTATTCGCTGACGGTGAATTTCCCGACGCCGATGGTGGTGGGAAGCAACGGGCTGGCCGGCCTGAAGATGGAATTCGACATCCGGCAGTCTCTGGCTGTGAATGGCTCGGGACAAGTCACCGGCGTGGTGAATCCGGTCATCTTTGTGAAGGCAACGCATGCCAGCGATCCTGACGGACAAATTACCGATCTGACGGGTGGGCTGGTTTCGGTCGCCGCTGCCAGCAACTCATTCGTGATCCAAGGTCCCTACGGCCGCCAGCTGACGGTCGATGTCAACAACGGCACGACGTTCAACAGCGGCTGGAGCATCAACAATCTCGCGGCTCCGGCGATTGTCTCAGTTGAGGGAGCATTCCAGGGGGATGGCAGCCTGATGGCCAGCGGAGTGGAAGTGATCACGACCGCACAGTCTTTTGTATCGGGCCGCGTGCTTGCCTTCACCGTCAACGGATCGAACCAGGTGCAGCAAGTCACGATGTGGGTGGGGGAGACGGGTGCGGACATGGTCAGCGACGTGGACACCATCCAGACGTTCGACGTAGGCGCGGTCACCGATTACGAAATCTGCTTCCTCGATGGCCCGCTGACCGGAGCGTTGTTCAATAATACGACGCTCGAAATCGGGCAGAGAATTTTCATCGGCGGAAGTTTCGTGAATCCCACGTTCACTCCGCAGATGATTTCGCTGCGCCGCCAGGGTGCCTACGGCATGCTCGTGCCTGGGACAGTCACGGTCACGAATGCGCCCAACGGCGGGAGCTTTGAGCTCTCGAACAATGGTTTGCTGGGCTACGCTGCCAACGGCCCGGTCACGATCAATACGGGGAATCTGACCTTCTTCTTTGACCTGAACGGGTTGAGCGCGCTGGCCGCCGACACCACTCCGGTGCCGGTCATCGTGCGCGGTCTGTTCCTGAAAGACCCCATCAGCGGCAATCCGGAATTCTTTGCCGGCTTTGTCGCTGACCCGCCGCTGGCGCAGTAGTTGGGAAGTCAAACTTGAACATCGGGCGGCCGCGAGGCCGCCCGTATTTTTCTGCTGGAGGCGAGATGTCGACTCGCCCTGAGTCGCGGTAGATCTAAACCAGCACAGGTTCTACTTCAATCCAGTCACTACGTACGCGTTCGACAGGATCTGTACGTAGATGTAGGCATAGGCGGCGCCGTCACTGGAGAAATGAGGCGCACCCGTGTCCGTGACTCCCGCGCCCACTCCGGCTCCGAAGGTTTTCCAGAGTTCCATTTTTCCAGTCGCCGTATCCACCTTGAAAACCTTGGCAATCTGCTCGGGGCGGCTGGAGGCTACGTACACCGATTTCCCATCGGGAGACCAACCCGTAACGTAGTACCGCGAGTCGAGTAACGGGATAAGCCGCATGCCGCCGTTGCCTTCCAGCGGCCAGATTCCCCATTTCCCATCGGGGCCAAGAACCGTAGCGCTACTGCCGTCGGGCGAGAGATTCACGCCGGCAACGCCCTCTGGAGTAATAGGCTTGGAGTCGCCGGTGCTCAGATCGATCAGGTAGTCGCGGCGGCCGTGACTGGCTTCAATTCCCGAGGCCAGCAGGCGTTTGCCGTCCAGCAGAAAGCGAACATCACTGTAGCTCACGGAATCATGCGTAAGCGGCCTGGATTCGCCGGCTCCGGTCGGCACCAGTATGAGCGGTCCACCTTTCGCCGCTTTTGTGATCACCCATTTTGCGTCGGGCGAGATGGCGTGGGCGTCTCCCTCGCCAATGCGTGCTGGAGGGGTGCCATCGGTATCGCGCAGGAAGACCGTGTAGTTCGCCCCGCCACCATTGCCTTCTTCTTCGAACACGATCTTGTGGCCGTCGCGGCTGATATCGCGCAGGATCGACCATCCGAACCATCCCAGTTCGTGCTCTTCTTTTCCACCCGGCGCCATACCGCGGATTCCAATGCGTTGCTGATGCGTGATGACTAGCGCGGTTCCATTCCGCATATCCTGCAGCCAAACGCCGCCGGGAACATTGGTGATGGGGCGCAGTTTGCCGGAGAGGGTCACGGCCATGGGGTTCAGGGCACTCCCAATCGTAGAGGCGGTAAACCAGATCTCGTTGCCTGCGGGAGACCAGAGAATACCCTGCATGGATTCCCAGCCTTGGGACAGTTTCTTTTCTTGCCCGTTGCCGTCGGCCGCGATAACGGCCACGGACCCTTCGTCGTCGCCGCCGGGGTTTTCATGGTCGGCGAAGGCGATCCATTTGCCGTCCGGCGAAATCTTGGGGTGGCTGATCCAGTTGATGCTGTCGAGCAGAACTTTGCCAACCGGATATTCGAGGCGCCAGTGACTGTTTTCGGGAACGTAGCGGACAACCGCCATGGCGTCGCCGCTTGCAGACCAGTCCGCGTCCTGCACATTCTCGAGCACTTCGCGCGGGGTTCCGCCGCTCAGCGGCACCCGCGCCAGTGTGCCGCTGCGGGCGTAGCCACCATAGCGCACGGTGTTGAGTCGAATCGCGAGCTCTCCGCTCTTCGAGATCGCTAGCAGCTCGGCATCTTTCAGGTTCAGTTCGCGCGCGCCCGGATCGTCCATGCGCGACATATAGAGTTGATCTTCACCGCCGTCCCAGGATGCGCTGTAGACTACGCTGCCGTCGGGAGTGAAGCGCGCGTTGCCGATGGAACCGGTGCGAAACGTGATCTGTTTGTACTCGGCCAGAGGCGCAACGCCAGTGCTCCGGCCCAGCCACCAACCGAGACCGAGCATGACCGCCGCGATCGCGAGGCCGGACGCGAGCGCGATGAGTAGTCCGCGGTGCGATCGCGCCCCGGCAGTCGCCGCAACCTTGACCGTGGCGCTGGAGAGTCCGGAAAGATGTTCCAGGTCAAACGCAATGTCGCTGGCGGAATGGAAGCGCGACTCGGGATTTTTCTCCAGGCAGTGCTGCACGATGCGTTCCAGCGCCGGAGACACGTTGCGGCCGGTTTCGCTCAGGTCCGGAGGATCTTCTTTCAGGATGGCGCTCATCGTATCGGCGGCGGTGTCACGGTGGAACGCGCGCTTGCCTGAGAGCATTTCGTAGAGAATAGCGCCGAAGCTGAATATGTCAGAGCGCGGATCGACGGCGGCGCCGCGCACCTGCTCGGGCGACATGTAGCCGGCCGTCCCCATTACCACACCGGCCTCGGTGCCCTGGGTCATGGTTGGCAAGGAAGTGTGGATGCCGGGCTCGGGCTGGGTCAGTTTGGCGAGCCCGAAATCCAAAATCTTGACGCGGCCGTCTTTGGTGACGAATAGATTGTCGGGCTTGAGGTCGCGATGGATGATTCCTTTTTCGTGGGCCGCGGCCAATCCATGTGCGACTTGCAGGGCGTAGTCCAGAGTCTTGCGCAGCGCGAGTGAGCCGCCGCGCAGCCGATCCCGCAGGGTTTCGCCCTCAAGCAATTCGGAGACTACATAGGGTGAACCTTCGCTCGTGCCAATATCGAAGACCGCCAGAATGTTGGGATGGTTCAGGGCAGCGGTGGCGAGAGCTTCCTGCTCGAAGCGGCGCAAGCGGTCGGCGTCGAGAGAAAACGCCTGCGGCAAAACCTTGATCGCCACTTCCCGTTTGAGGCGAGAGTCGCGGGCGCGATAAACCTCGCCCATGCCTCCCGCGCCCAACAACGAGAGAATTTCATACGGCCCGAGTTTAGTTCCTGGGGTCAGGTTCATCGTTCATCCGTGGGCAAGAGTATCATCCCCGGCGGTGAAGCGGACAGGTGGACGGGTTTTGAGTAGTGGCTGAATTTTGAATTTGTTTGCGCACTTTGCGGCATTTCTTCGCGCTCTTCGCGGTTAAAAGTCTTTTCGTTCGCACAGGACAAGAGCCTTTAACCGCAAAGATCGCAAAGGAAAACCGCAAAGTACGCGAAGAAATTCAAATTGAGCCACCACCGGTTTTGACGCCAGCGCGCGTTCCTTCCGGGAAGCCACGTATAATCATCCGACTGCCCGCTCAGGCGCGTGGTATCTCGGAACCGCATATCTCGAATAATGATAAAGTGGGGGAGTCTTCAACCATCGGGGCGAAATCGCCTTAAAAGCGCGGGTCGATGGCGCCGTGGAGCCCGGAGTCGTTTCGGCGCGGCTCAATCGGGCAAAAATATCCCAATTTTCCAGAGCATCGATGCCCTGACTTCAGAAAAACTTGCCGACGTGGGCAACTCGGCCACGGTTTATTCCGTCTTGGTTGATGTAGAGTGATCCAGGCCATCCTCATCGAGCAACCGCGGGCTTGACCCGGAAGTTGGACTTTAAGTTCGACCGAGAAAGTTCGACCCAGAAAGTCGGACCCATAAAGAAGTTGCGGCTTGGACGGTTGTCAGTGCGCTACCGTATAATGGCAGTTTTCCTACATCCCACGGTCTGAGGTCGTAGCGATTCAGCTTCGCATTCATTCGGAGAGTTCTTTTGTGCCCAGACAGGGGCGCACACGGTGCGCCGTTGCGGCGTCATCTCCTTCATTTCCACGGTCTTGGCTCGGTTTGACCATCCGCTCGACGGCGCGATGGACCGCCGCGCTGGCGCTCGTGACCCTGCTCCTGTCAGCGTCCCTGACCTGGGCGCAAACCGACGTGATCTCCGAGATCATTCCCCAGGGCAACCGCCGCATCCCCTCCGAAACCATCAAAGCTCGCATTTTTACCAAGCCCGGAGACATTTACGACGCCGCCAGCCTGGAGCGCGACTTTAACTCCCTGTGGAATACGGGATATTTCGAGGATATCAAGTTCCTGCGCGAGCAGACCCCCAAGGGCTGGCGCATCATCGTGCAGGTAAAGGAAAAGCCGACCATCCGCGAGATCCTCTACGTGGGCAACAGTTCAGTTTCCCAAAGTGACATTCTCGATCGTTTCAAGCTGGACAAAGTCGGCCTCTCGGTGGAAAGTCAGTACGACCCCACGCGCATCAAGAAGGCGGAAGTTTCCATCAAGAACCTGCTCTCGGAACACGGGCGCCAATTTTCCACCATCCGCAGCGAAATACGCCTGATTCCTCCGGCCGCCGTTGGTCTCACATTTGTAATCAAAGAAGGCCCGAAGGTGAAAGTCGGCAAAATTACGTTCGTAGGCAACAAGAACGTCAAGTCGCGCATCTTGCGCGCGGCTATGAAGAACCTGAAGCCGATTGGAATTCCACACTCCATTTTCCTCGAAAACATTTTCTCCAAAACCTACGATGCCACCAAGCTCGAAGAAGACACGGAGCGGGTGCGCAACGAGTACCAGAATCGCGGTTATTTCAAGGTCATCGTCAACGAGCCGAAAACGCAAATGCACGATACCGGCCACAAAGGGTTTCACATCCCTTTGCTGCAATCCGGGCCGGGTAAAGCAGTGGACCTGACCATGCCGATCGAGGAAGGCGATAAATACCGGCTGGGCAAAATCACGTTCAAGAACAACAAAGCCATCACCAACGTCAATATTCTGCGAGCCCAGTTCCCCATCAAGGACGGCGACATCTTCAGCCGCGAGAAGGTCAGCAAGGGAATCGAAAACCTGCGTAAAGCTTACGGCACGGCCGGCTACATCAACTTCACGTCGATACCGGGAACAACCTTCGACGACGACAAGAAGCTGATCTTTTTGGACATTGACGTCGATGAAGGAAAGCAGTTCTACGTCCGCCGCATCGAGTTCCAGGGCAATACAACCACGCGCGACAAAGTGATCCGGCGCGAAATGGTGCTGGAAGAAGGCGGCGTCTACAACTCGCGCCTGTGGGAACTCAGCCTGCAGCGGCTGAACCAGCTTTCTTATTTCGACCAGTTGAAGCCGGAAGACCCCAACATCACCGACAAGCGCCTGGACGAAAAGAACGGACTGGTCGATCTGACCCTGAAGGTGCATGAAAAAGGCAAGAACAGCATCGGCTTGAACGGAGGCGTCAGCGGACTGGAAGGCGCGTTCGTGGGACTGAACTATGCCACGAATAACTTCCTCGGACTGGGCGAGACCGTGCAGGTACAGATCAGCCTGGGAAATCTGGCGCGCAGCGCCCTGTTCGGCTTCACCCAGCCTTACATGTTTGACCGTCCGCTGCAGCTGGGCGTGAGCGTATTCGCCAACAAGACCAGCTTCAACCAGGCCCGGCAAATTTCGGTCTTCAGCGGCCAGAATCTGAACCTGCCCAACGCCATTCTCCAGAACCTGCAGAACTATTCGCAATCCAGCGCGGGGCTCACCACTTCATTGAGTTATCCCCTGCACAGCCGTTCGTTCAAGCGGCTCGGGATTACTTACTCGCTCGATCGCTCCACCCTGCTGGCCCTGAGCACGGCATCCAAAAGCCTGTTCGAGTACATCGCGTTCCGCGGCATTTCCGGCCCCAATGCGTTGTCGGGAATCATTACCAGCAAGATCTTCCCCAACTTCTCGATCAATTCGCTCGACAGCGGCCTTTTCCCGCACAGAGGCCAACAGATGACCGTGGGCGCGGAGATCGCGGGCATCGGCGGCACCGTACGCTCGGTGCGTCCCATCATCCAATACACCCACTGGACGCCGGTGCAGAAACGCCGCAACACCATCGGCTTCCGCGTGCAGGGTTCGTTTATCAGCGGCTTCAGCGGCCTGGTTCCACCCCCCTTCCAGCGCTTCTACATGGGCGGCGAAAACGATATTCGCGGTTTCGACATTCGCTCCGTCTCCCCGGTGGCTTTCCTGCCCAGCGCCAACTCGATCATTCTGCGAGACCGGTCGAATGTGCCGCAGCCCGCCAATCCCAACTATCCGTGCGTACCCGGGAATGCAACCCTCGGCGTTCCCACCAACTGCTGGACTGTTCCCATTCCAGTGGACCAGATTGTCTTCCCTGGCGGCGATCTCAGCCTGGTCACTAATCTCGAGTACCGCATCACCATCGCAGGACCGGTAGCGATTGCTCCGTTCGTCGATACCGGCATGGACCCCATCATCCGGCGCTCCCAGCTGCAGATTGCTGCGCAGCAGTACTCCGCCGTGATCAGCACACCGTTCGGATGCCCCCAACTGGATGCTGGCTACAACTGCACCGGGCAGGCGATCCTGAGCCCGGCGCCGTCGCGGGATTTGCAGGTTCTGGAGTCGACCGTCTGGCGCCCCAGGATGTCCACCGGCCTCGAGTTGCAGGTTTTCATGCCAGTGGTCAACGCGCCCTTCCGCTTCTACTGGGCCTATAACCCGGTGCGGCTCAATGACGAGGCCAACTCGCCCATTCCGATCACGCGCAGCATGTTCCCTCCCGGCGCCGCCGGAGACTACACCTACGGCCAGGCCAAATTCACCTATTCTCCCAACTTCCTGTTGCGGGAGCCGCGCAAGACTTTCCGCTTCACGGTCGCGACCACGTTTTGAGGAGTGGTGCCGGGTTATGGCAACTGCCGCTGGGTTTGACGGCGTACAACTGCGGTCACTATAATGTTTGAGGTTCACGTCAGGGCAGACTCGTTCGGGTGGACGTCACGCCCGCAGCTTCGACGTGTGACGCTTGGCAATCTAGTGCGCCTTTTGCGACGGCGGCCGTTACAGCAGCGGAGACCTCTTTTCAGTGCGGCCCAGCGTTTGCGTAAGCGAAATATCACTTAGAAAAACAGAGGAGTTCATTTCCGGAGCTATGCTCTCCTGAGCCATGTCCAGATGCATCATGTTCGAATGAAGCGGGTTCGAATGAATATGTCCGATGCAGGCAGGTTCGAGGGAGTCAGGTTCCAAGGAGTTCAAGCGATCCAATGACAAGCAAGTTTCTGCGCCCAATCCTGGCCGTTGCGGCTCTCTTCGTGATTTCTGCAATCGCCCAAACCAGCACCGCCGCCCCCATGGGCGCATCCACTCCCGCCTCCGCGTCACCCGTGGCTACCGGCACCGGCACCAAGGTCGGGACCATCAACATCGAGCAAGCCATCGTGCTCACCAACGAAGGCCATCGCGATTTTGACGAGCTCGCCAAGAAGCTCGAACCCAAGCGCACCCAGCTCACCAGCCAGAGCGACGAACTCGAAGCCCTGAAGAAGCAGCTCACCACCCAGGGCGACAAGCTCAGTCCAGAGGCGCTGGAAACCCTGCGCAAGCAGATCGAAACCAAACAGAAATCGCTGGAGCGCGCGGGCCAGGACTACCAGGAGGATGTGGGCAATCAGCAAAATGACATTGCCCAGCGCATTCTGCAGAAGATGGCTCCCATGATCGTGAAGTATGCGCAGGACAACGCTTTCGGCATGATCGTGGATACGTCGAAGCCCTGGCCGCAAAGCCCGGTTCTGTGGTACGACGGCCAGAAGATCGACGTCACCCAGCCCGTTGTGGAGGCTTACAACGCGCAATCGACCGTGCCTCCGCCTGCGTCGGCGGCGAAGCCGCCTGCCAAGCCTGCTGGAGCCGCTACTACTCCGAGGGCGCCAGCTCCCAAGCCAGCCAACCCTTCGAATTAATTTTTCGAACGACACCTCTGGTGTCGAAAATGTTCCCGAAGGCCGCGTTCCACGCGGCCTTTTTTCTTTTCCCCAGCCCTGCCCGAGCACGCTCCCGCGGTGTCCATAGAAGCAAGCGAGCTCTAATGGACGCCACAGGAGGACACCATGTTTGAGAATCGCATGTCCGGAGAAACTGGGTTCTGCCAGGGGCTCGGTGAAGAAATGCTCAACGCAAGCATGTTTACGGGGAGCCTGCTGCAGGCTTCCCCCGATCAGCGCTTGCGCCGCAGTTGGACCACGCTGAGTTCGTTCGGACTGCAAGCCCTCGCCATGGGCCTGTTGTTGCTCTTGCCGCTGGTGAGGCCCGATCACATCCCGCTTCTGCACCGGCTAGCCACGCCCGTCAGTCTGGGTCAGCCCTTGCCCGATGCTCCGCCAATGCGTGCGCACGCCGGGTCGGCAACGCCCTCGCCCAGCAACACGCTGAATGGTCATGTGCTGGAGCCAACACGAATTCCAATCGGCGTCCCGCCGATCAACGAAGACGCTCCGCCAGTGCAGTGTTGCGGCATTGGAACTAGCGCCTCCAGTGACGCAGGGCCAGGACTTCCCATTGGACTCACCGGCGTCAGCGGTGGAATCAGGCCGGTCCTTGCCACGCCGCCCGCTCCCGCCCATCCTATCCGCGTCTCTCACATGGACCCGGGCAGCTTGATCTACCAAGTGCAGCCCGTGTATCCGCCGCTGGCCAGAGCGGCGCGTGTCGAGGGACCGGTCGTCCTCGCCGCGCTCATCAGCAAAGACGGCACCATCGAAAATCTGCGCGTGGTCACCGGACGTCCCATGCTGGTCAGCTCCGCAGTGGAAGCCGTAAGCAAATGGCGCTACCGTCCCTACATCCTGAACAGCGAACCTGTCGAGGTGGAAACTCAAATCACCGTAAACTTTTTGCTGGCAGCGCACTAGCTGATCCGGTTTGTGTAGGGCGGACACTCTTGTCCGCCAACTGCCGGCGCCATCACGACTCATGTTGGTACAGCAGCCCCTTCGACTTCGCTCAGGGCAGGCCCCCGTCTGTCCGGTCGAGCGAAGCTCGATGGGTCTTTGGCAGCGCCTAAATCCCCAGCGCCTTCTGAATCTCCGCCGCAATCCCAGCCGCGAGCGCCAGCATCCTCTCTTCCGACTCTGCTTCCACCATCACCCGTGCCAGCGCTTCGGTCCCCGAATAACGCACCACGACGCGACCGTTCCCATCCAACTCTTTCTCAGCAGCGTCAATCGCCTCCTGCACCGCGGGCACCTGCGCGAACGGAATCTTCTCCCGCACCCGCACATTCTGAATTTTCTGCGGAAACACTTTCAGGTCGCCCACCAAATCCGCCAGCGATCTTCCGCTCCGCACAATAATGTCCGCCAGCCGCAGCGCCGTCAGCAAGCCATCGCCGGTGGTCGCGTCGCCGTCGCGAAAAATAATATGCCCCGACTGCTCGCCGCCCAGCACCGCTCCCGTTTTCAACATTTCTTCCAGCACATACTTGTCGCCCACATTCGCCCGCAACATGCGAATGCCCGATTTTTTCAGCGCAATCTCGAGGCCCATATTCGACATGGTGGTGGCAACCACCAGATCGCCTGTTAATTTGCCCCGCGCGTGCAGATCGCGAGCAGCGGCCAGAATCACGCCATCGCCATTCACTACGCGTCCGCTGGCGTCACAGAACAAAGCCCGATCGGCATCGCCGTCAAACGTTACGCCCAGATCAAATTTTCCTGCGGCCTCCGCTACCGTTTTCCCCAGCGTCTCCGGATGCAGCGCCCCGCACCCTTCATTAATATTTCTGCCATCGGGCGCAATGTGAATGTACGTAGCCTGAATCCCGATCCTGCGAAATAGTTCCGGAGCCTCCGCCGTCGCCGCCCCGTTGGCACAATCCACCAGGACGCGCAGCCCGCTCAAATCCGACGCGACGTTTCCCACCAGCGATCCCACATAAGCGTGCCGGAGCTCGGCTTCGCCCGGCAGACACGGCCCCGGAATCTTCTGCGCGGTTTCGTCGGCGACGCGCGGATTCTGCAACAACGCAAAAATTTCCTTCTCGATCGCCAGCTCGCGCTCGTCGGTAAGCTTGAACCCGTCGCCAGAAAAAACTTTGATCCCGTTGTCCGTCCACGGATTGTGCGATGCCGAAATCACCACGCCCGCGGCAAATCCGCGCGAGCGCGCCAGATAAGCAATCCCCGGAGTCGTAATCACTCCCGCGCTATGCACGTCGACGCCCACGGCTCCCAGTCCCTCGGCGACGCGGTCGGCAATCCATCCGCTCGATTCGCGCGTGTCCTGCCCGATCACGGCCTGCGCTCTGCGTGTATTACGCACCAAATCGTGCCCCAACGCGCGCCCGATCAGATAAGTGCTTTCCAGGGTCAGCGGAAATTCCCCCGCTACGCCCCGAATCCCGTCTGTCCCAAATAGTTGCCGTGTTTGGCCCATAAAATTTAAGAAGAAGTTAACTTCACATCATAAAGCGACGACCGACACTGGATGATATACCGAGGACGATATAGGAGTGGGATTACGAGAGAACAATTACGGCCTGCCTGAGAAATTCCTCTGCGAGCTAGTGCTCCGAGGAACCAGACACCGCTTCCATAATCACCGTCACGTGAATCGAAGTTGGCTGCACCACCTGCACCAGCGGATCGGCCACATACACATTCGTCGTAAAGGTCTGACGGATTCTGGTTCCGGAAGCATCCACCGGATCGGTTGTGGCCGAGTCCACCCGCTCCACGTGGTGTCGCGGCCCGGTGATCGTGATCCGCTCCGGATCCACTTCCACCTTGGCGATCT
This sequence comes from Candidatus Sulfotelmatobacter sp., assembly GCA_050014115.1. Classification (GTDB taxonomy): domain Bacteria; phylum Acidobacteriota; class Terriglobia; order Terriglobales; family Acidobacteriaceae; genus Sulfotelmatobacter. Next base: position 20,635 of record JBEKDY010000031.1, on the reverse strand, counting down.
GCAGGCCGGCTATGAATGTCCCCGTCACTCGCGGATGAATCTCCACCTCTCGCGTCAGCCGCGTGTCGAATGCCAGATGCACCTGGCTCGGCACCACCTGCACCACCTCCACATCCTGCGGGCGGCGAATCTCCTGCGCCGTCAAATCAAACGTGCGTTCTCCCGGCTTGGCATCGCGCAAGTCGAGTTCGGCATGCACGTCGGTCGCTCGCAACTGCCGGATAAATCGCCCCGGCCCGCGCACCCGAATCTGTGCCTCGGGAATTAGCTCAGAGCTAATCTCGATATTGTCACCCACATGCAGAAACTCAATCGGCACCCGGATCGAGACCTCCGCTACCGGATCGCGCGCAATCGCCAGCCAGAGCCCGGTCGCCAGCAGCAGCGACAACACTTTCAGCCCGAGATTGTGCAGCACGTAGCGCTTGAAAAAACTGATCAAGGCTCAGGCTCCGTTTCCGAAAGCGATTCCTTCTCTGACTTCGTGCCCGCAGCCTGCAACGGCGAATCCAGCGCCGCGTCCGATTCTTCTTCCTGCGCAATCACCGTCGGCAGCGTCACCGGAGACATATACCTCCGCAGCTCCCCGCCCAGCCGTTCGCGCAGCTGGTCCACCGTAAGGTCGCGCTCGATTTTGCCTCCGATCGCTAAACTGATCGCTCCTGTCTCTTCGGAAACGATCACCGCGATCGCATCCGTTTCTTCCGTGATCCCGATCCCGGCGCGGTGGCGTGTTCCCATTTGCGTCGAAAGCATGGGATTCATCGACAGCGGCAGGAAGCACGCCGCCGCCGCGATGCGGTCTTTCTGCACGATCACCGCGCCATCATGCAGCGGAGCGCTCGGCCGAAAGATCGTCGCGAGCAGATCGTAGGAAAGCCGCGCATCCAGCGGCACGCCGCTCTCCACGTGCGTGCGCAATCCAATCTCGCGCTCAATCACAATCAGCGCGCCCGTCTGGTGCTGTGAAAACAGATTCGCGGCCAGAACAATATCGTCGTAAGAATCGCCGTCCGCCGACGATCCCCGAAAACTCAGCCGCCGCCCCAGATCGGCCAGTACGTGCCGTATCTCCGACTGAAACACCACGATGAGCGCGAAGATCACATACGGCAACAACCGGCTTACCAGCCAGTTCAGCGTGGTCAGTTCACCAATCCGCGCCAGGTAAAACGTGAGCGCAACCACCGCCACGCCCGCCAGCATGGGCGCAGCCCGCGTCCCGCGGATCATCACCAGCACCTGGTAGATGATGATGGCCACCAGCAGAATGTCGAGCGCCACCGACACTCTCGACCACGAGGTCAGAAATTGCGTCACTCGGAGTGCTTCTCCTGATCAAACTGTGGGCCCGAAAGTCTTAATTGTAATGCAGCGAGCTATTCCTGCTTCTTCGTCACCCTTTTTTCGTCACTCTCGCCGAAATCTCCCCGCGCGCCAGCCGCGCCGAAATTTCCTGCCCGACTTCTGTGCCGCTGGCATCTTTCAGCAACTTCCCCGAAGCATCAAACACCAGCGCATACCCACGCTCCAGAACGGCCAGCGGCGAAAGCGATTCCAGACCCGTCGTCAACCGCTCCACTCGCGTCCGGTGTAGCAACAACACGTTGCGCATCGCCCCCGCTAGCGCGGCTACCCCCGAGCCCAGCCCTACCCGCATACTGGCCAGGACCGCCCCCAAGTCATAATGCCGCACCGCCGCCGCCACCATCTCCCAGCGCCTCCGCATCTGCTCCAGCAACCGCCGTTCTCCGCGCTCCAGGCGATAGGTGAGATCGTCAAGCTTCTGCTGCCGCTGCCGGATCGCTCCCATGATCCCCCCAAACGCCCCGTGCTGCGCCAGTTCCGTCAGTGCCTGGCGACCCATCAGCAACCGGTAGCGTACCGCACGTTCCAACCGCTCGTGCAACGCCGCAGCCTGATCCTCCACTCCCTGCCGCGACCGGATCACCAGCTCCGCCGCCGCCGAGGGCGTCGGCGCCCGCAGGTCGGCAACGAAATCCACAATCGTGAAATCGGTTTCGTGCCCCACCGCTGAAATCACCGGAATCTCCGAAGCCGCCACCGTCCGCGCCAGCCCCTCATCATTAAACGCCGCCAAGTCTTCCGCCGACCCTCCGCCGCGCGCCACCACAATCACCTCAACGCTTCGCTCGGGATTCACGCCTCTCTCGCGGTTAAAGTGCCGTACCCCCGCCGCCACTTCCGCGGCCGCTGCTTCACCCTGCACCTGCGCCGGATAAATCACCACATTCACCGTGTGATGCCGCCGCTGCAATATGTTGAGGATGTCGCGCAGCGCCGCCGCCTGTGGAGAAGTCACAATCCCCACCCGCGCCGGAAGCGCCGGCACCGCTTTCTTTCGCTCCGCCGCGAACAGGCCTTCGGCCTCCAGCTTGGCCTTCAGTTGCTCGAACGCAATCTGCAGGGCCCCCGCGCCTTTAGGCTCGATATACTCCGCCGAAATCTGCAACTCGCCGCGGGCTTCATACACCGTAACCCGCCCGCGCACCACCACCTGCATTCCGTCCGCCGGACGAAACCTCAGCAACTTCGCCGACGATTGGAACATCACCACCCGAATCTGCGCGCTGCCGTCCTTCAGCGTGAAATAAAGATGCCCCGAATCCGGCGCCCGGAAATTCGAAATCTCCCCTTCCACCCACGCATCCGAATACTCCCGCTCCAAATGAGTTCGCACCGCCGCGACCAGCTCGCGCACGGCCCAAACCCGCCGTTCGGGCGGCCGAAAACTGAACCCCATCTGATCAGGGAAAGAAGACATCCAGCGCAGTGTACCGCACTGCCGTGGTGTCTTGATGTGGGAGGGGAATGGGTGGTGCTTACGCGTGTTGCAGGGCTTTGAGCAAGTACGATAACACTAGCGATTTCATCCCGAACGCGCCGAAGACGGGTGAGGGACCCCTGTGTCAGCGTGCATTAACACTGCGGTAAACAGGATCGCCACCGAAGTATGCAGCGGGGTGCTCGCCCTACCACCGCCAAGGGCTGCTCCCTGCTTTCGTGTTTTTCGAAAGGTGGTTCTAGTCCTTCACCAGCCAAGCCAAAGCTTCCTCGCGGGTCCTGAAAACGGGAAACTCGCGGCGGGAAAAGCCGCTTAGGGTCTCACAAAAGCCCTGCGGAAACTTCTCCCATCGCGCCCACGCGGATTTCCTGACATGATGCTTGTCAAAGACGGCGGTCTCTTCCATGACCCGCATAGCTTCTGGGTCAAAAGATGTTCCCGTAAAATCGGTAAGAATCAACACCGACCCAAGCGGACGGGGAATCACAAGCTTGGGAACTGCCCGGAAAATCTTTTCGACCTCGGCTGCCGAACAATGCGACACGTCGATGAGAAGAATTTGCTTAGCCTGATGGCTGATGAACCGAAGGCGGTCGTCTAGAAGCTGACCGGAAGCGGCGTGCTCCTTGGCGCGGGACGCATCATAAACCGCAGCCAGCCGCGCTCGCTCGTCATCCCGCGGAAGTGTTGAGTGGGGTGTCACTGCTTATAGGCTACGCCCCAATCGATGCCCGCGAACGCACGATTGGTCAATGACCCCAACCGGGCAGGACGTGCCCGTAGTCATCCTTGCGGGGTCGGTGGTTCATCCCTGCCCAACGCGGGCCAGCGCGATCAAGCTCCAGGCCGTGTTCGCCGCCAGCAGTCCGATGACGGCGGCAGTTACCAGTGAACGGTAGCGTGTCTCCATAAGATCGGCGAGCACGCCGGCCACGAAGAGAAACAGAAACGGCACAGCGGCAAGAAGAAATCCTGCGCCGCCGAGGTGCGGATGCGACATCCCCAGCACCAGAAAGAGCAGCGTCACCGAGAGTGGCGCGGTGTTGCCGAAATAACGTGTGCGCGGCCACGCGGCATACGTCACCAGCGCCGCGGGAACGGCCAACACAAATGCCGGACACGCGCGTCCCAGTTGCGCCGCAACTTGACGGTAGACTCCCGGGATGGCAAAAGCTCGCCAGGTCGCTCCCCAGAACACGGCGTGGCGCATGCTTTCGGCGAATGCGTGCGGATGAAAAAAATACGCCGCAAACAGCAACACAAAACCAACGGCACACGCTGCCAGCCAGATGACCACTCCCGCCTGCCGCCGCACCGGCGCCACGTAGAGCAGAAACGCCAGCGCTACCGGCACGACTACGATCATCGAGAACTGCGAACCGGTTGCAATGGCCAACGACACTCCCAGCAGAACGATGCGCCGCCAGTTCCACAGCACCACCTCGCGTGGCGCGTAGAGCGTATGCGCCACCGCGATCGCCGTGAAGATCGCGCCGAAAGCTCCCCATGCCGCGACGATTTCTGGTTCCGTATGCCAGACCGCGCTGGCCTGAATCATGGCCGGCGAGAAGCAGTAGAGCGCGAGCGCGACGAACCCGCCGTGGTTGCCGCAGAGCCGCCGCGCCACGTACCACAACGACGCGCCCAGCAGCACGCCGCACGCCAGAAACGGCAAGCGGGTAAGCCACCCCCAGTACGAGAAAGAATCTGAATTCCACCAGCGCTCCGGCATTGCCAGCAGCGGAGCGGCTGACACGAGCGGAAGCAGCGGCGACCGCTCGGTGTCGTAGTCGTCTTTCCTGTTGGAGACCTCTGACAGATGTGTGGCCGGCGCCTCCTGCGCGTCGAGATAGGGCGCACCGGCGATCCCGTGACCATGCCACTGCGACCAGCCTGCGGCGATGCGCCCGCCCTCGGATTCTTCCGCACCATTTTTTATTTGCGATTGCGAGTTCCACTGCACGCGCCACTGCGATTTCACCAGCCAGCTCGCCTGGGTGAGGAATGCCACGAGCAGCAGCCCGGCCAGGAACTGGGGGCGTCCGAAACGCTCGCGTGTGAAATATCCGTTCACAAGGAAACCGAGTGTTTTACCATGACCCAGCCCCTCTGCGGGGAAACTTCTTTGGCGGACGAGATCACAGCAACGAAGGCCAAGGTCGCGGCTGACTCCGGCGAACCGTCCAGCGGATCAGCCGGCGAATCCAGTCGCGGCCCTTCAGTTGACGGCGCGGCTGGGCCAAGCTTCGCCGCGGCGACGCAACCTTCCTACGCGCGCACGCTTTTCTTTTTCCACGACGGTGGCCGCGACGGCGACCGCGACAGCCTGCGCGCGGGCTGGGGATTCGCATTCTACGCGCTGACGTTTTATCTGCTGCAGCGAGTTGCGGGCGACCTGGTCGGGACTTGGAATCTGGGCGCGCTGCGGGCGGCGACGGCGCTGGAGTTCGCATTCTTTGTGGCGGCGGCAATTCCCGCGCTGCTGCTGGCGCGGATCGAGCATCGCCGCTGGGGCGCCTACGGATTGCCCGTGCGGCAGGCGTTTGGCAAGTTCTTTTGGGTGGGAGCGGCTTGGGGCTTCGCCGGGATCACTCTGCTGCTCGTGGCTCTGCGTGGTTTGCACGTTTTTAATTTCGGCCACGTCGTGCTGCATGGCGCGCGTATCGCGAAGTTCGGCGCGTTCTGGGCGGGAACGTTTCTGCTGGTGGGGTTTTATGAAGAGTTTCTGTTCCGCGGCTACTCGCTGTTCACGCTGGCGCGCGGCATCGGATTTTGGCCGGCGGCAATCGCGCTCTCGGCTACATTTGGCCTGATCCACCTCGGCAACGGAGGCGAAGACTGGCGCGGCGCGCTGGCGGCGGCGGTGATTGGATTTTTCTTCTGCCTCACGGTGCGGCGCACGGGGTCACTGTGGTTTGCCGTGGGGTTTCATGCGGCGTGGGATTGGGGCGAGAGTTTTTTTTATTCCGTTCCCGACAGCGGGAGTGTTTCCCCGGGGCATCTGCTGAGTTCGTCGTTCCACGGCGCGACGTGGCTGACAGGAGGATTGGTGGGACCGGAGGGCAGCGTGATGTGTTTCGTGGTGATGGCGGCAGTGTGGGCGGTGTTTGCGCGGATGTATCCGGCAGCGGTTCGCACACACGCGTCATTGACGCTGCCGGCGACAGCAGCTTCCTCGTCGCTGCGCTCCTCGGAATGACAGACTTTCTTTGAGGATGCTGGCTGCCGCTCCCGGTTTGGGACTCTGCTCACAATGAGCCGGCCTGCTTCTTCTCCTAATATTCGCCTCAGCCTATACTGCTTGCATGACCCCGGACGCTGATCTGCTCGCGCCTGATCTGCTCGCGCCGCTGCGCAGCTACTGGGGATACAGCTCGTTCCGGCCTTTGCAGGAGCGCATCGTGCGCAGCCTGCTGGCCGGGCGCGACACTTGCGTGGTCATGCCGACCGGCGGCGGCAAATCACTTTGCTACCAGTTGCCAGCGGTGGTTTCCGGGCGCACTGCGGTGGTGGTTTCTCCGCTGATCGCGTTGATGCAGGATCAAGCGGCGCAGCTGGCTCAGATGGGAATTCCGGCGGCGGTGCTCAACAGCACGCTCAATGACCAGCAGCAGTCGAGCGTGGTCAAGCAGGCGCGCGATGGAGCCTACCGGCTGCTCTATCTTTCTCCGGAGCGGCTGGCGCGCGGCGATACCATCGGATGGCTCCAGAAAGTTCCCATCGCGTTTTTCGCCATCGACGAGGCTCACTGCATTTCCGAGTGGGGACACGAATTCCGTCCCGAATACCGGCAGTTGAACCGGCTGCGCGGGCACTTTCCCGATCATCCCATCGCGGCGTTCACGGCCAGCGCGACGCAGCATGTCCGGCATGACATTCTGGCGCAACTCCAGTTGCGCTCTCCGGATAAATATATTGCCAGCTTTCACCGGACGAACCTGTCCTACATTGTCCGCGAATGTAATGCGGTCGAGCAGCCGGCGATGCTGGTGAATGCTCTCCACACCTACACCGAGGGCAGTGTGATTGTCTACGCGCCCACCATCAACAAGGTGGAGGAGACGGTCGACTTTCTGGAAGACCAGGGCCTGCCGGCGGCGGCGTATCACGGCAAGATGGATTCGACTTCACGCAAGCGCAACCAGGAACGCTGGATGTCGGACGAAGTGCGTGTGCTGGTGGGGACGATCGCGTTCGGCCTGGGCATCAATAAGGCGACGGTGCGGGCGGTGATCCATCTGGCACTGCCGAAATCGATTGAGCAGTATTACCAGGAAGCGGGCCGCGCCGGGCGCGACGGCAAGCCCGCGGATTGCGTAATGCTGTGGCAGAAAGCGGACGCGGGGCTGCTGGGATTTTTTGCCAACCAGATTCTCGATTCGGCCGAGCGGGATCGCGCGTGGCAGCGTTATCACGTGATCCGCGCGTTTGTGGAATCGAATCGCTGCCGCCACCGGCAGATTTGCACGCATTTTGGGGAGACTCCGAAGTGGGAGTCTTGCGGAGCGTGCGATGTGTGCGGGACTTCGCCGGCGTGGCTGGCAAAGGTTTTTGCTCCGGACCCGAGGAAGCGGCAACGGTTTGCCGCGACGCAGCCGGCGGCTCCTCGGCCAGTCGCAAGTTCGGCGAAGCCTTTGTCTCCGGCATTGTCACTGTCGCAGGCCGAAGCACCGGTCAGTGTCGAGGAAGAGGACTTGCGCGAGTATCTCCGAGAGTGGCGGCGCACGACTGCGAAGGAGCAAGGCGTTCCTGCTTACGTGGTGTTGCACGATTCTTCGCTCGAAGAGATCAGCCGCGTGCGGCCAAAGGTTATCGCGGAGCTTCTGCAAATTACGGGAATCGGCGAGCGCAAGGCGGCGGCGTTCGGACAGCAGATTCTCGATGCGCTGTTGCGATTCGGCGAAGGAGCCCGCGCTGCGGAACCGCCGCCGAAAAAGACAGCCCCCGCGTTAGAAACGCTGAGCCTTCTGGCCGCGGGGAAAAGTTTCGAGGAGATTGCGCAGATTCGCGGGCGGCAAGTTGCGACTGTGGTGAATGCAGTGGCGAATCTGGTGGAGAGCGGGCTGCTGGAATTTCAGCAGGCGTGGATTGACCCGACCCGGCAATCGGTAATTGAGGCAGCCTGCGGGCAGCTGGGGTTGGAACGGTTGAAGCCCCTGAAAGACGCGTTGCCTCCGGAGATTACGTTTGATGAGATCCGGCTGGTGGTGGCGCGGCTGCGCCGGGAGCAGGATGGGAAGAAGGATGCGGTTTCGGCCTAGGGCTGCCGGTGTGGGGCGGGCACTCTTGCCCACCCGCTTTTGACTTTGCTGGCCTGACCTCCGGCTTTTCGGGACTGTGGCGCCAAGCTTCGCCGCCGGTTTCTACGGCAGCAGGCCGAAGGCGCCCACTCCCGTGGTGGTGCCGACGTAGACTTTACCGTTAGCGATGGTGGGCGTGATGTATTTGTTGCCAGCTCCGAATTGATCGCGGCCTCCGGAGGCCTGGTTGCTGTTGTAAATCTCGACTAAAGTTTTGGCGTTGAATGCGTGCAGGACCGCGGGATTCGTGTTCTCAGACGCCCACACGATGGCATCGCTGCCGTCGTTCGCAGAGATGCTGGGCGTGGCGCCCGGATAGCCAAAAGCGTGACTGGTTTGGGCGATCGGGCTCGTCAACAGCCTGGCGCTCTTGAATTCGAACTCAAGAATCGGCTGGCCTACGGGACCGTAATAGAGCCTGCCGTCGAAGTACGCGGGCATGGACCAGACTCCGCCGGGCAGGGCTCCAGCGAGCTCCTGGTACATCTTGTTGGTGGAATTGAATCCGCTCATGCCGTTGCGGTTTACCACGTAGAGGTTGGAATCCTTGCCCGCGCCCACCGCGAGATCCCAGATATTTCCCTGAGCGTCTTTCATCGCGGGCAAGAGCAGCGCTCCGCCGGAGCCGAGATCGGTGTCGGAGCCATTTTCGTTTTCCTGGTTGAACATCTCAAAGTAATCGGCGACGGCAAGTCCGCCCTTGGTGTTGAGCTTGAGGAACGCGTTGCCGTAGTCGCCCTCGCTGGGAAAGCCGCCGGCGTTGAGCGTGGTGTCGAAGTAGCCGTTGGCGTCGAGGAAATAAATGTTGCTCTCGGAGTCCGCGGTCAAGCCGGCGCCGGCGCCCCAGATCGCCCCTTCGTTGCCATTCGGAGTTACGTTCAGCACCGTGGTCTGGGCAAGCGTGGAGGCGCTGTATCCCATAATCCAGCCGGTGTAGGGACGGTCGTCACAGTGCGAGGCCCACGCCAGGTAAACCGTATTGTTCAGAAAGAGCAAGCCCGACCGCTCTTTGTAAGCCGCCGGGTCGAAAATCACAAAGCCATTGGCGCTGTTGTCCCCAGTGCCGGGGTATGTGGCGGCGATGTCGACGGGACCGTTGTGCAGTTCGTTGCCGGTGGCCGCGTCCAGCGCGTGCAAGCGCTGGTGATAATTTCCGGAACTGTCCTTGGACATCGCCACGAGATAGATGACGCCATTCGAATTCTTGGGGCGGTTAATGACTGGCGTGGAGGTGATGCCGATCTCGGGACTGACCTGGCCGCAGCCGCGATCGTCAGAGGGCGTCTCGCCGGACTTGAGCGCGGTCACCTGCCAGACGGGCGCGCCAGTGTCCGCGTCGAAGGCATAGGCGCTGTCGTGTTCGCTGACCACGATGAGCAGGTTATGCGTTCCGCTGGCGGTGGAGACAGCGTGCAGGTAAAGCGGTTGAGCGTCGACCAGGCCGTCAACCGTGACCGTAAATAATTTCCCGAACGTGGCCGAGTTCACGTTGGCGAGCGTGAGCATGGTTTCCTTCGAGTTGAGCCCGTTGCGGGAGTTGTCGTTGTGGTAGGTGAGGACGTCCTGTTGGGAATGAGACAGCGCCGGGGCGAGACACAGGAAGCAGGCCAGCGCGGCCAGGAGCGAGGAACGGCGGATGAAAGCGGATTGGGGAAGGATTCGCATGTTGTTTCGTCTCCCGGTTATCGTGAAAAGGTTCGTGCACGCCGGTGCCGGCGCGCCTTCGGAAAAGCGCCGATAAGATGCTCATCGTTAGAATCCAGTTGCGCCATTCGCAAAAATTTCCTGATTGGTGGCGGAACAGTGAACGCTGAGCAAAGAAACCGAACAAAGAAACTGAACAAAGAGCGTTGAGCAAAGAAGCTGGCGAAGCGGGCGATCGGTCGCGAAGTACTCTTGACTTTAAGTCTGGCAAAGTTTCTGCCCCAGCGCAAAGGGTCTTTGGTACATGGGGTGGGCGGGCGAGAAACTCACGAGGGCATGGCCAAAATCGCGGGGCGCCCAGAGAAAGTCCGGAAGAAAAACGCCCGAATAAAAAACGCTCAGTGCGCTTCTTCCGCGGCCGGAGCGGTATCGGGCGTGTCGACCTTTTGGAAAGTGTGCGGCAGGGCAGGCGGAGGCTCGAAGTCTCCCACATCTTTGCCGGAAGTAGCCGCGGTCATGAAGTTCAGCCAGATCGGGAGCGCGGCGCGGGCTCCGGTTTCTTTTGCGCCGAGCGTTCTCTTTTCGTCGAAGCCCACCCATACGCCGCAGGTCATGGCCGGGGAAAAGCCGACGAACCACGCGTCGGTAAAGTCGTTGGTGGTGCCGGTTTTTCCTGCGACCGGAAACGGGAGCTTCGAGGCCGCAACGCCGGTGCCGTGCAGCACCACTTCGCGCAACATCGAGGTCATGATGCGGGCAGTGCGCTGGCTGATGGCATCTTTCACGTCGGGAAAATCTTCCTCCAGCACGCGGCCTTCATAGTCGGTGACGCGGGTAATGTAACGCGGCGTGATGCGCACGCCATCGTTCGGGAAAACGCTGTAAGCGGAAGTTTGCTCGTACAAACTGATCTCGTCCGAACCGAGTGCCACAGAAAGATACGGCTGCAGCGGCGCCGTAATGCCGAAGCGCCGGGCATAGCTGATCACGGCGGGCATTCCGATTTTGTCGGCGAGCTTCAGCGCGGGAATGTTGCGAGACTGCGCCAGCGCGCGGCGCAGAGTGATGATGCCTTCATACTTCTCGTCGTAGTTGTGCGGAGAATAAGGTCCGTTAGAAGTGGGAAAGCTGATGGGCTCGTCGAGGACCGTGTCGTCGGGGCTGCCGCCTTCGTCGATCACCGCGGTGTAGACGTAAGGCTTGAACGACGAGCCGACCTGCCGACGGGCCTGGGTGACGCGGTCGAACTTGGAATCGTTGAAGTCGCGGCCGCCAACCATGGCGAGCACGCCGCCGGTGGCGTTGTCGAGAGCGAGCAGCGCGCCTTGTGCGCCGGAATCCTGTTCGAGGCTCACTTTTGCGGCGCCGTTCGCGCCGAGCGAAAGAATCTTGACGTAGCAGATGTCTCCGGCTTTAAGAATATTCTGCAGCTTGGCCGCGGTCCAGGCAACTTCGGCCTGGCTGAGTGCGGCGGTGTAGCGGCCGAATTTCAACGTTGCAATGCCGGGCCCCGCGGACGTGACCAGCGCGTGGATGTAGCCGTTGACTTCTGGTTCGTCGTCCCAATCGGCGTGCGCGTATTTCTCGATGGTCAGGCCCGCGGCGAGAACATTATCGAGATGTCCCTTCCACCCGTGCCGCCGTTCGTAGGCCGCGAGACCGTCGAGAACCGCCTGGTTCGCGGCTTTTTGCAGGTCTACGTCGAGCGACGTGTAAACCTTCAGGCCGCCTTCGTGAACCTGGTCGGTTCCATATTTCGATTCGAGGTAGCGGCGGATTTCCTCGACGAAATACGGCGCGAGGGAGTTAGGGTCATGGGCCAAATGCAAAACGATGGGCGCGGAACGCGCATCGGCGGCCTGTGCCGCGGTGATTTTGCCATCTTCGAGCATGGCGTTGATCACCAGGTTGCGGCGCTTCTGCGCGCGGTCGGCATGGTTGATCGGGGAATACACGATCGCGCTTTTGGGTAGGCCCGCGAGCAGCGTGGCTTCGTCAAGCGTGAGCTGCCGCGCCGGCTTGCTGAAGTAATACTCAGAAGCAGCTTCGAAACCGTAGACGCCGTGCCCAAGAAAAATCTGGTTGGCGTAGAGCGTAAAGATTTGCGGCTTGGTGAAACGGCGCTCGATCTGGATGGCAAGCATCGTCTCCTGCACCTTGCGGTGAAACGACCGGTCAGGCGAGAGAAATAGATTACGCGCCAACTGCATGGTGAGTGTGGACGCGCCCTGCACCCGCCCGCCGGATTCCACGTCGCGATAGGCCGCTCCGACGATGCGCCAGAAATTAATTCCGGAGTGAGTGTAGAAATCTTTGTCTTCGATGGAGACCAGCGCGTCGCGCAGCACCGGAGGAAAATCTTCGTAAGTGGCGACCACGCGCCGTTGCAGCGCAAACGACCCGATGACGCGGCCGTGGTCGTCATAAAGTTCGGTGATCGAACTGGGACGGTAGTTTTCGAGCGCGTCCACCTGGGGAAGATCGGTGGTGTAGACCAGCAGAAGTCCGGCCGTGGCGCCGACCAGCGCGGAGATAAGCACGAGCAGGCCGAACAGCACGCGCCCCACGAACTTGCGTCCGGCAATTTCTACCGTCGGAAGTTCGTCGTAGAGCGATTTCATGATTCGTTCGAGTCGGTGTGGATGAAGTCAGGATAGCATTTTGGAGTGCGGGCTTCGGGCTTCACTCTCGGGCTCCGGCAAATCTGAGAACGCCCGGGTCGGGCTGAGAAAGATCGAAGTGCATTTAACCGCGAAGGGCGCGAAGAAAGGCTCTGATTCGGTTTAAGCGCTGACGCCGGACTCGAAGCGATATAAAATCGCGCGCCTTGCGGCGCGAAATCGAAGTGCTCAACCTTTAAGTCTTGTCGGAGTCTTATCGGCGGACGAGCGAGTCGCCCGTCTCCACACGAGTTTCTCGCCTCACACGAAATCTTGAGCCCAGCTTACTAGCTGCTGCGGGCCTTCAAAACCTCGACGGCTTTGTTCAGCTGGTCGTCCTGAGTTTTCTTGGGCTTTTCCTGCTCGGTGGTGTCGGGCGTTGAGTCTTCATCGTCGGGGCCGGCGTTATCTTCGTCATCGGCGACCACAACATTGGGAGTGACGGCGGTGTCTTGAATGGCTTTGCCGCTGGGCGAGTAATACTTGGCCACGGAAAGAATCAGCGCTCCGCCATCGGGCAGATCAAAGGTCTTCTCTATCGACCCGTCGCCGAAAGTTTTCTCGCCGACTACATCGCCGCGGGCATTTTCGAGAATCGCGGAAGCTACAATCTCGGCCGCTCCGGCAGTGCCTCGATTCACCAGCACGACGACGGGAAGGTTAGTTATGGCCTTGGCAGGATCGGCGTTGTAGGCCTGCCGCGGAACTTTTTGGCCCTGCAGGTAAGTGATGGTGCCGTGATTCAGGAAAAGATTAGCGACGGCGATGCCTTCGCTCTCTTCCCCGGCCGAGGTGTAGCGCAGGTCAAGGAGAATTTTCTTCGCGCCGGATTTTTCCAGCGACTTGATCTTCGACGCAATTTCCTGAGCCTTGCCCTTGGTCAGCGCGTCGACTTTGATGTAGCCGATTTCATCCGGCATGATTTTGTCGGTGATCGGCGGAACGCTGACGATGTCGCGCGTAATCGTAACCTTCTGCGGCTCGGCGCGGCGGGCCCGCACCACGGACACATTCACCGTGGAGCCCGGTACTCCGGCCAGCATGCTGCGAATTTCCGGCAGCGACATTTCGCGCGTGCTCTGGTTCTCGATCGATTCAAAAATGTCAGTCGGCTCAATGCCGGCTTTCTCGGCAGGCGACCCTGGCAGCACGGAAACCACGGCAGCATAGCCAAAACGTTTCGAGATGGTTGCGCCGATTTCTCCCTTGGTTTCGGCCTTGTGCGCCCTGTAGGCCTTGTAGGCTTCGGGCGTCATGTAGCTGGAGTTCGGGTCGAGCGATTCCAAAAGTCCGTGCAGGGCGCCGTCGGTCACCTTGGGAATGTTCGGTTCCTCGACGTACTCGCTGTGCACGCGCGACAGAACTTCGCTGTAAACCTGCAACTGGCGGTAAGCGCCGTCGTTCGAAGAGGCGTGAACGCCGCCCAGTGAACCGACAACTACAAACAGCAGGACGGCGAAAGAAGTAACAAGAACCGCGGCCTTCGTTTTCATGGACATCAGATTTTTTCGTTTCCCGGCAGGAATCGACTTCGGAGGAACTGCAAGCATTATATATCTTTAGATGCCGATTTCGATCGCCAAGGTGCCCGCCTTGTGTCTTCAGTAACTTAGAACGCACTTGTGTAGGGCGGGCACTCTTGCCCGCCGCATTTGATCAGATGAGCCAAAAGTGGATCGGTGATCGCGGAATAGAGAGGCGAGCCGATTCGCCAACATAACAAAAGACTTGCAACGTTGCGCGGACAAAAAAGTTTCACCGCAGGGGCACAGAGGATCACAGGGTAAGGCCGAGTACATCGTCGCAGCTTACGAACCTGGCTTGAAGCTCAGCGTGAGCAGGGTTTGGGCAGACGCGGGACGTCCGTTCATCAGGTAAGGCCTGAAGCGCCACTGCTTTACAGCGTCGATCGCCGTGCGGGCAAAAGCCAGCGAGCCTTGAATGAACTTGGCATCCTGCACGGTGCCGTCGCGGCCGATCAACACTTGCAGAGTTACGGTGCCAGACTGTCCGCGAGCCGACGGAGGGTACACGGGCGTGGCCTGTTGGAGCAGCAGACCGCGAGCGGTGGTCTCGGGCAGGTTCACCGGCTCGATCGAGGGCATTGCGGCTTCTGGCGGCTTGTTGCCGCTGGCGTCGGGAGTCATCTGCGCCATCCCAGATTTCAGGCTGGACGGGATTCCGTTGAGATTCGGAGTGGAGGCCGCCGGGACGGAAACGTTAGACACCGGCTGAACCACCGGCGCGGATTGAGTTGTCTGAGCCGCTGGCGTCGGGATTGCGGCCGTTGGCGTCGCCGCCGATGGAATGGGGCGGAATGGATCGGCGGGCGCGTTGGCTGCCTGCGTCGTCGCGTTCTGCACGGGGCCGGGTGCGGGCGTCGTCGATTGCGGCTGCGGCGTCGCGTTATTCGCGGGGCTCGCTGAAGTCTGATTCTGCTGCGCTGGATTTTGCACGGCTGGATTTTGTGGAGATTGATTTTGCGCAGCCTGGCCGTCCGCCGTTTGACCGGCAGCAACCTGATTTGCCTGGATCTGGTTTGCCTGAACCTGGTTTGCATCTGTCTGCGCTGGGGCGCCACTGGCTGGGGTGGCGTTGGCCTGCGCCGCAGCGGGGTCAGCGCTGGCGGTCCCGTTCGCTGGCGGTTTTATGGTTGGGTCGACTACGGGCAACACGCGAATCTGCGAGGGGTCGGTGTTCGCGTCCGGAATATTCTCGGCGACCGGGAGTTTATATTCGTCGCCGGCACGCCCGAAACTCTCATGCGCCTGGGGTGACGGCGCTGTAGGGGCGGGCTGCGGGTTGAGCCAGCTGTGTCCTGCGCGGGTGATCTTGCCCACGGCGAGCTTCGCGTCTTTTTCAACCACGGCCTGCGGCACGGTGAAATACGCAACCGCGGCGGCGACAATCACGGCCCCGGCGATTGCCAGTTTCTTGAGCCATGGGCGCGGCGCGGAGGGTTCTTTCTCGGAGCCGGTTTTTTCTCCCGAGATGTAGGCGAACAGCGCCGCTTCTTCGCGTTGCTGGGAATCGGCGTGCTGCAGGGCGGAGCTCAGAGAATCAGAACGCGCCTCAGCCGGTTCCACCGCTGCTTCCGGATTCTCCTGGGCATGCTCGCCTCGGCTGAAGGATGACGGCTGGTCATAACCGACCAACTGGGCTTTCTCCGGCGGCGGCGGTGTTGATTCCGGCTGTGCCTCCTCGGCGGGCATCGATTTGGCTCGAGATTTCAGGTACCAGGCCAGACCGCGCGGCTCATCGTCCGGCAGATCCGGGGTTGGGGCCGGTGCGGGCGCCGCGGCCGCGAACTGCGCCGGCGTGTTTTTGGATTGTGCTACCGGCCCGGAAATCAGCTCCAGATCTTTAAGCGGATCGATTTGGGCCGCGGCAGCCTGGTCCAGCGATTTCTGTACGTCCGAAGACTCGGTGTCGAATTGCGTGCCGGGGAGCGATCCCGAGGGCTGCAGGAATTCCCCGTGATGCAGAGTGCTTTGCACCTCCATGGGGAGCATCGCAGACGCAACGTTCGCAGCCGCGGAACTGGCCGCCGCGGCGGCAGCGGCTGCCTGTGCGGGCGCCTCGAGCTTCGAGCGCAGAAGGTCGCGGGCCGTAGCCAGCGTGTCCTTCACCTGGTTGACGATCAGCGGCTTGCGCAGAACTGAGTTGGCGCCGGCCTGCAGCGCCTGCAGCGCCGTGGGAACGCTGGCGTCGTCGCTCACAATCGCCAGCGTTAAGGGGCGGTCGGCGGGTTTGCGCTGGCGCGCCGTGTTGAGCAGGAAGCCGGCTTCGGGCTGGCTGCTCCAATCGATAATGACAATCTGAAATGGCCGTGCCGTCACTTTCTCCACGGCTTCAACCGCCTGGATGCAGGATTCTCCTTCGATCTCGAGTTCGGTCAAGACCTGGCCGATCATCCGGAGAGTTTCCTCATCCGGGGAAAACAGGAGGCAACGAAGGGGCATACGCCTCAAGATTAGGAGCGGCAGTAACTAACGGCAAGATTACCGTGGTGGATTACTGTGCCTCGTCGTGACACCGGGAGTACATGTACCTCGGATACTTGGTTCGGACCTGGGCGTCGCAATCTCGGCTTCGGGCATCAGCTTTCGGGCTTCGGCAAAACGGCTCATTCATCGGTGGGCATCGGCAAGCAACCGTCTCGTGCAACATCGCAAAAGTATAGGGTCGACGCGGAAGCCCGAAAGCCGAAGCCCGAAGCCCGACACGCCGGACCTCGGACCTCATCCTTCGGGTGCGCTAGAATGCGAGGTCGCATCGGCGATGGAAACGCAGCCGGCGGCGGGCGCAGGCATGAGCATGCAGGAATACAACTATTGGCTGACCACCGTGGATATGCCGCGGGCTGGGGCTTTACCTCTGCCGGAGAGCGTGGACGTTGCCGTGATCGGCGCCGGCTTCACCGGGCTTTCGGCGGCGCGCACGTTGGCGAAGCGTGGCGCGAAAGTCGCGGTGCTGGAGTCGGAAACCATCGGCTGGGGCGCCAGTTCGCGCAATGGCGGCATGGTGCTGACCGGGATGAAGCTAGGCGTGAACCAGCTGATCTCGATGTATGGGCGGGAACTGACACAGCGCATGTATGCCGCGTCGCTGGCTACGATTGATTGCGTCGAACAGATTGTGCGCGAAGAGGGAATCGAGTGCGACTTCTCGCGCAGCGGACATCTGGAGGTCGCCTGCAAGCAAAAACATTTTGACGACTATGCGCGACAGGCGGAAGTGATCGCGCGCGAATTCAATCACGAGCTGCGCGTGGTGCAGCGGCAGGAGTTGAGCGCGGAGATTGGATCGAACATTTATTTCGGCGGCATGGTGGATGAAGTGAGCGCGGGTTTGAATCCGGCGCGCTACGTGGCGGGGCTGGCACGCGCGGCGATGACAGCGGGAGCGGAGATTTTCGAGCATGCCCGCGTCGAGAGCCTGCAACGCGAGTCGCGGCAGGGCGAGGCAGGATGGAGGCTGACCACGTCGCGAGGCGCGTTGTGGGCGCACGATGTTTTCGTCGGAACCAGCGGATACACGGGGCGCGCGACTCCGGCGCTGCAGAAGAAAATCATCCCCATCGGGTCGTTCATTATTACGACCGAAGTCTTGCCGGAGAAACTGGCTCGCGAACTCAGCCCACGCAACCGCATGATCTACGATTCGAAGAATTACCTCTACTACTACCGGCTCACGCCCGACGACCGTATGCTGTTCGGCGGACGCGCCGCGTTTTTTCCGGAAAACGACCAGACCGTTCGCCGCAGCGCCGAGATTCTGCGCCGCGGCATGATCGATGTTTATCCTCAGCTGAGCGACGCAAAGGTGGAATACATCTGGGGAGGCACGCTCGACTTCGCCTTCGACATCATGCCCCACGCCGGGCAGATGGACGGCATGTATTACGCTGTCGGCTATGCCGGACACGGCGTGGCGATGGCCACGTATCAAGGCCAAAAGATTGCGGAACTGATTTCCGCACAAGCGACGGCAGGCGATAAGCCGGAGAATCCGTTCGTAGGCATCCCGTTCCCCGGCGCGCCGCTCGGGCTGTACAACGGGAGTCCGTGGTTCCTGCCGTTCGCGGGGGCGTGGTACAAATTTTTGGATTGGGTGAGCTAGAGAGCTCCGCAGCCGCTACTTAGTCGCTCTGTCATGCTGACCGAAGTGAAGGACCTGTGCAACTCCCGGCAGGTTGCAGCGGTCTTTCGGTCCGCAAAGGATGCGGACCTCGGGTGACAAGATCGTAGAAGCGGACGAGCGTGCAAACTGATTTACTGTGGATCGCCGATCCAGCCCATGAACAGAATCGTGCCGGTGGCTTCGTCGCGGATCGCGATGAAGAACGGGCGATTCACGATCATTTGGAACATGCGAGGCGGCCGCGGCCGGCTCGCGGAGAAGCACTCGGTGGCCATCGTCACAGCTGCAGCTTCCGTGCCCTCTTCATTCACTTCGGCGACCGCGCGATGCACAACCTTATCGATCCAGACCGCTTGTTCGCCCGCCTGAATTCCGTCGAACTCCGCGCGGTTGCGATCGAAAGCTCGCTCCATGCCCAAGGCCTTCAACGCCCGTTCCAATGGCACAAAGTAGTCTAGTTTGAACCGGGGAAAGC
This sequence comes from Candidatus Sulfotelmatobacter sp., assembly GCA_050014115.1. Taxonomy (GTDB): domain Bacteria; phylum Acidobacteriota; class Terriglobia; order Terriglobales; family Acidobacteriaceae; genus Sulfotelmatobacter. Next base: position 2,107 of record JBEKDY010000031.1, on the reverse strand, counting down.
CGATTGTCCCAGGCATGGGCTCGAGCCTCGCCAGCCACGATTCCCACGAACCTGACGCCAAGCTGCGCTGAAACTGCTGCAGATCGGTTCGTTCCGCGGGCAGGACAACATGCATCGCCATGCTGCCCAGGTAAGGCAAGGCCACCGCCTGCAGTCGGCTGTCTTCGTAATAATCGTACTTGCCGCTCTGCAGCATCAGCGGGAGCTGCTTTGTTTGTCCACTTGCGGTGGTGAAGGGCCGATCCCGTGTCAGGGGCTGTATGAAGGGGATGGTCCAGCGTCCCTTGAAATAAACGGCGTTGATCGCGACCAGAACGGCCAGGGGAGAAAGTTTGTCGAGAATGTGGCCGATCATGCCATTCGTCTTGTCGCTGACCCAGGCGTTGATTCGCGGAATCGCGTCGGGGGCCGCGAGGTCGAGAGCGGTCAATTCTGCGTCGTAAGCGACATGAAGTTTGGCGGCGAGTTCGGGGCGCACATGCGCGTGATCGCTGCACCAGAGCGAATTCGCTGATCGTACCGTCACCTCGGGACGTGGGCGGAACGCGGCTTTCAGCGCAGTGATGGCGAGTTGGGCATCGGCGGGATTGAGGTCCGCGATTTCAAGCGCCTTCGCCACGGCCTGGCGAGTTTCTCCCGAAGCCAGTTCGTGCACCATGGCAAGACAGAACATCACGCTCGACGGCGAGAAGAAAACGTTGGAGGTATCCGCAGTTGCCAACTCCTGAAACAGTTTGAAGGCGAAACGCGTGCTTGGCGAGGATGAGGTCTCGGCAGGGCTTGAGGCGAAAACTGCCAACAACTCTCGCGCGAATGGCCACGGCATGGGAAACCTCCGGGCGGTGATTCTGGGTTGCTGGGTGGAAGGATAGTCCGTTCCAGGTCGGTTGAAAAGGAGAGACAATCGCGGACCACTCTCGCTGACGGGACCGCCCCGTTACAGGTGCTACTCCGCCTGCACCTCGGATCACCTGAACGGATTTCGAATCGTCAACCGACCGTCGATGACCTGCCCGTCCTGCAAATCCTCTGTGTACAAGGTGGTGCAGTTGGTCCCCAACGCGGAGGCGAGAATCAGCGCATCGTAGATTCGAATGTCGTGCCTTTGCGCAATAGTCAAAGCGCGTTCGTGAGTGTCCATTGTGATCGGCACCGGATCGGGGCAGAAGAACTGAATTACCCGGAGGGCTTGCCTTACGTCGTCCCAGGACATACGAATCTTGCGGCGGGCGACATCGGAAAACTCGTTTAGAACCTGCACACTGACTACCCCGCCCTCCAACACCAGCTGCTCGGCCCGGCGTCCGCGAGGATCCTTCGCACCCAGACTGTAAATCAAAACGTTAGTATCGAAGAACGCCCTACCGCTCATAGATGTCGTCGCGGTTGAAGACAAATCCCGCGGGCAGCGGGCGTTGCAGCTTTCGCAGACGTTCCAATGCCCGTTGCCGGCTCTGATCGCGGCTCACGTCGAAGGCTCGTTTGCCGGCGACCTGAATCTCGATATCGTCGCCTTCTTTCAGATTGAGTGCCTTGACCACCGCGGCGGGCAAACGAATCGCCAGGCTGTTTCCCCATTTTGAGACCTGCATGGAGTTCCTCTTTCCGTGCAAAGATATACATGGGTTAGTGTATATCTATGCTCTGCGGAAAGCAATAATTCCATACACAACCGGACCCAGCACGATTGCCACTGCGCCGCCGATCATGCCGAAGCGGTCGCTGCCTAGCAGCGCCACAATCGCCATCACCACCGGCGCCGCGACTACGTAGAACAATCCTAAGCGTCCGCCGGGGATCACAAACGCGCGCGGCATTTCGGGACGGGCGCGGCGCAGCTTCCAGGCCGAAAGGACCGTCAGCACCGTCGTGGCCGAGCGCAGCCAGATGTAAATTGAGATCAGCTGCGTGAGCTTGTGCTGCGCGAGGATGCCGTAGATGACGGCCGAGATTACGATCGCCAGCCACGGTGTGCCGCAGCGCGAATGCTTGCGGGTGAGGGCGGCGGGAAGGTATCCGTCTTCGGCCATGGCGAAGGGCATGCGGGTGGTGGTGAGGACTGTGCTGTTGAGCAGCGCCACGTTGCCGACCATGGCGGCTAGCGTCA